>CAKZSO010000013.1 GCA_937921255.1 Candidatus Bipolaricaulota bacterium
GGTGTTCGGCACCTCGATGTCGGCTCACCCCATCCTGGGGCTGTATCAGGTCCCAAGGGTCGGTCTGTTCGCCCGTTAAAGGGGTTCATGAGCTGGGTTCAAACCGTCGTGAGACAGGTTGGTCCCTATCTACCGTGGGCGTAGGAGGCTTGAGAGGGTCCGCTCTCAGTACGAGAGGACCGGAGCGGCTGGGCCGCTGGCGAACCAGCTGTCCCACCCGGGGCACTGCTGGGTAACTAAGCCCGGACCGGATAAGAGCTGAAGGCATCTAAGCTCGAAGCTGACCTCAAGATGAGGCCTCCCCATGTAAGGGCCCTTCGAGACTAGGAGGTTGATAGGCCGCAGGTGAAAGCCTGGCAACAGGTGGAGCCGAGCGGTACTAATCGCCCGATCGTCTTACGTAGCGGACGCTCTATTCACTTCTCAAGGCCGGTTGTGGAGATTCCAGGCGGCAGATGGCGGAGGGGAAACACCCGGTCCCATCCCGAACCCGGCAGTTAAGCCCTCCAGCGCCGATGGTACTGGGCTGGTAACGGCCTGGGAGAGTAGGACGCCGCCTGGATCCTTTTTTTTCGGGCCTCGATCCGCTATCCTCCCCTGTCCATGGTCGAGCCCGCCGATCGCCTGTCCCTGTACCGCCGGTTCCGCCCGCAGCGGTTCGGGGACGTCATTGGCCAGGACCTCGTCGTGGCCACGCTGCGCCGCGCCGTGGCCGGAGGGAAGCTCGGCCACGCCTACCTCTTCGCCGGCCAGCGCGGGGTGGGGAAGACATCCGTCGCCCGGATCCTCGCGAGGGCCGCGAACTGCCTCGCCCCCGAGGAGGGGGAGCCCTGCAACCGCTGCGAATCCTGTCGCCGGATCCTCGCCGGCCAGTCCCTGGACGTCGTCGAGATCGACGGGGCCTCCAACCGGGGCGTGGACCAGATCCGGCAGCTCAGGGAGGAGGTGGCGTACCTCCCCGCGGGCAGCCAGCGCAAGGTGTACATCATCGACGAGGTCCACATGCTGACTGGGGAGGCGTTCAACGCCCTCCTCAAAACGCTCGAGGAACCGCCGCCCCACGTCCTGTTCATCTTCGCCACCACCGAACCCCACAAGGTTCCCGCAACCGTCCTCTCGCGCTGCCAGGCGTTCGAGTTCGGGCCGATCGGCGAGGAGGCGATCGCCCGGGTCCTCCAGACGGTGGCCCAGGCCGAGGGGATCGCCCTCGCCCCGGGGGCTGCCGCGCTCATCGCCCGCCGCAGCCGGGGGGCCCTCCGGGACGCGTTGGTCGTCCTCGACCAGCTCGGGCACGCGGGCGAGGTCACCGAGGAGGCGGTCGTGGACCTCCTCGGAATCCCCCCTCTGTCCCTCGTCGACGGGTTTCTCGATGCCCTCGTCGGGCGCAACGCCGACGGGGCCCTGACCGCTGTTGGGGAGCTCTCGGCGCGGGGCCGGGACCTCGCCCTGTTCCTCGAGGAGGCAGCGGGCCGGGCCCGCGATCGGATCATCGCTGGAGAGGCCCCGTTGATCCCCATCGCCCAGCGCCTGATCGAGGTTCGCGGCGAGCTCGGGCGAGCGTTCTCCCGCCGCCTCCACGTGGAGCTGGCGATCGTCGCCCTATGTGGCCCACCGCAAAGGCGAGCGGTCCCTCCTTCTCCTGTTCCCCACGTGGGAGAAGCGCTTCCCCTCCGGAACCCGCCCCGGGCAGCCCCCTCCGCCGCGCCCCAGCAGGTCCAGCTCGGGGCCCCGGCAAAAGAGAAGCAGTCCCCCCCCGGGACGGCGTGGGAGGCGATGCTCGCTGCAATCCTCGAGGAGCGCGTCTCGGTGGCGGCGTTCCTCCACCCGGCTGAGGCGACGTGGGCAGACGGCCTCCTCACGATCCGCCTCCCGGAGGACTGTGGGTACCACTACGAATCCCTCCGCGAGCCCGCGGTCCACGGGTACGTGGAGGGGATGGCCCAGAAGTTCTTCAGCCCGCTCCTCGCTGTGCAGCTGGTGTGGGCTGGCGGAACACCGAAGCCGACGCTCGAGGAAGGAGCGAGGATCCTCGCTGAAGCCTTGGAGGGGACGATCCTCCGGGAGGGAACCGATGGGAACAGGTGACCTGCGGAACCTGATGAAGGAGGCGCAACGCCTCCAGGCGCAGATGGAGGAGACCGAGCGGAAGCTCGCGGAGATGGAGCTCGAGGCCACGGCCGGGGGGGGCGTGGTCCGAGCCGTGGTGACCGGGCACGGCGAGCTTCGGCGGATCGAGATCTCCCCCGAGGTGGTGCGACCCGAGGAGGCGGAGCTCCTCGCAGACCTCGTGGTCGCTGCGGTTCGGGAGGCCCAAGCGAGGGCCAAGGAACGTGCCCAGCAGATGATGGCTCCGCTGACCCAGTTCCTCCCCCCGGGGATGGGCGGATGATCGTCCCGCTCGAGGAGGTCCTCGCCGCCCTGTCCCGGCTTCCGGGGGTCGGACGGCGGTCGGCAGAGCGGATCGCGTTCTTCCTCCTCGCCAAGCCGGAGGAGGGGCGGCGGCTGGTGGCGGCGCTCGCTGGCCTCGACCGGATCACGCGCTGCCCCCAGTGCGGGAACTTCGCCACCGACGGTCCATGCCCGATCTGCCGTGACCCTAAGCGCGATGGGTCCACGCTCTGCGTCGTCGCCCGGCCGTGGGAGATCCCCCACCTCGAGAAGACCGGGGAGTACCGCGGCCGCTACCACGTGCTCGGGGGCCTCATCTCCCCGAGCCAGAACATCGGGCCCGACGACCTCGCCGTGGAGAGCCTCGTCCAGCGGGTGAAGGCGGAGGGCGTACGTGAGGTGATCCTCGCGTTGGAACCGAAGCTCGACGGCGACCTCACCGCAATGCACCTTCTGCGGGTGCTGAAGCCGCTCGGGGTGGCCGTGTCCCAGCTTGCCCACGGGATCCCGGTGGGGCGGGACCTCGAGTCGGCGGACGAACTCACCCTCGGCCGCGCCCTCAAGGGCCGCACACAGCTCTAGACCGAACTGGTACGCCCGGCAGGATTTGAACCTGCGGCCTTTGGCTCCGGAGGCCAACGCTCTGTCCCCTGAGCTACGGGCGCACGACTGCGGTTCCCAGTTTACGGTACAACAGGTTTTCCGTTCACACCTACCGACACACCGGTCAACCAGCCAACCGGTCACCGCCGTTCTGCGGAGGGAGTGGGATTCGAACCCACGGCTAAGGCTCAACACCCCAGCAACGGCTTAGCAAGCCGTCGTCTTCGGCCACTCGACCATCCCTCCGACGGCCCCATTCTACGCCCGGGATGGACCGGACGCCAAACCACCCACAGAATCCCGTTTCGGAACCGGCTATCATTGGACGATGACCCTCCACCCCCTCCAGCGGTACCGCGGGTTCGTCCTCGACATCGACGGCGTCCTCGTCCGCGGGGGAAAGCCCCTCCCCGGCGTCCCCGAGGCCCTGGCCGACTTGCGCACGCTCGGGCCGGTCGTCCTCCTCACGAACAACTCCACCCGGTCCCGGCAGGGGATGGCGGCTCGATTGACCGCGCGGGGGCTCGCCGTGCGCCCAACCGAGGTGATCCCGAGCTCGTTCATCGCCGCCCGGTACCTGCAACAGGAGTACGGCCCAGTCCGCTTCTGGCCGCTCGGCGAGGAGGGGATCGCCGAGGAGATGGTGCTCGCCGGGCACACGCCCGTTGAGCCGACCCACGCCCAGTGGATCGTGGTGGGGATGGATCGGGCACTCTCCTACGCCAAGCTCGACCAAGCCCTGCAGGCCCTGCTCGCCGGAGCGCGGTTCCTGGCCACAAACCGCGACCCCACCTACCCCACGGAGACGGGCCTCGTCCCGGGCGGAGGCGCGGTGGTGGGGGCCATCGAGGGGATGGGGTACCCCCCGGAGGTCGTGGTGGGCAAGCCGTCCCCGATCGCGTTCCGGGTGGCAGTGGACGCCCTGGGGATCCCCCCGGGGGAGGCGCTGATGATCGGCGATCGATTGGAGACGGACATCGCGGGGGGGGCCGGGGCGGGGATGGGCACGGCGTTCGTCCTCTCCGGGACCTCCACGGTCGAGGAGGCCGAGCGGACCGGCATCCGCCCCACCTGGATCGCCCAAGACTTCCCCGCGCTCGTCCGCGGAGAGTTCCTCTCCCTCTAAGGTACCCATGGCCAAGCGGGGGCTCGGGGATCCGGCGGTACGCGTAACGTGGGTTGGCGTCGGGGTCAACCTTGCCCTGACCGGGGTCAAGGTCGGAGTCGGCTTTGTCTCCGGTTCGACGGCCCTCGTTGCCGACGGCGTGCACTCCCTCTCGGACCTCGTGACGGACCTCGTGGTGTTGGGCGGGCTCCGCCTGGCCCGCCGCCCCGCCGACACCTCCCACGCCTACGGGCACGGGAAGTTCGAGACCGTGGCCACGGCGGTGGTGGCGCTCGCCCTGCTCGGGGCCGGAGGGTGGATTGCCGGGGAAGCCGTGCGGGGGATTCTGGCGCCCACGGACCACGTGCCGGGGTTGGCGGTGGCCGGGGTGGCAGCCCTGTCCGTGGCCGTCAAGGAGTGGCTGTTCCACGCCACCCGACGGGTCGCCCGCCAGACGCGATCGAGCTCGCTTGCGGCCAACGCCTGGCACCACCGCAGCGATGCACTATCGTCGGTCGCTGTGCTCGTGGGGGGGGCGTTAGCCATCGCGGGAGTCCCCCAGGGAGACCAGGCGGCAGCGATCGCCGTGGCCTTGCTCATCGGGTGGGCGGCGGTGGGCATCCTGCGGCGGGCGCTGTACGAGCTAACCGAGGGCGCGCTGTCCGACAACGAGCGAGCGCGTGTCGCGCAAGCGGTCTCCGCTGTCGATGGCGTCCAAAGCTGGCACAAGCTGCGCACGCGGGGCTCCGGACGGGGGGCGTTCGTGGACGTGCACATCCAGGTGGACCCCGCCCTATCCGTTGCCGAATCGCACGCGATCGCATCGCAGGTGGAAGAAGCCGTGCGCGAGGCGCTCGGCGGCGCGGCCTCGGTTGTCGTCCACGTCGAGCCCGCCACCGGCGTGAGACCAAGCCGCATCCTGAAACCCTGAGAGCGTTGGCCTCAGGTCAGGCCGACTGGACGAGCCTTAGCCCAACGGGCCTCCTTCGGTCGCGCTGAACGTGAACCCCTTACGGAACAGACCCACGCACGCGGCGACGACCTGCGGATCGTAAAGCCGGCCCTTGCCTTCCTCGATCTCGGCGAGGGCTCCTTCGATCCCCAACGCCGGCCGGTACGGGCGGTGCGAGCTCATCGCCTCCACGACATCGGCCACGGCAAGGATCCTCGCCCCGAGCAGGATCTCCTCCCCCCGCAGCCCCCGCGGGTACCCCGACCCATCCCACCGCTCGTGGTGTTGGTGGACCATCTCCGCTACCGGCCACGGGAACTCGATCTTGCAGAGGACGTCGAACCCCGCCCTGGGATGGGCCCGCACGAGGTACATCTCGAGATCGCTCAGCGGCCCGGGTTTGCTGAGGATCTCAGAGGGAACGACGATCTTCCCCACGTCGTGGACGAGGCCGGCGAGGTGGAGCCCGGTCTGCTCGTCCGACGACAGTCCGAGCTCGCGGCCCAGTGCGGCCGCGAGCTCGGCCACGCGACGCTGGTGCCCGGCGGTGTACGGGTCGCGGAGCTCGATCGTCGAGGCGAGGGTGTTCACGATGTCGTCGAACAGCTGCCGGATCGTCCGCCAGCTCGCCTGGAGCTCGGCCTCGACGCGTCGCTGCTCGGTGACGTCCTCCCCCAGCGACAGCACCATCTTGAACTCGCCACCGTCGGCGAGCACGGTGTTGCTCCAGCGGATGAGGCGCTGCTCGCCCGCCTTGGTGAGGATAGGGTTCTCGTAGCTATGCCGAACGAGCTTCCCCGCCACGATTTCCTTCCAGACCCCGCGGAGTTCTCCTTGCAGCTCCGGGGGGATGAAGGTCTGAATCCAATCCTTCCCCAGAACCTCGCGGGCCAAGTAGCCGGTGAGCTTCTCCGCGAACCGATTGAAAATGAGAATCCGCGCGTTGTCCCCCAGACCCACGACGATGCTCGGTGCGTTCTGAATGATCGTCTCGGACCAGTCCCTCTCCGCGATGAGATCGGCCTCCGCCCGCTTGCGGTCGGTGACATCGAGCATCACGCCGTGGGAATACCGGCGACCGCCGTTGGGGCTCGCCACGTTGCTCGTCACGTTGCGGAACCAGCGGACCGACCCGTCGCGGGCCACGGCGCGGTACTCGACGTCGAGCGGCTCGCCCGCCGCGTCCCGCCGCCGAACCTCAGCCAGGACGCGCTCTCGGTCATCGGGATGGACACAGTCCATCCACAGGTCAGGATCGGCCAGCCACTCCTCCGGGGAGTACCCGAGGAGGCCCTTGACCTGCGGGCTGATGTAGGTCGTCCGGTTCACCTCGCCCAGCTCCACGGTGTACACGATCGCCGGCAGGTTCCCGACGAGCGTACGATACTTCTGCTCGGCGAACTGGATCTCTTCGACCGCCCTCTTGCGCTCGGTGATGTCGCGGGAGATCCCCTCAATGGCCACGATCCGGCCCTCCTCGTCGTAGACGGGGATGTTGATCTGCTCGGTCCAGATGATCTGGCCGTCCTTGCGCACCCATCGGAGCTGGATTGGGCTTCCCAAGAAACCCTCCCCCGCGCGCAAGGCCTCCAAAACCGGCCGGTCGTCGGGATGGACGAGCTTCAGCCCCAGCTCGGGGTCGGCGTAGTGTTCCTCCGGCGTGTACCCGGTGATCCGCGTCGCCGATGGGCTCACGTATTCGAACCCTGGGCTGGGCTTCAGCCGGTAGCGGTAGATGAGGTCCGGCGCATTTTCCGCCAGCCTCCGGAACTGCGCCTCGCTCTCCCGGAGGGCTGCGACAAGCCGGGCGTTCTCAATCGCTGCGCCGGCATGCGCGGCGAGCATCTCAAGGATCCGCAGGTCCTCCTCGGCGAATGCGCGCGGCGTGTAGCTCTGGGTGGACAGCATCCCCACTGTTGTCTCCCCGACCCGGAGCGGGACGGCGATGAGCGAGCGCACGCTCTTCTTGCTCCCAAACCGGCGCTCTTTGAACGGAATGCCGTCCGCGGTGTCCGGGATGAGCACTGAGCTTTCGGTGGAGAGGATCTGCCAGGTCATCCCCTCGCCCCGGGAAACGCGCTCCGAGGGATGGCGCCCGCCCTCGTCCACGAGGTACACCGCCTCCGCCTCCTCCTCCCCCGTGCGCAGCGAGATCACGAACGCTTCGGCGGGCATGAGCTCCGCGACGGCCTTGTGGATCGTGGCGTAGATCTGTTCTGGGTCCATCGCGGCACGGGAGATCTCCTGGCCGACGCGGTGGACGGTGGTGAGCTGCTGAACGAGCCGGGCCATCCTCTCCTCAGCCCTCGCCCGCTCGCTCACGTCGCGCGCAGTACCCCACAGGTAGGCGATGGACCCCGTGTCGTCGCGAACGGCAAACGACCGCAGTTCGACCGGGAACACCGTCCCATCCTTGCGGATGTACTCCTTGTCGTACACCCCGGACTCCCCGCCCCCAAGCAGCCGCTTCTCCCAGATCTCGGCCCGCTCCCAGGCGTGCCACCGCTCGGGCGTGATCGCGTAGAAGTCTGGCAAGGCCTTCAGCTCGTCGAGCGAGTAGCCCAGCATGGCACAGTACGCTGGGTTGGCGTCCACAATGCGCCCGGATCGGTCCACCATCACGAATCCGTCGCGGCTGCGCTCGAACACCTCCCGATAGCGTTGCCCCGTCTCGCGCAGCCTGCCCTCGACCCGGTCGATGTGGAGGGCCACAGCGAGGTCACCGGCGACCTCCGTGAACAGGTCGAGCTCCTCGGCGTCCAGGGCGAACGCCGCCGGCACCCCGACGACGAGGACCCCGTAGACGCGGCCTTCGTGCTCGAGGCGCACCGCAACCCCAGAAGATGGGCCATAGTGCGCAGCCATGGGGCATATTGGGCAGGCCACCGTCGGCTGCTCGATGACCACGGGGCCAGCGCCGACGAGGGCGTCCCGGACGCAAGAGGGAGACGATCCCGCGTTCCACGCCGCGACCAGCTCCCCCATCGCCCGGGGCGAGGCCGTCCCCGCCCAGCGGACGGGACGTCCCCCTTCGTCAAGGACCGCGATCCACGCGCACGCCACCCCACGCGTTTCGGTGAGGAGCTCGCACGCCCGCTGAAGGAGCCTCTCCATGTCGCGCTCCCGCACGATAAGCTGGTTCACATCGCGGATCGCCCGCAGGACGGCGTGGAGGTGGCGGAGCCTCTCCCGGGCGTGGCGGAGCTGGATCGTCTGACCCAGCCGGTGGGCGATGTCATCCAAGAGCTGCTGCTCCCCGGGAAGAAACGGCTCCGGAGCGGGAGGAGGATCGGGATAGGCCACCTCGACCACCCCGACGGCCCAGCCATCGCACTCCAGGGGCGCGGACTGGCGCCACGGGGTCTCCGCGAAGCCCTCGGTTGCGTACACCTTCCCCCCATACTCAATGCGCACCTGGGCGAGTTCGGGCCACCTCCAGCCGGAGCGGATGACCTCGGGGGCGGTCTGGAGGATTTCCACGAGCTCAAGCTCTTCCTGCGAGGCGATCTGTCGCAGCCGTTGCAGGCAGGTGATCTCTTTTGCCCGCTCCTCCCACGCCAGAGCGTGGGTCCGCACCGAGGGAAGGAGGGTCTCGTTGCTCTCCGAGCTCGCGTGGAGTTGGGTCCCGATGATGGCGATGGGGTGGGAGCGCAGGACGTCGAGGAGGATGTCCGGGGGGAGGCGGCGGGCGTCGTACGGGCATAGCCCGGTGCACGCCGATCCGGGAAAGAACTCGTTGAGCAGCGTCTCGTACTCGATGAGCCGCTCGGAGCTCGCGCGGCCATCCACGGCCCACGTGGTCTCTCCCGTCACGCGGAGGCCGCTGAACCCGTCGTCGAGCGCCCTCTGGATCTCTTCCCGCAGGAGGGCGGCCATCCCTTGCGGGTCGAAGCCGCCGTCTCGCGTGTACGCGCCGTGGACGGTCAGGAAAACGAGCTGTCCGCGCTTCTCAGCACCGCGGGCGTCGATCCCCGCGTCACGGAGGTATCCGCGAATCTGGCGCGCGGTGCGCGCGTCCGCGATGAACAGGACCCTCTCGCCCCGCTCCACTCCCTGGCGCGTGTACTCCGCGAGAACTGCTCTGTGTTCCCCGTCGTCCCGGAAGAGAAGGCACAGGTGATCCCCAGGGAGGAGATCCCCCACCCCGTCAGGATGGCGCTCAGGCCGACCTTCAGACGTTCCTGTGCGGTACGCCATCTTCCCCCTCCGTGTGCCGTGCCGGATTCGCCTAATGATTCAATATATTACAGTTGAAGTGGACGGTTGACGGTAGTTTCGGTCACCCTCGCCTCCCCAGTTGTCTGGAGACAGAACCAGGGGGCCCGGACCTAGCGACCGGGGTTCTCGAACCACACCACGGCGAGGAGAGAGCGCAGGCGGTTCATCTCCTCGACGTTGGCCACGAGGTCGAGGCGACCATCTCCATCCACGTCGAGGACCACCAGGTCGTCCCACTTCTCGCCGTTGAACGTCCCCAGCCCGAGGAACCCCGATCCCCACTTGATCACGTGGGGGAGCCAGCCCTCAGGGGCTTGCTCCAGCCACCACACGGCGGCGACGTCGCGGGGCAGGATCCCGTCGCGGTGGATCGCCGCGCCGACGATGTCGGGGCGGCCGTCGCCGTTGAGGTCAGCCACGGCGATCGGCCGGGATCGCCAGCGGAGGGCGGGGGGCTTCTCTATCTTCTCGTGGTCGAAGACGAACCCTCCCTCCCCGCCCCGGTTCCAGAACACGTGGACGACGTTCTCGGACTGGGCCACGATATCGGGCCACCCGTCGCCGTCGAGGTCGGCAACTGCTACTTGCTCCTTGCCGTAGAACTCCGGGCTCCGGTAGAGCTCAACCACCGGCCACGGCTCCTTCACCGCGACCGGACCGGGATTGCGGTACAGGAGGATGGCTTTCTTCTCATCGAGGGTGTCCCAGTCCGCGTTGTTGATCACGAGGTCGAGGAACCCGTCGCGGTCGAGGTCAGCAAAGACGAACCCATGTCCACTCGGGACCGCGGGGTCGATCGCGTACACCCGCCATTGGGCGGGATCGCGGGGATCTCCGCCGTAAGCAAGCGGGTTCCGGAACCAACGAATGCCCGTCCAGACCAGCCCCTCCAGCGCCTCGGGGGTCTGCCGGCCCCCGGCCAGGCGCGCCGCCCGTCCGCCGACCACGACGTCCGGAAATCCGTCTCCATCGAGGTCAGCGACCTTCACGTACAGGTACTGGCCCAAGCCCACGCTCTCCGGGAGCCTCGCCCCTTGGGTCCAGGTGTAGGCCGAGAGCGGGGTGTGAGGGTCGGGGGGGGTCTCTCCCCACAGGATCCGCACCGCGGACGGATCTCGATGGTGTTCGATCCCCTGAACGACCACGATGTCCACGATGCCGTCGTCGTCGAAGTCGCCGAACGCCGCGTTCTCGGCGTTGGCGAAGGTCCCCACGTCCACTGCGGGCCAGTAGCGGTCGGGGGACAGGCCGGCTCCTGGATGGAACACGACGCGGATCCGGCCCGTCCACTCGTAGTTGACGAGGAGGTCGGGGAACCCGTCCCCGTTCACGTCGGCCACGTCGAGGCCGTTGGGGATCCAGTCGCCGGGGTTGTCCACTGGGTGCATCGGCCACGGGATCCCGAGCTCCGGCCAGCGGGCGCTCGGCCTTCCTGGCCCGTACGGACGGTGGAGCCCCAGCACGAGGTCGTAGCCGTAGAAGAACCCGACAGCCACCACCGGCAGGAGGAGAAGCCACGTCCACCCCTTCATGACCTCATCCTGACCTCGGACTCCCCCTCCGTCAACCGGGCCAGGCGGGGTCCACGCTGTCCCCGAAGGGGCCGCAACTCCGAACCGCTAGCCGAGCCGTGTCCGCCGCAGGAGGTTCGCGTTCGTGACCACGGTCACCGAGCTCGTGGCCATCGCGATCTCGGCGAGAACGGGGTGCATCCAGCCGATCACTGCCACGGGGATCATCACCACGTTGTAGAAGAACGCCCAGAACAGGTTCTGGCGGATGACGCGGAACGTGGCCCGCGACAGGCGAACCGCCTCGACGACCGAGGTGAGATCCCCCCGGACGAGGGTCACGTCGCTCGCCTCGATCGCGATGTCGGTTCCGGTGCCGATCGCAATCCCCACGTCGGCCTGGGCCAGGGCAGGCGCGTCGTTGATCCCGTCGCCGACGAACGCCACCGATCCGAACGCCTCCTGGAGCCGGCGCACCTCGGCCACCTTTCCCTCGGGCAGGACCTCGGCCCGCACCTCGGCGATCCCGGCCTGGCGGGCGATCGCCTCGGCGGTGACCCGGTTGTCGCCGGTGATCATCGCCGTCCAGATCCCCAGCTTCTGAAGCGCGCGGATCGCTTCTGCCGCGTCGCCCTTCAGGGCGTCCGCAACCCCGAGGACGCCCACCGGGCGCCCGTCCACAGCGACCAGGATCGCGGTCTTGGCCTCCCCCTCCAGCCGCTGGAGCGCCTCCGCAACCGGGGTGACATCTACCCCGTTCTCGGCGAGGAGCGTCCGCGACCCTACCGCGACCCGCCTCCCGCTCACCTCGGCCACCACGCCCTTCCCCCGCACGGTCTGAAACGAGCTCGCCCTCTCGACCGCGATCCCGGCGGCTTGAGCCCGTCGGACGATCGCCCGACCGAGGGGGTGCTCGCTCCCGTGCTCGGCCGCCGCCGCGAACCGGAGAACGTCCGTCGGGTCCCCCCCAACCGGGATCACGTCCGTCACCTCGGGCCGGCCCTGGGTGAGGGTCCCCGTCTTGTCGAACGCGACCACCCGCACCGAGCGAAGGGCCTGGATGGCGGCCCCAGACCGAATGAGAATCCCTCGTTCGGCACCGAGCCCGCTCCCGACCATCAGCGCGGTGGGGGTGGCCAGCCCAAGGGCACACGGACAGGCGATCACCAGCACCGCCACCGCCGACACGAGGGCGAGGGTAGCGGTCCCCAAGGCGGGGTTCACCCAGGGGAGGTACGCCCCCGCTGCCACGAGGCTCCGCATGAGGCCCGGGAGCAGGAGCCAGACGATCACGGTGAGGAGGGCGATCCCGACGACCACGGGGACAAACACGGCCGTCACGCGGTCGGCAAGCTCCTGGACCGGAACCTTCGATCCCTGAGCCTCCTCCACGAGCCGGATCACCTGGGCGAGGAACGTGTCCCGCCCGACCTGGGTCGCGCGAATCCGGAGCAGGCCCTCCTGGTTCACCGTGGCCCCAATGACCGCCTCCCCCGGCCGCTTCGCCATGGGCATGGACTCGCCGGTGACCATGGATTCGTCCACCGCGCTCTCCCCTTCGACGACCACCCCGTCGGTGGGGACCTTCTCGCCGGGACGGACGACCATCACCTCACCCACCCCGACTGCAGAGATCGGCACATCCACTTCGACCCCGTCGCGCAGGACGCGGGCCGTCTTCGCACCGAGCTCGAGGAGCTTCCGGATCGCCTGGGAGGCTCGCCCCTTGGCCCGTTCTTCCACGTAGCGGCCGGTCAGGTGGAACGCCATGATCATCGCCGCCACGCCGGCGTAGTTCGCGACCGGAACGAAAAACGACGCGGGCCCCGACAGGAACGAGACCCCGGTCCCGAGGGCGATCAGGGTGTCCATCGTCGCCGCGCCGTGGCGGACAGAGGCGAACCCCGCCCGGTACGTGCGGCGGCCGACCACGAACAGGACGGGCAGGGCGAGGACGATCATCCCCACGTTGTGCGCGGTGTGACTGGGCCACATCACGCCCCACACCATCTCCGGGACCATCCAGGCAGCGATCGGGACGGTGAACGCCCACGCGACGAGCATCCGCGCTCGGGCTGACCGCATCTTGCGCTCCGCCTCGTCTTCCTGGGCCGGGGAGCCTTCCGTGGGGGCGGCGATCGCGGTGAACCCGGCCGTGGCCACCGCCCGCTCAAGGTCGGGGAGGGCGGCCAGGCCGGGGATGAGCGTCACGGCGGCCCGCTCCGTGGCTAGGTTCGCGCTTGCCGCAACGACCCCCGGCACCGCGGACAGGGCCTTCTCCACGTGGGCCACGCACGAGGCGCAGGTCATCCCCCCGATCGCGAGAACGACCGTCTCTGTGGGCACGTCGTACCCGGCATCGCGCACCGCCTTGGCGAGGGCAGCCGCTGGAACGTCCTCTCCGAGGTCCACCGTGGCCCGTTCCGTGGCGAGGTTGACCTCGGCCTCGCGGACGCCGGGCACGGCGGACAGGGCCTTCTCGACATGGGCGGCGCACGAGGCGCAGGTCATCCCCCGCACTGGGATCTGCACGCGTTTGCTCATGGTATCAGTCTACCGACCCCACCCCAGGTGGGTCCAGTGCACCCTCCTTGGGCATCCCTACCCGGCACTGCCTGACGTTACATTGCTTTGATACCCTGATGCGTCCAAATCGGCGTCCCGGGGTTCTCCTGGTCCGATGTGGCGGAAGACATGGGATGGGGCAAGGCTGGCTTCTGTCCCGCAGCGTCCCTGGACCGCCGCCTCCTCGGACCGCCCGTGGGTCACGGACGCTGTGCAGGAACACTGGGACGCCCCCTGCGGTCCGAGACCCCGTGGGGTACAGCCACGCGTTTCCACCTCTGCCGGGCGGGGTCGAACACCTCCCGCACCACAGGTTTCGCCTCCTGCGCAGCCTCCTCCAGCGGGCAGCCCAGGACGGGTCCTTCGCCGCCGCGGACGGCTTGGGGGCAGTACTGGCCAAGAAGGGACTCGGGCGGCGCTTCCATCTCTCGGCCCGCCACGCGGTGGGCGAACAGGATCCGGTGCCGGGAGTCCACGAGCATCACGCTGTACGGGAGGGCGTCGAGTGTGGCGTAGAGAGCCTTCACGCCGGGGAATGCCACCCCTCACGCCTGGGCATGGTGCTGCATCTTGCCGGGCTCAGCCATGGACGCGCCCCGGCACGGAGTGAAGACTATAAGGTCAACTCCATCATCCCCAGGAACGTCCCGTGCCAGGTGTGGACCCAGACCTCGCCGGTGGACGCATGCACGGAGAGCATGCCCACGATTGCCCCCTCGCGCAGGGTGTGGATCGTGTAGTAGCCGTAGAACGCCTCCGCCTCGTCACCAACCGCCAGGTCTGGGGAGGAGCGATCGAGGTACGCTTGAGCGACGGACAGCGCCGCGGCGGGAGTGAGGTGCATCGCCCCGGAACCGTCCCGGCGGAACCCCATCATCCCCCGGTGGCCGTACTTCGCGTTCCACATCATGTTCGGGCCGGGCTCGGGTCGCACCGAGCCGTCCCGCAGGACGAGGAGTTCGATGGCCCCCCGGCCGGTGCCCTTCTCCCGCACCTCAACGTAGAAGTGGTTCGAAAACTCCATGATCTCGCCCACCACCAGGTCACGGTCTCCGTACGCCGCGAGGTATCGCCCGACTACGTCCGGGACCTCGTCCAACGCAACGAGGCCGGAGCCCCCGCCCCAGCTCCGCTCCGATGCCGGGCAAATGCCCCACCGGACGTGGGCCATGGTCCCCAGCGTTGCCGCTCCGCCGAGTGCCACTGCGGTAATACCTAGAACGATCAACGTACCCTTCATGTTCGACCTCCACACGGACCCTGTGACCCTACCCAGGTGGGATGGATGGGGCGCGGAACCGTGATGGAAGACCGGTGGACCGGTTGACGCAGGCGTCGACCCTGGTATCCTTCGTCACCTAACCTTTAGGAGGCTAAACGTTGCAGGAGCGGACCGAAGGGGACGACGAGCGGCTGGGGCACCTCTTGATGCAGGTGTCCAAGCTCCTCCGCGACCGCGTTCACACGCACATGGAGGCGATTGGGCTCAGCCGCGGCCAGGGGTTCATCCTGTTCCGGCTGGGCCATCAGGACGGACTCCCCCAGACCGAGCTCGCCCGCCAGACGATGGTCCGGCCGGCGACCCTCACCGAGGCCCTTCAGCGGATGGAGAGCGCGGGCCTCGTCGAGCGGAGGCCGGACTCGGCGGATGGCCGGGTGTCCCGGGTCTACCTCACCCCGAACGGGGAGACGGCGCGGCGCGCGGCCGAGTCCATCTGGGACGAGGTCGAGTCCGAGCTCGAGGCACTCCTCAGCCCCACGGAGCGGACTGGGCTTCGGACCCTCCTCGGCAAGCTGCGCGCTGGCCTGGAGGGAAGGCCATGAGGTCGCTCGTGCGGATGTTCCGGTTCGTTCGACCGTACCGGTGGCAGGCGATTGGAGCGCTGGCCCTTCTCCTCGGGATGGTCGGGGCGGACCTCCTCATCCCCCGCCTCACCCAGCGGATCATCGACCAGGGGATCGCCGCCGGAAACATGGGCGTGATCGCCACCACCGCGCTGGCGATGATCGGGGCAGCGCTCCTCTCCACCCTGTTTGCGGTCGCGAACACGATCCTCTCGGTGCGGGTCGGGCAGGGGTTCGCCCACGACGTCCGCAGCGCGATCATGCGCAAGGTCCAGACGTTCTCGTTTGGAAACCTCGATCGCCTCCAGACCGGACAGCTCATCGTGCGCACCACGAGCGACGTGACGATGGTGGAGATGATCGTGGCGATGTCACTGCGCATCCTCACCCGGGCCCCGGTGTGGGTGCTGGGGAGCATCGTCCTCCTTGTCCTCACCAGCCGCCAGCTCGCCTGGATGCTCGCCGCGTTCGTCCCGGTGATCGTCGTCCTCGTTGCCGTGTTCGTGGGCCGGGCCCGGCCGATGTTCCTCGCCGTCCAGAAGCAGCTTGACCGGCTGAACACGGTCCTCCAGGAGAACCTGGCCGGGGTGCGGGTGGTGAAGGCGTTCGTCCGCGAGGGCCACGAGGCAGGGCGCTTCGACCGCGAAAACGAGGCCCTGATGCGGAAGAACATCGAGGTGATGACGTTCTTCGCCGTGATCGGCCCGACGATGACCCTCCTCGTGAACCTGGGGGTGGTGGGCGCGATCTGGCTGGGCGGTCGGGCGGCGATCGGGGGAGCGATGACCGTGGGCCAGGTCGTCGCGTCGGTGAACTACCTGACGATGGCCCTGTTCCCGATGATGCTCATCGCGATGATGATGGGCCCCCTGTCGGCGGCCGAGGCGTCCGCCTCCCGGATCCGGGAGGTCCTCGACGCGCAGCCCGACGTCGCGGAGCGGCCCGTCGCGGGGGCCTGGCCGACCGCGGAGCGGCGCGGGGCGCGGGTCGCGCTCGAGGACGTGTCGTTCTCCTACAACGGGGAGCCGGTCCTGCGCGGGGTGAGCCTCGTCGCCGAGCCAGGGGAAACGGTGGCGATCCTCGGGGCCACTGGGTCCGGGAAGTCCACCCTCATCCACCTCATCCCCCGGTTCTACGACGTGACGGGCGGCCGGGTCACGGTGGACGGGGCTGACGTCCGCGACCTGTCGCTTGTCGCCCTGCGGCGGGAGATGGGGATCGCCCTCCAGGAGGCAGTCCTGTTCACGGGGACGGTCCGCGACAACATCCGCTTCGGTCGGCCCGAGGCCACGGACGACGAGGTAGTCGCCGCCGCCCAGGCCGCCCAGGCCCACGAGTTCATCACCGAGCTCCCCCAGGGCTACGACACGGTGGTTGGGGAGCGCGGCGTGAACCTGTCCGGCGGCCAGCGGCAGCGGATCGCGATCGCCCGGGCCCTCCTCGTCCGGCCGCGGGTCCTCATCCTCGACGACAGCACGAGCGCGGTGGACATCGAGACCGAGATCAAGCTCCAAGACGCCCTGGACCGGTTGATGGCCGAGGACCACTCCGCGACGCGGTTCGTCGTCGCCCAGCGGATCTCGACCGTCCTCCTCGCGGACAAGATCGTCGTCCTCGACGGGGGAAGGGTGGCGGCAATCGGCACCCACGACGCGCTCCTCCGGGAGAGCCCGATCTACCGCGACATCTACGCCTCCCAGCTCGGAAATGCGGAGGTGGCCGATGGCGTCTGATTCGCGCGGGCGGCCCCAGCCGGGGGGAGGAGCCCCGGTTCCACGGATGTTCGGGCCCGGGCCCGGCCGCGGGCCGGGGATGGGCGGGGCGCGGATCGAGCGGGCCCGCGACGTGCGGGGGACGCTCCGGAGGCTGCTCGGCTACCTCCGGCCGTACCGGGCCCACTTCGCCGCCATCTTCGCCCTCGCCCTCGTGGCCACCGGGCTCTCCCTCGTCGGGCCGTTCCTCATGGGCCGGGCGATCGACGGGGCAATCCGCGGGGGGGACGCGGCACTCCTCCTCCGGATCGTCCTGCTCATGCTCGGGACGTACCTCGGGGCGTGGGGCGCCCGGTACGCGGAGAACCTCATCCTCGCCCGGGCCACGCAGAAGGCGATGCGGGCCCTGCGCCGAGATCTCTTCTCCCACCTCCAGACCCTGCCCCTCAGGTTCTTTGACGCCCGGCCGCACGGGGAGACGATGAGCCGGCTCACGAACGACATGGACGCGATCAGCCGCGTCCTGTCCCAGAACATCCTGCAGCTGTTCACGGGAAGCCTGACCCTCGCCGGGATCCTGGTGATGATGTTCGCGCTGAACCCGCTCCTCGCCCTCGGCTCGTTCGTCGCGTTCCCGCTCATGCTCGGCCTTGTCGGCTGGGTCGGTAAGCGAACGCGCAGCGGGTTCCGCGAGTACCAGAAGCGGCTCGGGGAACTCAACGGAAAGCTCGAGGAGACGTACAGCGGGCAGCGGGTGATCCTCGCGTTCGGCCAGGGGGAGAGCGTGCTCCGCGACTTCGACCAGGCCAACGCCGGGGTCCGCACGGCGGGGATCCGCGCCCAGAGCTACGCCCTCCTCATCCCGCCGATGATGGGGATCCTCTCCAACGCCAACATCGCGATCCTGGCCGGGCTCGGGGGCTGGCTGACCCTCGTCGGTCGGGCGAGCGTGGGGACGATCGCCGCGTTCATCAGCTACTCCCGCCAGTTCGCCGAGCCCCTGCGGATGCTCGGGGACCTCTACAACCAGGTCCAGTCAGCAATCGCCGGTGCGGAGCGGATCTTCGGGACGATGGACACCCCGCCCGACCGGACCGACCCCCCCGACGCCGTCGAACTCGGGGTGGCGCGGGGCCACGTCGAGTTCCGGGACGTGGACTTCGGCTACGTCCCGGACGTCCCCGTCCTGCGCGAGGTGAGCCTCGAGGCCCGGCCCGGCCAGACGATCGCCCTCGTCGGGCCAACCGGAGCGGGAAAGACGACGATCGTGAACCTCCTCACCCGGTTCTACGACGTGGACCGGGGGGAGATCCGCGTCGACGGGGTGGACATCCGCCGCGTCAAGCGCTCGAGCCTGCGCCGCCAGATCGGGATCGTCCTCCAGCAGACGTTCCTGTTTGCGGACACGGTGATGGAGAACATCCGCTACGGGCGGTTGGATGCAACCGACGACGAGGTGATCGCCGCGGCCCAGCTCGCCCACGCCGACCCGTTCATCCGCAAGCTCCCCGACGGGTACCAGACGCTCTTGTCCGAGCGGGGGGCCAACCTGAGCGAGGGCCAGCGGCAGCTCCTCGCGATCGCCCGGGCCGTGCTCGCCGACCCGCGGATCCTCGTCCTCGACGAGGCGACGAGCAGCGTGGACACCCGAACCGAGGTCGCGATCCAGAAGGCACTCCTCGGCCTGATGAAGGGGCGAACGAGCTTCGTCATCGCCCACCGGCTGTCCACGATCCGCAACGCTGACCAGGTCGTCGTCATCGACGGAGGACGGATCGTCGAGCGGGGGACCCACGACGAGCTCCTCGCCGCCCGGGGGTTCTACGCGCGCCTGTACACGAGCCAGTTCCGTCGGACTCCCCTCACCGTCCCCCTGGGGGGCGGGGCACCGCCGTCCTCCGCTGGCCCGTACCCGCCTGCATGAGCGCGGCCGGCGGGGCCCGAACGATCGTACGAAATGCGGACGATGGAAAGCGCATCACCCGCAGAGGGAACAGGACGGGACAGCGCGGGCGAGAGGCTCAGCCCCTGCCCCGGGGATTGGGCGCCGCAAGAGCAGGCGTATCCCCCTGCTACCCCGAGCTCCGACGGGCGGCAGGGGCCCGGCAACGGAACGAGGGAGAGGGCGCGACACGCCCCACGGGAGTTCGCGAGACGATGACCAAGAGGGAGCTTAGCGAGGAGTCCAACTGCCCCCTCGACCCGTTCAACCGAGAGGTGGCAGTGCAGGAGGAGGCCCGGAGCCGCCTCCGAGTGGCGGACCGCACGAAGCACATCCAGCCCCTGGAGACGGGCCTCACCGCAACCGTGGAATCCGTTCTCGACGGGGCGAGTCGGCTCCGCGCCCCCGGGGAGACGACCCGGAACGACCTCGCCGATCAGGCTCCTGAGGGGAGGGGAGCGGACACCCCCCGCCGGGAGTGAGTCCCCGGGTTCAGGTGTTGCCTCTCCCCGCGGGGGGGCCCGCCGCCCGCGGGCCAAAGAGGGTCTGGGCGTTCCCCACAAAGATCTTCTCGATGTCCCCAGTGCTGAGGCCGGCCTCCGCGGCGGCGCGGAGCTGCTCTTCCGCGTACCGGAACGCCCACCCGCGGGGGAAGTAGGAGCTATCGGTTCCGAACAGGATCCGCTCCGCTCCGAACTGCCGGCAGAACAGCTTGAACAGGTCGCAGAGCTCGGGCTCGGGCCACAGGTAGTGCCGCCACCCATTGCTCCCTGACGTATCCACGAGGACGTTGTCGCAGGCCCACATGAGGTGGAGGAGCTCCCGCAGATAGCCGGTGCCGAAGTGGGGGACGATGAACGGGGTGTCGGGCTGCCCCTTGGCCACATCGTGGAGGGCGAGCGGGCTCACGTTCTCCCCCGCCGCCACCCCGCACCCACCCCCCAACGGGCCAAAATGGACAAGCACCGGAAGCGCCAGGCGCGCACAGGCTTCCCACACGGGATCGAGCGCCGGGTCGGAAAGGGGGCCGCGGAGCGCCGGCGCCACCACCTTGTACCCGACCAGAGCCAGCTCGCGCACCGCGCGCTCGAGCTCCGATGCCGCATCGGGGGAAAACGGGTCATGGTGGGCGAACCCCAGGAGCTGGGGGTAGGGGCGGATGGCCCGGGCCAGTACGTCGTTGCCTCCTCCCGTCACAAAGCAGATGCCGCTCAAGCCGTACCGCTCGACCTCCTCAGCGTAGCGCTGCGCCGCCTCGGGGGGGAGGGGCTGGGGGACCTCGGGGGCGGGGAACCCGTACATGTTCCGGGCGCGGGCCTGAGCGTGGCGGTTCCGGGCAACCCACGTCTCCAGCTTCGCCTCCCCATGGCGGCGGGCGAACGCCTCGCCCCACGCCCCCCACGCCAGCCGGCCCGGCGCGGGGAGATGGGCGTGGACATCGAACACCGGCAGACCCAGGGCCTGGTTCACCCCTTCACTCCCGACAGGGCGATGCTCTCGATGATGTGACGCTGGAAGATCGCGAACACCAGCAACACCGGAAACACGGACAGGGTGGCCCCAGCGGTGATGAGGTTCCAGTGTGCCCCGGCCTCGCCCGAGAACATGGCCAGCCCCACGGGCAACGTGAACACCTCCGAGCGGTTGGTGACGATGAGCGGCCAGATGAACGCGTTCCAGTTTCCAAGGAACGCCAAGATCGCCAGCGCCGCAAGGGGGGACTTCATCAGGGGTAGCGCCACCCGCCAGAACACGCCCAGTTCGGACAGCCCGTCCACCCGCGCTGCGTCGAGGAGGTCGCTCGGCAGGCCCTGGAAGAACTGGCGCATGAGGAACACCCCGAACGCGTGGATCATGCCCGGGAACATGATCCCCCAGTACGTGTCCACCCACCCATACCGCACCGACGACGCGTACCACGGGATGACGAGCATCTCCGTGGGCACGAACAGCGTGGCCAGGATGAGCACGAACACGAACCCCTTTCCCGGGAAGTCGAGCTTGGTGAGCGTGTACCCGGTCAAGGAGCAGAACGCGACCATGGACAGGGTGGTGACCGCGCCCACAACCAGGCTGTTGAGGAACCAGCGGCCGAACTGATACCGAAACAGGATCGTCACGTAGTTGTCCAGGGTCGGCTGGCGCGGGAACCACGACAGGGAGTAGATTTCGGGTAGGGGTTTCAGCGACGTAAGGAGCATCCAGACGAACGGGAAGATCATCACCGCCGCCCCCACCGTCAAGATGAGGTAGCTCGCCACTTGGAGCGGCATCAACCGACGGGGCATCAGTACTCGAACCTCCGGCGCAGGACCCGCAGTTGGATCAGGCTCACGGCGAGGATGATGGCGAACAACACCACGATGATCGCTGCCGCGTAGCCGAAATCGAACCGACGGAACGCCACCTGGTACATGTACAGGACCACCGTGGACGTGCTCCCGAGCGGCCCCCCGGGGTCGTACATGCGCAGGTTCATGACCTGGGTGAACAGCTGGAGGATCCCGATGGACGGCGAGGCGGTCGCCATGACCACGGCCAGCACCAGGCTCGGGTTCAGCAGGGGGAACGTGATCCGGCGGAACAGGGACCACCCCGAGGCCCCATCCACCCGTGCCGCCTCGTAGATCTCCCGTGGGATGCTGTTCAGAGCGACAAGAAAGATCACCACGTGGAAGCCGACGAACTGCCACACCACCACCGCCGCCACCGTGGGCAGCGCCTGGGCGGGCGAGGTCAGAAACGGCTGAGGGGGGATCCCGACCAGCCACAGGATCGAGTTGATCACCCCGAGGTGTGGGGACAGCATGTAGCTCCACGCCCACGCCACGGCTACGGCGGGCGTGACGTAGGGGGCGAAGTAGATCGCCCGAAACAGGCCCCGTGCCCGTCGGATGTTGTTCAGGAGGAGCGCGATCCCCAGCCCGAGGAACACCTGGGCCGGCACCCCGATCGCAGCGTACAGCGCGGTGTTCCGCAGCGCCTGCAGGAACCTCGCGTCGCCCCACATCTGCCGGAAGTGGTGGAGGCCCACGAACACCCGTTGCGCGGGGTCCACGTGCCACCGCGTCACCGAGAGCTGAAACGCCTGAAGCATGGGCCAGATGCGGATGGCGAGGAAGAAGAACAGCGGGATGGCCAGGAACGCATACGCCCACAACGTGCGCCGCTGGCGAAGCGTCAACTGGATCCGCCGCCCCCTCGGCCGGAGCGTTCCCACGCGATGCCCTCTCGATGTCGACAGGGAGGAACCGGGCCAGGGCCGGCCGCGGGCCAGCCCTGGCCCGGGATCACCCTACCGCGATCCCCAAAACCGGTCCAGGATCGCCTGCTCCTCGAGCGCGGCTCGCCGCAGCGACTCCGCGGGATCCATCCCCCCGCGGATCACGCGCAGCACGGCATCGATCATCACCGTACGCTGCGCCGCCTCGTCCACAAAGAACGTGGCGTGCGAGTAGGGCAGCGCCGCCACGAACGGCCCCAGGATCGGGTCCGCGACCAGTTCCGGGTTGTCCATGAGCGACAGCCGGGCGGGGAGCTCCCCGACCCAGGCCACCCACTGCTCCATCGCTCGCTCGGAGGTGATGAACTGGAGGAACTTCACTGCCGCGTCGAGCTCGGCGCCCCTCGCCAGCGGGGTGATCCCGTGCATCCAGAACGAGGCGAAATTGTGGCGCTCCCCGTCCGGTGTCAGCCGCGGCAACTCCGCCACCGCCCACCGCGCCTGAGCGCCCCGGGTGATCGCCCCGATCGCAAACGACCCGTCGACGATCATCCCGATCATCCCGGCCATGAACCCGTCGCGGTAGTAGCCGGCCACGCCGGGGAACGGGAAGTCGGGCTCACCGATCCTGTGAACGAGGTGGAGGTCGGTGTAGAACTTGAGCGCGGCTACACCCTCCGGCGTGTTGTAGGTCACGGCGCGGTTGTCCGCAGCGTACGGGACCCCGCCGAACTGCCGGATGAGGATCTCCCGTACCAGGTGGTGATCCTGCCCATCGGGGGCCATGCCGAACCCGGCGCGCACGAACCGACCGGCCCGGTAGTCGGTGAGGGCCTGGGCGATCCTGATCAGCTCGTCCCACGTCTCCGGCGGGGCAGTGATCCCGTACGCCTCGAACAGGTCTACGTTGTAGAACAGAGCCAGGGTCCGGACCGCGGTCGGCAGCCCCCAGTAGCGGCCCTCCATCTTCGCCGCCTGGACCAGGGGCGCGAACTCCGCCTCGATGGCCTCCGTGGGGAACGCGTCCTCAGGAAGCGCCTGGAGGTACCCCGCCCGTTGCCACGCCGGCAGCCATCCGTAGTAGAGGTTCACGATGTGGGGCCCCACCCCAGCGGGCAGCGACGTGGCCACCTTCTCCGCAAACACGGCGTAGGGGAACGTCTCGTGGCGGACCTTGATCCCCGGATTCTCCGCCTCGAACTCGGCGATGAGGCGGTCAATCATCTGCACCTTACTGGCGAACTCGTACTGCCAGTAGGTGATGGTGACAACCTCGGCACCGATTGCGACGACGGCTCCGAGGGTCAGGACGAGCACGGCCAACAGCGTCTTCACCTTCATGGAACCTCCCGTTCGGAAACCAGTGAACTGCGGCAACGCCTCAGGGTCTCTTCAATGAGGCTAAGGCGCCGCTGCCAAGCGTCGAGCCTTCGGTTGGCGTTGCGGATGTGCTCTTCCATCACCCCCTGTTCCGGTCCGCCGAGTTCGCACCTCCGACGGACGAATTCCTCCACGTCGAGCGCGGCGCGCATCTCCTCCTCGCCCAGGGAAGGCCCCCCCACTGCCACCAGGTCCTCCGGGCCGGCGTCGGCGAGCCGGCGGTGGTCGGCCATCATCCGGTCCAGCAGGGCGGCCACCACCCGGTGGGCCTCCCCGAACGGGAGCCCGTGGGCCCGGGTCAGGTGATCGGCCAGTTCCGTCGCCGTGGCGTCCGAGCCGAGCGCGTCCGCGGTCAGACGCTGGGGATCGAACGCCCCCTCCTCGAGACAGACGGAGAGGAGCTCCACCGCCTGGCCCATCTCGGCGAAGCTCTGGGCGAGCGCTCCCTGGATATCCGGGCCGCAGTCGTTGTGGTCGGAGAACGGGATGTTGTGGCCGGAGATGAGGGGCGCCTGGGCCAGGGCGACCACGCGGGACAAGGAAGCGCGGACGTGCTCGAGGGCCACCGGGTTCCGCTTCTGCGGCATGATGCTCGACCCCTCGCAAAGCGTGGGAGGTAAGGTGAACGCCCCGGCCTGCGCCCAGGCGATGAGGTCGGCCACGAGGCGGGACAGGCCCACCGCGCTCGTGGCGAGAACCCCACAGAGCTCGACCTCCCAGTCTGCAGCGGCCACCGCATCAAGGGTGTTCGCCACCGGGCGGGCGAACCCGAGGAGCCGCGCCACGTACGCCCGGTCGAGGCCGTAGCTTGTCCCCCCGAGGGCCGCCGCGCCCAGTGGGCACTGGTTCACCCGCCGGAACGCCTGGAGAAGACGACCCAGGTCCCGTTCCACCATGCTGTCCACGGCGGCCAGGTAGTGGGCGAGGGTGGTGGGCTGGGCGGGGCGGTGGTGGGTCTGGGCGATGAACACGGTCTGGACATGAGCACCGGCCTGAGCGAGAAGGGCGGCGCGCAGCCGTCTCAGATCGTTGGCCAGTCCAAGAACGAGGTTCCGGGCGTGCATCCGGTACGCGGTCATATCGAGGTCGTTCCGGCTCAGCCCGAGCCGCAGGTACCCCACCGCGTGCGGGCCCACCGTGCGCTCCAACGCTTCGAGGTAGGCCGTGTACAGGTCGGGGGTGGTGGGCGTGGAAACCAGGGACGAGGAGCGGAGGGAGTTCAAGGCCCGCAGAAGTCGGGCGATGACCTGTTGCGCTTCCACGGTCTGCGCCAGAGGGAGACGCCGGACCGCCAGCACGTGGGCGATCATCGCGTCGAGGAAGTGTTCCCCGAGGTGGGCGGCGTCAAACGCGAAGCCGGGAGCGCACACGTGGCGAACGTAGGTCTCATGCAACGGCAACGACGATCACCCCCAACCAACCGGCTGGCCCGCGCGCAGAGCACGCGTCTCCCCATCGGGCTTGCGCAACCCCGGCCTTTCGCTCCATGGCGAGGTGATTGTACCGGGGCCTCCGCTGCCCATCGCCGCCGTCCCCGAGAGCCAGTTCTCCTCTTGGGAAGCGCGGCTACGGGAGCAAGAGGTGGACGTGCCTCGCCATCGGCGGCCACAGGCCGCTCGTGGCGGGGAGGGTGGTCCAGAACAGGGCGAACACGAGCCCCTGGTCGAGTTCGCCCGCGGACACCACGTGCTCCCACGCGTCCGGCGCAGGTTGGGCGAGGGGGAGGTGGACGAAGTAGCACTGGACGACCTCGTCGGGTCCGTGCCACACCTCCTCGGCCAGGAGGCAGGGCGGACCGAACATGGAGAGCCCGGTCTCCTCGCGCGCCTCGCGCAACGCGCCGTCGAGCGGGGTCTCACCCGGCTCGATCGTTCCGCCCGGCACCACGACGTCCGGGGCGTCGGGCACGCGATGGGTGAACACGAGGAGCTGCCGCCCCTCGGCGGTCTCCCGGGTGATGTACACGACCGCCCGTCGCCGCATCACGCCAAGCTTACCGGCTGCCACGAGGGCAAGCGCGACCCCCCCTTCAGACGTGAGGTGGGATTCACCCTACGCGTCGATAGGCGGCGAGTTACGGCCGGGATGAGGTTCCCTCCCCTCGGACACGTGTTTCGTTCGTCCCATCCAGTCGAGGCGGGGGATCTCCCCAAACTGGTCGCGGAAGATGCGGTAGTAGAGGAGCTCCTCCTTGCTGCGGAGCTCCCACCCGTTGGGAAGCACGCGCTCGCGCCGGAAGTCGGCGTCGGTGACCGCCGCCGCGGCGTGCTCGGCAAGGAGCACCGCCACCCCTGCGCCCTGCCAGAACTTGGCTTTCGGCCGCCACAGGACGCCAGCAGGGACCAGCCCCTCGAACGCCCGACGGAGGATCCACTTTGCGACGACCAATCTCCCGCGGCGATAGAGCTTGTACTCTGGGGGGATGCTCAGCGCGTACCGCACCACGTCGAGGTCGGCGAACGGAACGAACGGAACCAGCCCATGGGCGTAGGCGCACCGATCCACGCGCTGGAGGGCGGTGTTGTGGAGGCGCATCACGATGTCCCGAAGCTCAGCGGGGATCTCGCGCGGGGGGATCTGCTCGATGTAGCCGTACCCCGCAAACAGCTCGTCGCTCCCTTCCCCGGACAACACGGAGTCCACGTAGTCGGCGGCGAGCCGAGCAGTGAGGTAGTTGACCACCGATGAGCGCACGAGCAGCGCGTCGAACGACTCGAGGTGGTAGATGACCTCGGGCAGCGCGGCCACCAGGTCCTCACGGCTGACCAGGCGGCGGTGGTGGGTCGTTCCGAGGAACGCGGCCACCTCCTCGGCGTACGCGAGGTCGGGCGCCCCCCGTACCCCGCCCACGAACGAGTGGAGGCGGTCCACACGCCGCCGCGCGAGGGAGGCCAGGACCGAGGAGTCCACGCCGCCGGATAGCCACACGCCCATCGCGTTCGTCACGGGACAGCGGGCGACGGCCGCGTCCAGCCGGCGACGCAGTTGGAGCGCGATCCGGTCCGGGTCATCATCCGACAATCTCCCGCCCTGCACCTCGACGTAGCGGCGGAACCCGTCGCCTGGGGTGTACCACGTGCCAGGGGGAAACTCGTTCACATCTTCGGTTACCGCGAGGAGCGCCTTGACCTCGGACGCGAAGGCAAGGGCACCGCCGCCGGTTCGGCCGTAGTAGAGCGGCCTCACACCTAGCGGTCCCCGGGCCAGGAACAACCCGTGGGCAGTGGTCGCTGCCAACACGCACGGCTGGGTCCAGCCCCCCAGATCTTCGGGAATAGTGTTCTGCACAGGAACACCATCCCACGCCACGGCCTGCTGAAGGTGGCTGGACGTGAGACGTGTCTCGGCATCGGACCATGAGGCCTGCATCGTCAGGTTGGGGCCGATGATCGTCTTCACGTGATCACCTCCGCGATGCATGATCCTCTGCATCATCGTGACAACCTGACCCTGTCGCCCGGCTTCAGCGATGCCTGCGATACCCGCTATCGGAGACCATCCTCCCCACACTCGCGAACCACGGTCGGTCCCTTCACTCCCCCCCGGAACATGCCCCGGACTCAATCACCGTACAGGAATGGGTAGTCGTGTTCAAGGCGTAGTGGGAAGGCCACGATCTCGGAAGTGCAGTTGGCAACACGACTACAGAAGTCGGGAATCCGACGAATGCGAAGACGCCGCCCGCGATAGTGGTTCTAGAAGTGCCGCAGGTACTTCAGGGCCTCGAACAGCTCCTCGATTTTCTCCTCGCCGTGGCCCTCCTCGATCGCGTGTCGGACGCAGTGGCGGGTGTGGGACTCGGCGAGCGCCCGAGCGGAGCGGCCCAGAATCCCCTGCACGGCAGCGATCTGCTTGAGGATGTCCACGCAGTACGCGTCCTCTTCCACCATCCGCCGAATGCCTTCGATGTGTCCACCCGCCGTCCGCAGGCTGCGGATCATCTTGACCTTCAGCCCCGGCTCCTCCCGCAAGCTTCCCACGTGTTCCATCGGTCCCCCTTCACCGTCAGGTGGAGTATAGGTCACGCCACGCCAACCCGCCTCACCGGGCGAGGACCTGGGCCAGAGCAAGCAGCTGCGGGTCGAGGGCTTTCGCCCTTCCCGCTACCTCGGAAAGCGGAGTGAGGGCCACCTCGCCGCGCACCCAGCCGACGAGCACGCCCTGTTCCCCGCGGGCCAGCGCGTCCACGGCCGCCGCGCCGAGCTGGGTGGCGAGCAGGCGGTCAAACGCCCCCGGCGCCCCGCCCCGCTGCACGTGGCCGAGGATCGTCACCCGCAGCTCGAACCCAAGCCGCTTCTCGTTTGCGTGGAAGTAGTCGGCGAGCCGGGATGCGTTGTAGGAAGCCCCCTCGGCGACGACGACCAGGGCGTGGCTCTTCCCCCGCTCATAGGCGTCGTGCATCTCCTGGGCAAGGGCCTCGGGGTCGGTCTCGACCTCGGGGACGACCACCGCCTCGGCCCCACCGGCAATCCCCGCCATCAGGGCGAGGTACCCGCAGTCGCGCCCCATCACCTCGACCAGGAACGCCCGCCCGTGGGACGAGGCCGTGGTCTTCAGGCGGTCGATCGCCTCGAGGGCCACGTTGAGAGCGGTGTCCACCCCGATCGTGATCTCCGAACCGACGAGGTCGTTGTCAATCGTGGATGCCACCCCCACCACGGGAAACCCCATCCGGAAAACCTCGTACGCCCCGGCTTGGGAGCCGTTGCCGCCGATCACGACCAGGGCCTCGACCCCGTGGGACCGCAGGGCGCGGAGGGCCCGCTGGCGACCAAGCTCGGTCCGGAACTCCGGGCAACGGGCACTCCCCAGGATCGTCCCCCCGAGCTGGAGGATGCCGCCCACGTCTCGCGCCCCAAGGGGAACCATCTCCCCGTAGGTCAAGCCGGCGTACCCGCGCCGGACGCCGAGGACCTCCCAGCCCTGCGCGATCCCCGTGCGGACCACGGCGCGGATCGCCGCGTTCATCCCCGGAGCATCGCCTCCGCTGGTGAGGACAGCGATCCGCTTCATCCCGATGCCTTCTCGCGGATCCGCCGGGCGGCAAGGACGCCGGTCACGGCGGCAAAGACGATCCCCCGGGAGTGGCCCGACGCGTCGCCGGCGACGTAGAACCCGGGGAGTCCCGTCTCCATCCCGGGTCCCACCGCGTAGCGCGTGTCGTAGAACTTGATCTCAGGGGCGCAGATGAGGGTTCCCTCCGAGGCGAGGCCGGGGATGAGGCGGTTCAGGACGTCCACCGCCTCGACGAGGTCCACCACCACCCGGTGGGGGAGGGCCATCGACACGTCGCCGGGGGTGAACGAGGCGAGGGTCGGGTGGACCGCAGCCCGGCGGATCCGGTCCATCGTCGACCGGCGGCCCTGGGTGAGGTCCTTCAGGCGCTGGACGATCGGCTTCCCTCCCCCAATCGTTGTGGCCAGTTTCGCGATCGCCCGACCGTACTCGGTGGTGTCCTCCACCGGGTCGGTGAGCTCGATGTGGACGAGGAGGGCAAAGTTCGTGTTTCCGCTCTTGCGGTCGTTCTCGGCGTGGCCGTTCACGAGGACGAACTCGCCGTGGTCCTCCTGGACCACGAACCCGCGGGGGTTGGTGCAGAACGTGCGCACCATGTCGTCGTAGGTCGGGGTCCGGACGCGGAGTTTGGCGTCGTACATCACCCGCTCGATCGGGTCGTACAGCTCGGCCGGGAACTCGACCCGCACCCCGACGTCGAGGGGACCGAACGACGGCCCGACCCCGAGCGATCGCGCCACCTCCCGGAGCCAGTACGCCCCGACCCGACCCGGGGCCATAAGAACGGATCGCGCCTCGATCGTTTTCGGGCCGACCTTCACCGCAAATGTGCTGCCATCGTGGTGGACCGTCTCCGCCGCTGCCCCCAGCTCGAACGCGACACCCCGTTCCACAAGGTCGCGGTACATCGCGTCGATCACCTCGCGGATCCGGCCCGTCCCGATGTGGCGCTGGCGGCCGGCGATGAACTCGACCCCGGCCTGGGAGGCGGCCTTCCTGAGCTCGGCGAGGGCTTGGGGGTCCTCGCCCGAGTACTGCGCCGGCGCGCCGTAGCGGGTGAACACCTCGTCGACGTGGGCGATGAGCGCCTCAAGCTCCCCCACCGAGCACCCGATCGCCTCGGGGTCCCCCCCGATCCTCGAGGTCAGGTTGAGCTTGCCATCGGAGTACGCCCCCGCCCCGCCGACCCCGCAGGTGTTGCTCGTCCGCTCGAGCGGAGCGAGGCCCTTGTCCACGAGCACCGTTGCTAGGCCCGACCCCGCGAGCTCGAGGGCGGCAAACAGCCCCGCCGGCCCCGCTCCCACCACTGCTACGTCATACCGCACACGTCGCTCCTTTCGGGCCCGCCGTTCGGTTATCCTACGTGAACCCACCGCATCGTAGCCCGTGGGAAGGAGGGTGCAAGGTGAGGATCGGCGCTGGCGAGTACCGAGGACACAGGCTGACCGGCCCCCGCGGGGTGGGGATCCGCCCGCTCCGGGACCGGGTGCGGCTGGCCCTGTTCGACACCGTGCGCGAGCTGGTGCCCGGGGCGCGGTTCCTCGACCTGTTTGCCGGGACGGGCGCCGTCGGCCTGGAGGCCCTGTCGCGCGGAGCCGCCCACGCTGTGTTCGTGGACGTCTCAGCGCGGTTGGTCCGGGAGAACATTGGCCGCCTCGGTTGCGCCTCCCAGGCCGAGGTTGTGGAAGGGGACGTCTTCACCGCGTTGCGCTCGCTCGTCCGGCGCGGGAAGACGTTCGATCTCGTGTTCATCGGCGCCCCGTACGGGAGCGGCCTCGCCCCACGGACGGTCGAGGCCCTGGCCGAGCTCCGGCCGTTGGCCCCAGGAGCGGTGGTCGTGGCGGAGACGTTCCACAAGGAGAAGATCGTGGACCGGTACGGCCCCCTCGTCCTCGAGCTCCGACGGGCCTACGGGGAGACGGTGCTTTCCCTGTACCGGTTTGTGCCTGACGACTCAAGCGGCTAGACTGACCGGAACAGGAGGAAGGATGGAGCGACCGTTTATCCTAGTGACAAACGACGACGGGTACCTCTCGCCCGGGCTCCTCGCCCTGCGCCGGGCCCTCCCCGCGGTCGGGGAGCCGTGGGTCCTCGCGCCGGACCGGAACTGGTCTGCGGCCTCCCGGACCCGGGTGTTCCACAAGCCCCTGCGGTTCTCGAGCGCCCGGCTGCCGGACGGGGAGGAGGTCCACGTGACGAACGGCGCCCCCTCCGACTGTGTGCGCCTTGCCCTCCTCGGCCTCGCCCCGCGCCAGCCGGACCTCGTGGTGGCGGGGATCAACATGGGCGCGAACATCGGCCACGACGTGACCTACTCCGGAACGGTCGCCGCGGCGATGGAGGGGGCCTCCGCGGGAGTCCCGGCGATCGCGGTGTCCCTCGACCTCGGCCCCGATGAGGGCCGGGAGGGAAATCCCGACTACGACACCGCGGCAGCCCTCACGGCGCGGGTGGCCCGGCGCGTGCTCGCCGAGCGGGACGCGCTCGCCCGCACGCTCATCAACGTCAACGTCCCCCGCGGTGTCCCGAAGGGGATCCGGGTCACGCGGCTCGGGGGGAAAATCTGGTCCGACGACCTCGTCCGGGGCGAGGACCCCCGCGGTCGCTCGTACTACTGGTTGTCCGGAGAGATGCTCACCTCCCCGCCCCCTGGGGAGGAGGACACGGACGTGTGGGCCGTGCTATCCGGGTACGTCTCGATCACCCCCCTCCACCTCGACCTCACCGCCTATGGGGTCCTCGACTCCCTCCGGCGGTGGGAGGGGGAAGTCCTCGCCTAGGCCCGTGCCCCCCCCGACGGGCGAGCTCGAGTGCCCCCTGTGCGGCCTACCCGCCCCTCTGGCCGCGGTTCCCTCTCCCTGCCCGCGGTGCGCGGCCCCGCCCGTGTACCGGCGCGACCGGCCACGTGTTCTACGGCCCTCCGATCTCACGGGCCGCGGGGTGTGGCGGTATGCCCCGTTCCTCCCCGAGGTCGAGCCCGTCTCGCTAGGCGAGGGCGGCACACCCCTCGTCCCCTCGGTGCAGATCGGCCCCGGCCTCGGGGTGGACCTCCGGTTCAAGGTCGAAGGGGCAAACCCAAGCGGATCGTTCAAGGACCGCGGGGCAGCGGTGATGGTCTCCGTCCTGAGGGCGTTCGGCGCGCGGTCCCTGGCCGACGACTCGTCCGGCAACGCCGGGGCCGCGCTCGCCACGTACGCGGCCCGAGCCGGGCTTCGGGCCCTCCTCTACGTCCCAGCCCATGCCTCGGGTCCCAAGCTCGCCCAGATCTCAGCGCTCGGGGCAGAGGTGGTCCGCGTCCCCGGGCCACGCGAACGCGCGACAGAGGCGGTGGAGGAGGCGTGCCGAGCGACCCCCCATCTCGTCTACGCCTCGCACAATGCGTCCCCGTACTTCATCGCCGGGATCACAACCCTCGCCCTCGAGCTCCAGGAAGACCTGGGGCGCCCCCCTGACCACGTCGTGGTCCCCGCGGGCGGAGGTGGGCTGTTCCTTGGGCTCGCGTACGGGTTCCAGGGGCTACGCGACCGGGGCTGGATCGCGCGCGCTCCCCGCATTCACATCGCCCAGCCGGCCGCCTGCGCCCCCCTCGTCCGCGCCCAGGCCGAGGGGAAGGACGTTCCCACCGAGCCTACACCCGGGCCCACCGTCGCCGAGGGAGCCCGGATCCCGACCCCGGTGCGGGGCCGGGAGATCCTCGCCGTCCTGAAGAGGGTCGGTGGGGAAGGGGTGGCCGTGGAAGAAAGCGAGATTCTAAGCGCGCAACGCTTGCTCGCTTCCGCGGAGGGGCTGTACGTTGAGCCCACCTCCGCCCTTCCGGTGGCGGCCCTCCACGAGCTCGTCGCCCGGGGGGCAATCGCCGCAGGATCCGCGGTCACCGTGGTCCTTACCGGAACGGGGCTCAAGGCAACACCAACCTGACTTGAGAAGAGGCCCCCCCGAAATGCGAAAACTTCCGGTTCAGCTCCCGAACCGATCGTAGCGAACGATCCCCGCCAGGGGCGCCCGCTCCCCCGGCTTGGGGGCGTATGCCGGCCTCCCGATGGGGAGGAGGGAGGCGATCCGCAGGCCCTTCGGAACCCCCAGGATCCGCCGCGCCTCCGCCTCAGACTTCCCCCCGAGCCCCGCCCAGTACGAGGCAAGCCCGAGGCTGTGGGCCATCAGGGCCATGTTCTGGGTCGCCACCGCGCCGGCCTCAACCCAGTGCTGGGGATCCTTTACCGGATCGAGGACCACCGCGATCAGCACCGGCGCATCGCCCGTCCCCTTGCCGGAAACCGCGTAGTGCCCGCGGTGGGCGAACGCGATCCGGTCGACCAGTTGCCCGAGCTCGCGCCGGGTGTTCTCGTCGCGGACGACCACGAATGTCCACGGCTGGGAGTTGGCGAACGACGGGGCCCACCTCCCTGCCTCGAGGATCGCCTCGATCTCGTCGTCGGTCACGGGCTTGGCCTCGAACCGGAGCACGCTCCTCCGACCACGGATCGCGTTCAACACCTCATTGCTCGTCATGCACCCTCCGTACGTTCCAAGTCCCTGAAGGTATTCCATGCCATGACCGCGGACAAGGGCTTGCGGTCCCGCGGCCCGAGCTCGAGCTCGCGGTGCTTGTCGCTCAACGTGTTCGGATCACCCGGCCTCCCGACCACGATCAGCGTGATCAAGACGTACTCCGCGGGAATTCCGAGCGCTTCCTTCACCGCGAGGGGGTCGTAGCCGGCGATGGGGTGGGCGACGAGCCCCATCTGGGTCGCCTGGACCATGAGCATCCCCGTGGCCATCCCGCAGCCGAACAGGAAGTAGTCCCGGTTGTCGGACAGTTTGCAGTCGAGGTCGCGGTGCGAGGCGAGGGCGACGATCGCTGGCGCGCGCTTGGCCCAGTAGTTCCCCCCGGGGAGGGCGGCCTTCACCTTCGCGAGGGCCTCGCCGTGGGCGATCACGAACCGCCACGGCTGGTTGTTGAAGCAGGATGGGGCGAGGTGCGCGGCCTCAACGAGCCGCTCGAGAGCTGGCTTCGGAACCTCCTCCTCCGACAAGGCGCGGTACGCCCGCCGCGCCACAAGGAGTGGGTTCAGGGCCTCGTCCGCGGCGTGGAGGACCCGCAGGGTGGCGAGAACCTCTGCGGCGTGACCCCCAACCTTCACCCGTCTCCAGCTCCACCGGACCACCCCTGCCCGGTCGAGGAGAACCGTCGAACGCTCGATCCGTCCCTGGGGGGTGAGGGCCCCGTACGCCCGGGCCACCGTGCGATCCGAATCGGAAAGGAGGGTCAGGCCAAGCCCCCGCTTACGGGCGAAGCGCTCCAGGGCCGGGACGGGATCGGGTGAGATCCCGATCACCCGCGCCTCCAACGCGGCGAACTCGGCAGCGAGCGCCTGGAACTCCGCCGCCTCCTGAGTGCAGCCGGGGGTTCCGGCCCGGGGGTAGAAATACACGACCGCGTACCGGCCGCGGAGGTCGCGGAGCGATACCTCGCCCCCTCCGGCCGACGGGAGCACAAACCCAGGCGCGTGCAGGAACAAGCTCATCGAACCCCCGCTCACCCGCCGATGATAGCGCCCCCCGAGAGCCCGGCAACCCTCCGCTCCAGCGGGACTCAGAACCTGAGCTCGACCCCCACCACCGCTTGGATGAGGCCCCCAAAGTTGAACTGGGTGCGGGAGTAGATCCGGACCCAGGAGAACGAAACCTCGACCCAAACCTCCTGGGCCACGAACCCCCCGAGGTCGAACGTCGTGACGAGCCGGACGGCGACCGGCGGCACCCGCACGCCGAGTTGTAGCTTGGCCCAGTCGAGGGCGAGCGTGCCGAGGACGCGGACCCGGGCCCCCAGTTCGGCCTCGGGGTTCGGGTAGAGGTAGGACGCGCCCAGCTCAAACCACTTCAGACCGAACGGGTCGAACAGGACCAGGCCGTCGCCCCGGAAGCAGCAGCTCGTGTACCCAAGGTGGAGGAGCGCCTCCTCGAACCACACGAAGGAGACCGCGGTCAGCCACGTCCCGGGGTCGTTGTCGAGGAGGAAGTACAGGTCCTGAACTCCAAACCCGATGAGCGACCGGGCGAAGAACCCCGGCCGCCACGCCACGCCGAGGTCGAGGACGATCCCGATCGTGTAGTTCGGGGTCTGACAGGCCGGCGCGAGGTTCTCGACGAGGAACAGCCCCCCGAGCTCGAGGGGGCAGCACCCTCCCCGGACCTCGAACCAGTACCGGGAGAAGCACGGGTTGAACCGCATCCCCGTCCGAAGTCCGATCCCATCAAGGTTGACCCCCATCGCGAGGTGCTGGGCGAACACGCCCGCGAGGGAAAGCTCGGTTCGACTGACGACCTCCGCCCGGCCAAACGACAGGGCGAGGGTGATCGCCGTTGTGACGTCCGGGGGAATGGGGGTGAAGGCCACCTCGACCCCCAACGATCCCGAAACGGCCGGGGGCTGAGACCAGGACGTGGCCCCCATCACCAAAAACACCGCAAGCACACCGAGGAGACGCGTTCTCATCTCACACCACCTCATGGGGGGAGGATACGGAGAGGTAACGGCCTCCCGCGGAACAGGCGAGGGGTGGCCCCGCCTCGTTTGTCCGGCCCACCCCGGACCCCTGTCTCAGAGGGAGGGCAGGAGGTCGGCGAGCGTGGGACGGCCGATCTCCTGAAGGTCGTACCTCACGCGGGTGGAGGGCTTGCCAATCGCGACGAGGCGCCGCAGGTCCACCGGGGTGGCGATGACCACCGCTTCGCACGGCACCCGGGCGATCGTCTTCGAGAGCTCCTCGATCTGCCGTTTTCCGTACCCCATCGCCGGGAGGACCGGCCCGAGATGGGGGTAGGCACGGTACACCTCGACGAGCGACCCCTCGGCGTGCGGCCGAGGATCGGCGAGGGTCGCCCCAAGCTTCCGCGCCACCACCGCCCCCGCCCCGAACGGCATCTCCCCGTGGGTCACGGTCGGGCCATCCTCGACCACGAGAACCTCCCGCCCGGCAACGAGCTCCGGCTCCTCGACGGTGATCGGGGACGCGGCCTCGACGATCACCGCCCGGGGGTTGAGGGCGGCGAGCGAGGCCCGCAACCGCTCCACTGGCTCCAGCCCCGCCGTGTCGACCTTGTTGATCACGATCGCGTTGGCCTGGCGCACGACCACGGACCCCGGCCAGTAGGTGCTCTCGTGGCCGACCCGGAGCGGGTCGGCGACCACGATCAGGAAGTCGGGACGGAAGAAGGGGAGGTCGTTGTTCCCCCCGTCCCACAGGATCAGGTCTGCCTCAGCCTCGGCCTGACGGAGGATCGCCGCGTAGTCCACCCCTGCGTAGACCACGAACCCGGACTGAATATGCGGCTCGTACTCCTCGCGCTCTTCAATCGTGCAATCGGCCCGGTCGAGGTCGTCGTAGGACGCGAACCGCTGCGCCCGCTGGCGGACGAGGTCCCCGTACGGCATCGGGTGGCGGACCACGGCCACCGACTTCCCCCGTTCCTTGAGGATCTGCGCGACCTTGCGCGTGGTCTGGGACTTGCCCGATCCGGTGCGGACCGCGCACACGGCGACCACTGGCTTCTTGGCCACAAGCTGGGTCGCGCGGGGGCCGAGGAGCCAGAAGTCGGCCCCGGCCGCGGCGGCGACTGCGGCCCGGTCCATCACGTGGTGGTGCGAAACATCGGAGTACGCAAACACCACGCGGTCCACACCCCGCTCGCGCACGAGGTCGGGAAGTCGCTCCTCCGGCTCGATCGGGATCCCGTTCGGGTAGAGCCGGCCAGCGAGCTCGGGGGGGTAGCGGCGTCCCTCGATCCCCGGGATCTGGGTCGCCGTGAACGCCACCACCTCGTAGGCGTCGTCGTCCCTGAACACGACGTTGAAGTTGTGGAAGTCCCGGCCCGCCGCCCCCATAATGATGACCTTAACCTTGCGCATGGACTCACCTCAGTGTGGGATCGTGCTACGTACCCTCGGATTGTACCCGATCCCCTGCGCTTGGCCGGCCCCGTCGCCTGGGGTACCATCGGTGGAGTGACCGTCGCCAACGTCCTCACCGTCCTGCGGGGAGCCCTTCTTGTCCCGACGGTGCTCGCTGTGCTCGACCGTCACTGGGGGATGGCGCTCGCGGTCTTCGTCGCCGCCCTGGTGACCGATGTCCTCGACGGCTGGGTGGCCCGAAAGCGTCATCAGGTGACGATCGTGGGGCAGCTCCTTGACCCAGTGGTGGACAAGGTGTTCTACCTTGGGCTCTTCTCCGCCCTCACCGCCGTGGGACGGTTGACGGTCCCTTCTCTCGTGGCGTTCTCGATCCCCCAGCTTGGCCTGGGGGTGGGAACGCTCCTCCTGTGGCGGCGGAGGAGGGAGTTCGCCGCGGAGTGGCCCGGGAAGGCCGCGTCAGTCCTCACCGCCCTCGCCGCCGGCCTCCTCCTCCTCACCCCCTACGGGATTTGGGCGTTCTGGGGGGCTGTGGGGGCCCAGTTCATCGCCGGGGGGTACTACCTCGTCCGCCGAGCCACCCCGCCAACTCGGGGGGAGGCTCCGCCTCGTACTCGACCCACTCCCCGGTAGCGGGGTGACGGAACCCCAGCCGCCAGGCGTGGAGGAGGAGGGGGCCCTCCCCCCCGCCGTAGAGTGGGTCGCCGATCACCGGGTGGCCGATTGCCGAGAGGTGAACCCGGATCTGGTGGGTGCGGCCCGTACGCAGGCGAACGAGGAGGAGGGTCACCCCCTCCCCCCGACCCAGAACGACGAACTCGGTTGAGGCCTCCTTCCTCCCGCCCGTGCGCATCCGCCACGGCCGCCTCGCATCGCGCTCCACCCGACCCTCGACCACCCCCTCCGCGACGCCCACCTCGCCCCGCACGCCGGCCAGGTACGCCTTCTCCACCTCGCGGCGCCGAAACTGCTCCGAAAGCCCCTGCAGCGCGTCCCCGGTCTTGGCCAGGACCAGGGCCCCCGTGGTCGCCGCGTCCAGCCGGTGGACCACGCCTGGTCGGCCCGGCGCCCCTGGAGCGAGGGGGCCGCGGGAGAGAAGAATGGACACCACCGTCACCGCCGGGGCGTGGCCCGCCGGGTGAACGGCGATCCCGCGGGGCTTGTTGACCACGACCAGGTGATCGTCCTCGTGGAGGATCGGGATCGGGGCCGGGGTGGGAACGATCCCTGCCCCCGACCAACGCACCTCAACCGTTTCTCCCCCTCTCACCCGTCGCGACCGGGAAGGGCTCACCCCGTCGATCTGAACCGCGCCCCAGGCCAGAAGCGACTGCGCCTGGGAGCGGGGGATCGCCAACCGGCGGGCAAGAAGGCGGTCGACCCGCTCGCCCTCCTCGTCCCCAGTCACCAGGATTCGATCCAGCCGCACTCCGCTCGTTGTGTCCGCCACAGGCGACAAGTATAATCCCATACTATGGACCGGGTTCAGGAGAAGCTCGATGCACTCGTGCACCGGGGCGCGGCGCAGGCCAACGTGGAGGTCTACCACTGGGAGCTCCGCCGCCAGGGAGGGCGCGTCCAGCTCGCGGTGCAGGTCGATCGCCCGGGAGGGGTGACGCTCGACGATTGCACCCGGGCCAGCCGGGCGATCGGGGCAATCCTGGACGCGGAAGATCCCGTTCCGAACTCCTACCTCCTCGAGGTGTCCTCCCCTGGGGTCGAGCGAGCGCTGTTCGAACCGCGGCACTACACCCAGGCCGTAGGAAAGACCATTGTATTCAGGCTCCGAGACCAGAAGGCTCGTCGCGGGCGGCTCGCCCGGGTCTCTGCGGACGCGGTCATCGTGAGCCTTGATGGATCTGAAGTGGAGATCCCGTTCTCGGACATCGTCTCAGCCCGCCTCGTCTACGAACAGGTGCCCGCATGAACATCGAGTTTCTGGAGGCCATCGAGGAAATGGCCCGCGCCCGCGGCATCGACCGCGACATCGCGTTCGGGGCGATGGAAAAGGCGATCGCAGCCGCCTACCAGGCCAAGTTCGGGGGCGACGAGCCCCCGGCGGTGACCATCGACCGGCGGTCCGGCGATGTCCGCGTGGACGGAAAGCGATTTGACCTCGTCAAGGAGCTGGGGCGGATCGAATCCCGCCGCGCGGAGGACTTCTTCCGCCGCGAAATCCTCCGCCACCGCCGCGAGGGCCTCTACGAGATGTACGCCTCCCGCGTGGGCGAGATCCTGCACGGGTTCGTCCACCGGTTCGAGGGCCGCGACGTGTGGATCAACTTGGGCGAGGTCGAGGCGCTGCTCCCAAGCGAGGAACGGATCCCCACCGAGCGCTACATCCCCGGTCGCCGGCTGCGGACGTACCTCTACCAGGTGGACCGGACGCAAGGGGATCCCCGGATCTGCGTCTCGCGAGCGCACCCCGATTTCGTGGCCAAGCTCCTCGCCCTCGAGGTGCCCGAACTCGAGGGGGGGATGCTCGAGGTGGTGAAGGTGGCGCGCGTGGCCGGCGTCAAGTCGAAGGTCCTCGTGCGCGGTGTGGACCCCCGCATCGACCCCGTGGGAAGCTGCATCGGCCCGGGCGGAAGCCGCATCCGAGCTGTGAGCCGCGAAATCGCCGGCGAGAAGGTGGACATCGTCCGCTGGAACGAGGACGTGCGCATGGTGATCCGGGGAGCCCTGGCCCCAGCGAGCACGATCGAGATCGAACTCGACGAACCCGCCAAGACCGCCGTGGTCACGGTGCCGGGAAGCGACATCTCGCTGGCCATCGGCCGGGACGGCCACAACGTGGAACTCGCAGCCAAGCTCACCGGGTATGCCATCACCATCCGCACGCCATCCGGAGAACGCACCCAAGCCCGCTAGGCCGCCCCGGCTGCGGGATCGCCTGTTTTCCACCCTGGCCTGGGTTTCCACCCGCCGGCCGCTGGCTACCGTGGCCCTGTTTCTCGCCGTGGCCAGCCTGGCCTTCCTCTACATCCGCGACTTCCCGATCCGCACCGCGTACCTCGACCTCCTGCCCCAGGAGGATCCGCTGGTCAAGAAATTCCAATCGATCGAACAAGAAATGGGGAGCACGGAGATCGTCGCGGTCCTCCTCACCCTCACATCCCCCCCCACTGACCTCGCCGAGCGCGAAGCCGCCCTGTTTGCGGCTGCCGATCGGGTCATCGAGGCGCTGGACGTGGAGAACACCCCCGAGCTCGGATCGGCCTCCTACCGGGTGGGCACTGGGACCCGCGTTCCCCCTGAGCTTCGCATCTTCCTCACCCTGTCGGCCGAGGAGCGCGAGACCCTGCGGGCAATCGCCGGGGAGGTCGGGGCGCGGTTCCCCGTTCTCGCTCCGGTCCGCCCGCTTGAAGACGTCCTCGCCGGAGTGAACACGGTGACCCCCAACCCGCCCGCCGTCGCGGCAGCCCTCCAAGAACTGGCAGCGGCAGGTACCACCGCCCTGACCCTCCTCGTGGCCGCGCTCGACCAGCAGCCGTCGCTTGCCAAGGCGGCCGACATCGCCCAAGCCGCCATCAAACGCCCTGAGCCCGAAGACAAAGGAGAACCCATTTTCTCCCGCGATCGGACTCGGCTCATCATCCAGATCTGGCCCACCCGCCGCCCGTTTGAGTCCCTCCCCTACAACCAGGCCGTGACCCGCCTTGTGCGCAGCGCCGTGGCCCGGGCCGGGCTGGACGCCCTCGGGGTAAGGGCGGACATCGGGGGCACCTACGTTACCACCGTTGAGGCCGACGAGGTCATCCGCCGCGACATGGGCCTGGTGACGATCGTCTCCTCGACCGCGGTGGTCGTGCTCGTGTTCCTGGCGTTCACGAGCGCGGTTCTGTGCCTGTCGGCGGTGCTGCCCGTGCTTGTCTCTGCCCTGCTCACGATGGCGTGGGCCAAGCTCTCCGTTGGGGGGTTCAACCTCCTCACCGTGTTCCTCCCCGCCCTCATCCTCGGGTTGGGGATCGACTACGCGATTCACATCCTGTCGCGGTACGTTGAGGAGCGGGCCAGGGGGGAGCGGGTCCGGGAGGCGCTCGTCACGGCGGTGCGCACCAAGGGGACGGCGTGCCTCACGGCCGCGGCGACGACGGCCGCCGTGTTCAGCAGTCTCATCCTCTCCCACTCCCGCGCCCTGTGGGAGATGGGGGTGATCACGAGCGTCGGCATCCTAATCTCGCTCGTGGTGACCGTCGTTCTCACGCCCGCGCTGGTTACCCTCCTCTCTCGCGACCGCAAGCCGGGCCGCAAGCGCCCCATCGCCTCCACCGTCGCCCTGCGGCCCGCCTACCAGCGGTTCCTCCGCCTGAGGCCGGGGATCCTCCTCGTGGGGCTGATCCTCACCGGGGCCGTCCTGTACCAAGCCGGTCGCGTCCAGTTTCGTTTCGTTTCAGACGAACTCGCCCCCGTTACCCCAGGCCGCGCCCTCCTGACCACGATTACCCGCGAGTTCGCGGGAGATGTGTGGTTGGGCGACTCGTTCCGGTTCTTCCTCGATCGCCCCCAGGACATCGCCCCCCTCGAGGCGGACCTCGCCCGTCATCCCATGGTCCACTCCACATCCTCGGTGCGGAAGCTCCTTCCCAAGGAGCTCCTCGGCGGGAAGGACTCGATCCTTGACCTCCCCATCGCTGACCTGCAGGCCCGCATCGCCGACCTGGGCCGCTGGCTCGCGGGGTGGAACGAGAGCCTGAACGCCCTCCGCAGGCTGATCGTGGACGCCTCCAAGCTTGAGCTCATCGCGATCCTCACCGGCCAGGCTCCGGTCGCAGAAGCTCTGTCCACGGGCGCAAGCGACCTCGTCCGGCTCCTGTGGAAGCTCGAGGGGGTCGACGCGGCAGCGGACGCCGTGAGGATCGAAACGATGGCGAAGGACCTCGCCGCGGTGCGCCAGCTCGTCGACAAGGTCGCGCTCCTCCCCGAAGAGGCCGAGCTCCTCGGCCAGATCCTCGAACTCCTTCCCGAGGAGATAAGGGCCCAGTACGCGACGAAGAGCGGAAAGTACGTGGTCGAGGCCCGGGTGAAGCGCGCGCTCCTCGAGGAGACGAACCTGAGGTCGTTCCTTGACTGGGCGGATGGCCTCGGGGTCGAGCGGTTTGGGATTCCGGAGGTCACCGCCAAGCTCGAAGAGTACATGCGGCGCGACTTCCTCCTCTCGACAGCGCTGGCGATCGTGATCATCTTCCTCCTCGTGTGGCGGGACTTCCCACGGCCGACCGAGGCGGCGCTCGCGCTCGCCCCGCTGGCGATGGGGTACGTGTGGATGCTCGCCGGGATGAACCTGCTTCGGATCCAGTTCAACTTCACGAACATCGTGATCTCGCCCCTCCTCATTGGAATCGGGGTGGACAGCGCGGTGCACCTCCTGCACCGGGTCAGCGAAGAGCGGGCCGCCGGGGGGGACGTGGCAGCGCGCGGGGCAGCGGCGAGTGTTGTGCCGATCGCGGTGAGCTCGTTGACCACCATGGCCTCGTTCGGGGCGTTGCTCGCCGCCCACACCCCGGGGCTCCGCCTCCTCGGGACCTCGGCCCTGCTGGGGTTGGGGTTCACGCTTCTGTGGAGCCTGACGTTCCTCCCCGCCGCAGCCGCGACCTTGGTTGAGAAACGTAACCGAAGGGAATAAAGTGATCCGAACTCAAGGAGAGCGCGACATGTTCTTGCTAGCGTGGATGGCGGCACTCGGCCTGGCCCTACCGGCGCAGGCGCAAGCGCAGACCGCGGCGCCCCCGGCGGGGACCCCGTTCCCGTGGCTTCCGATCGCGCTCGGTCTGTTCGCCCTCCTCCTCGGAGCGGGGCTCGGGCTCCTCCTGACCCGCGTCCGGCGGCGCACCGTAGACCGACGGGCCGAGGCAATCCTCAGCGAGGCCCGGGGGGAGGCGGAACGGGTCCACCGGGAGCGGGTCCTCCTCACCCAGCGCGAGGTGGAGGAGCTGCGGGCGCGCGAGGAGGAGCGCCTCCGCAAGAAGGAGGCAGAGCTCGCCCAGCTCGAGGAGCGGTTGCGCCAACGGGAGGAGCGCCTCGCCAAGAAGGTCCAGCACCTGGAGACGATCGAGGCCTCGCTTCGCCAGGACGAGGCGGAGGTCGCCCACCTCCTCGAGACGGGCCAAGCCCTCCTTCACGAAGAACAGGCCCTCCTCGAGCGGCTGACCGGGCTCACGGAGGAAGAGGCCAAGGAGTACCTCCTCAAGCTCGTCGAAGCCGAGTCAGAGCGGTACTTTGCCCGCAAGATCAGCGAGGTGGAGCGGCGCACAACCCAGGAGGCGGAGCGGCGGGCGCGCCGCATCCTCGCCAACGCCGTCCAGCGTTACGCCCTTGACTACGCCGAGGAAGCCACGGTCACCACCGTCCCCCTCCCCAACGACGAGTACAAAGGGCGGATCATCGGACGCGACGGACGCAACATCCGCGCGTTCGAGGCCCTCACCGGGGTCGAGGTCCTGGTGGACGACACGCCCGAGGCGGTGGTCTTGTCCTCGTTCCACCCTGTGCGGAGGGAGATCGGCCGGGTGGCGCTGGAGAAGCTCCTCGAAGACGGCCGGATCCACCCCGCCCGGATCGAGGAGACGGTGCGCAAGGCGAAGGACCGCGTGGAAGAGGCGATCCTCGAGGCAGGCGAAAAGGCAGCATTTGAGGTGGGGCTCGACCTGCCGAGCGACCTCATCCAGCTGCTGGGCCGACTTCACTTCCGGACGAGCTACGGGCAAAACCAGCTCCAACACGCACTCGAGGTGAGCTTCCTCGCCCGGCTCCTGGCCGAGGAGATTGGGATCGACCCCAAGCCCGCCAAGCGGGCCGGGCTCCTGCACGACATCGGCAAGGCTGTGGACCACGACGTCGAGGGGCCCCACGCCCTGATCGGGGCCGACCTCGCCCGACGCGCCGGCGAGCCATGGCCGATCGTGAACGCGATCGCCGCCCACCACGGCCAGGCGGACCCCGCGACCGTCACCGCGGTGCTGATCCAGGCTGCGGACACCCTGTCCGCGGCCCGACCGGGAGCCCGCCAGGAGACCTACGAACGATACTGTCAGCGGCTCCAGGAGCTGGAGAAGATCGCCACGGCTTACCCCCTGGTGAAGGAGGCGTACGCGATCCAAGCCGGTCGAGAGGTCCGGGTCATCGTGCGCCCGGAGAAGACAACGGATGACCTGGCGGCGAAGCTCGCGTATGATATCGCCCGCCGAATCGAACACCAGGTGCAGTATCCAGGGGAGATCAAGGTGACCGTCGTCCGCCAAGCCCAGTTCGTGGACACAGCCCGCTGAGGGAGGGACCGGTGAACGTTCTCAAGATCGCAGCCACCTCAGAGCCCAGCGCGGCGGCCGGAGCGGTGGCGAACACCCTGCGCGAAGAGGGGATGGCGGAGATCCAGGCGATCGGTCCCAAAGCGGTGAACCAAGCCGTGAAGTGCATCGCGATCGCCCGGGGGTACATGGCCTCAAGCGGCGTGGACCTGTACTTCGTCCCGTCGTTTGTCGAGGTGGCGGTGAGCGACGAAACGAGAACGGGGATTCGATTCACGGTCCGCTCACGCACGCCGGTCCCGGTGCTCCGACCGCGCCGCCGGACCAACGGCCCCCGCCCCCCCGCCGAACCGCGTTCCCCCACAACCGAGGAGTGGAACGATATTTGACCCGTTCCGGTCGGTGGTGGAAAGCTTGGCCCTCGTGGGGCAATTGGGATTCCTCGTCGTGGGGGGAGCCGCCGTGGGGTTCGCCGCCGGGTACGGGGTGGACCTCCTCGCCGGCGGGCGGGCAGGACGGGTGGTGGGCCTCATCGTGGGCCTGGCAAGCGGTATTTGGTCAGCGGGCCGCCAACTGATGCGCGTGATCAAGCAACACCAGGGGGATAGGGATCCATGAACCGATTCTTCAAACGCTATCAGAAGACCATCATCTGGGTGCTGGTGATCGGGTTCGTCGCCTCGATCGTCGTGGCCGGCGGGCTGAGGTTCTTCTCCCAGCCACCGCGCGGAAGCGCTGAAGAGGTCGTCCTCATCGTCGCTGAGCAGAAGACGACGCGCCAGGAGTTCGCCCAGGCTTACCGGAGCCTCCTCGACTACTACACCCAGCTCTACGCGATGTACGGGCTGGACTTTGAGGAACTCCTCCGCGGTACCGAAGGAGCGTACCGTTCGCTCCCCTACCAGGCTCAGGCGGCGGAGGGGATCGTCCGGTCCGTGATCCTCAACCGGGGGGCGCGCGAGCTGCGGGTAACGGTCGCCAAAGCCGAGGTGGACAAGGCCACAAACGACCGCTACCAGATGATCCTCGTCCAAAACGGGCTCACCGAACGGGACCTTGAACAGTACCTCCGGCTCCAGGGACGCACCCTCGAGGGCTTCAAGAAGGAACTCGCACGCGAGGAGGAGTCCCGCCTCCGGGAGGAGCGGGTCCGCCAGGTAGCGGTGGGCCCGGTCGAACCGACCGAGGCCGACCTCATCGCCTACTACAACGCCAACCGGGAGCGTTATCAGAGCGAGCCAGAGAAGGTTCGGGTCGCCCACATCCTCGTCCGCGAGGCCCGGCTCGCCGACGAGCTTGTGGCCCTGGCTTCCGCACCAGGAGCCGACTTCGCCGCGCTCGCCCGGACCCACTCCCTCGACGAGACGACGCGCCCTACCGGCGGCGAGACCGAGTGGTTTGGCCTGTTCGATTCGCCGTTCTCGGAGAAGCTCACCGACGTCGTATGGTCGAGCGAGATCGGGCAGGTCAAGCTCGTGGACGACGAGGAGGGGTTCCACATCGTGAAGCTCCTCGAGCGCCGCCCCGCCCAGGTCCCCCCGCTGGCCGAGATCCGCGACAAGGTGCGGGCCGACTACGTCCGCGAGGAGGAGGGCAAGCGCTGGGACAAGTGGTACGCCGTGCGGCGCGAGGGGATCGAGGTCAAGGCCACCGATCCGATCCTCGCGGCAGCGATGGCCTACGAAACGGACAAGGCCAGGGCCTTGGCCGAGCTCGAGGCCGCCCGTGCCGGCCACACCTCGGATAATCCCTACCTCGCCTACTTCATCGGCCGCCTCCACGAGGAGCTCCTGACGGCTGCTGCAGCCAAGCGAGGGGAGATCGAAGGCAAACCCGAGCTCACCCCTGCGGACCAGGCCGAGATCGCCCGGCTGAAGAGGGAAGAGGCGGACCACCACGAGCGCGCGGTGGCGGCCTACCTTGCGTTCATCGAGACGGGGATGGGCGACGACCCGTTCTTCCAGCGCCTGCTTGCCCTCGCCCCCCAGAGCGCCGAGGCGCGGTACGCGCGCGCGGAGGCCTACCGCCAGGCCGGGAACTGGGTCGCGGCGGAAGGGGAGTACCGGCAGGCGATCGAGCTCCGGCCGGAGCTTGTGGCCGCCCACATCGGCCGGGGGGACGTCCTGATGGCGATGGAGCTCTACCGCGCGGCCGCCGAGGCGTACCAGACCGCCCTCGGCCTCCAGCCGGGAAACCTCGCGCTCAGCCTAAAGCTCGCCACCGCCTACGTGCGCGACAACCAACCCGCCCTCGCCGAGCCGCTGCTCCAGGAGGTCCTCGCCCGCGAGCCCAACAACGCCACCGCGCTCCTTCTCCAGGGCGACATCCTCCTTGGGCAAGGGGACATGAGCGGGGCCATCTCTCGCTACGACCTCGCGTACCGACGCGGGCTGTCCGCGGATGCCCTCCTCAAGCTGGCGGGAGCGTACCTCGCCTCCGGCCAAGTCGCGGAGGCGAAGAAGAGGTACGAGGACGCCGTCCGCGTGTTCCCGTACCGAAGCGAGGGCTACCTCGGGCTGGGCGACGTGCACGCCCGTGAGGGAAACAAGGACCGAGCGCTCGCCTCGTACCGTCAGGCCCTGCAGCGCGCGGTGGCTGTCTCGCTCAAGGAGTCCATCGCCCGCAAGATCGTGGAGCTCGATCCGACCGATCTTCGGACCCGCTACCTCCTCGCCGGCTACTTCCGCGAACAGTACAAGTACGACGGGGCGATCTCCCAGTACGAGGCAATCCTCGCCCTCTCCCCAGGAAACCTCGACGCTTTGGTCGGCCTCGGGGACTGCTACCTGGCCAAGGTCCAGTACGACCGGGCCCTCGACTACTACCGGCAGGCGCTGGCCGCGGCCACGACGGCCCAGCAGAAGGTCCCAATCTATTCCCAGATGGTGAAGGTCGAGGAGAGCCGCGCGGGAGCAGGGGGCCCACTCGGCCCCCTGGGGCTCGAGTTCCTCTGGCAGCGCGCCCAGCTGTACGCTGAGCTCGTGCGCTACCAGGAGGGGGTCACCGACCTCAAGAGGATCCAGGCCGCGGATCCCACGTTCCGCGCCGCGGAGGTGGCCGCGCTCCTCGAGCGACTCACGCTGACCCAGACCCGATGAGCGAGGCCCGCGATCCAGCCACGGCTCTGCGCGATCTGGTCGAGGTGGTCGCCCGATTGCGGGGGCCCGAGGGATGCCCGTGGGACCGCGCCCAGACGCACCGCTCCCTCATCCCCTACCTTCTGGAAGAGGCGTACGAGGCCGCGGCGGCGGTGAGCGATGGTTCGACCGAGGAGATCAGGGACGAGCTGGGGGATGTCCTCCTCCAAGTCCTCCTCCACTCCCAGATCGAAGCCGAGGCCGGCCACTTCGGGATCGGGGAGGTGGCCGATACGCTTCGGGACAAGCTCGTGCGGCGCCATCCCCACGTGTTCGGCGGGGGCCAGGCGGGCGCGGCCGATGAGGTCCGGCTTAGGTGGGAGGAGATCAAGGACCACGAGGGACGCCCCACCCGCAACCCAAGGATCCCCGCGCTCATTAGGGCCGTGAAGTTTGTGGAGATCGAGCAAGCCGCGGGCCGACCGGTTGCCGTGGGGACGTGGATCCGCCTCCCCGACGGCGCGCCGCCCACGGAGCGGGCGATCGGGGAGATCCTCCTCGAGGTGGTCGCCTTGGCCCGCAGGCACGGCCTGGACGCCGAGCTCGCGCTTGAGAAGCGCCTTGCGGGGGAGGGCGATGGGTGACCGGTTCGCCCCTCTGCGCTCCCTTCCCCGACCGCTGGATGCCATCACCGCGTGGGTGGAGTTGGACCCCGAGGCGATCCACTTCCTGGACGCCGTGTTTTCGGCCGGAGAGGGACTCGCCAACGTGCGAAGAGAGTACCGCGACGACGGGGCGCGGCGGTGGTTCAAGCTGTTCATCGCCCCAGGGTGCGTCGAGGAGGTCCGGGGTACGCTCGCCCGCGTGGCCCACTACGTCCCGGTAGGGGAGATGCAGGTCGAGCCGTGAGGGGGATTCGCCCGCACTACGTGGCCCGCTCGGTCTACGACGTAGATTACGACTCTCTCCTTCAGGACGGAGTCGAGGCGATCGTGTACGACCTTGAGAACACCCTGTGCCGATGGCGGGTTTGGGAGCTCGATCCCCCCGTGTGGGCCCTGCTCCGTCGCTTGGAGGCCCAGGGGGTGGGGCTCGCCGTGCTCACGAACGCCTCCCTTCCTCGTTCCCATACCCTAACCCAGACGCTCGCAGAGCGCGGGATCGTGGTGTTCGGCTCAGCCCGCAAGCCTCTGCCGGGAGGGTTCCGGGCTGTTCTCGCCCGCCTCCGCGTTCCCCCCCACCGGGCGGCGATGGTGGGCGACCAGCTCCTCACCGACGTCCTCGGCGGCCGCTGGGCGGGGATGGTCACCGTGCTCGTCGACCCGCTGAGCGCGGAAGAGTCGGCGTTCACGAAGCTCAACCGGCAGATCGAGCGCCTCCTCGGGAGGCCATCCCCGTCGCGCTTCCTGTTCAGGAGCGGGTGATGGCGAACGCGAGGGAAGCCCATCCTCCCCTGGCCGCCCTCCTCTCCCAGGTCGGGCTCGAGGTCCCCACAGACCTGCTGCGCCTTGCCCTCACCCACGACTCGTACGCCCACGAACACGGAGGGGAGAGCAACGAGCGCCTTGAGTTTCTCGGGGATGCCGTCCTCGACCTCGCGGTCGCCGACATCCTCTTCCACCGCTTCCCCGATCGGGATGAGGGCGAACTGTCCAAACTGCGGGCGGTGGCCGTGTCCCAACCCGTACTGGCCGAGGTCGCGGCCGGGCTCGCCCTGGGGGAACTCCTCCTCCTCGGCCGGGGCGCGGACGAGGGCGGGGCGCGAACGCGGCCCTCGGTTCTCGCCTCGGCACTCGAAGCCGTGGTTGGGGCGGTCTACCTCCACCACGGCTACCGGGCGACCCGCGCCCTTGCCGAGGCCCTCCTCGGGCCTCAGCTTGTCGCCGCGGGCGCGCACCCGCCCGACTACAAGTCGCTCCTCCAGGAGCTCGGCCAGGCCAAGTTCGGGACTCTCCCCCAGTACGAGGTCATCGCCACCGAGGGGCCGGAGCACAAGAAGGTGTTCGCGGTCCGGGTCTCCCTCCCCGCCGGCGAGGCGGTCGGACGCGGCCGGTCGAAGAAAGAGGCCGAAGGGGCGGCGGCGAAGCGCCTCTATCTGCAGCTGGGAGAGGCTGCGAACTGAGCTGTTGATCCCCGTCCACCCTCATCGTATCCTTCCCCGACGCCGATCATGCGACGAACGGACACGGCAGCGAATCCCGCGCACCCCCGCCCTTCCCCCTCCAAGGACCTACCAGCCTTTCCCCAACCGAGGCCCTCGTGACGCCCGCCCTCACGTCGTTCGTCGTCCTCGGGGTGACCCTCCTCTTCTATGTGACTGAGTGGATCCCGCTCGGGGTCACCGCGGTCGGGGCGTGTGTGGCGATGGCCCTGCTTGGGGTGGTCCCCTTCCCCGTGGCGTTCGGCGGGTTCGCCTCCGACGTCGTGTTCCTCGTTGGGGGGATGGTCGTGGTCGGCGCGGCCCTGGCCGAGACCGGAGCGTCGCAGCTCGTGGGGGAGTTCCTCCTCCGCCGGGGGGGAGGGAGCGAGCGCAAGCTCCTCGTGGTGGCGATCCTCGCCGCAGCGGTCCTTTCAGCCTTCCTGAACAACACGAGCGTCACCGCGATGTTCATCCCGGTGATCCTAGGGATGACCGCCTCCTCGGGCGGGCGGATCCGGCCAGGAAACGTCCTGATGCTGATCGCTTTCGCCACAAGCGCCGGCGGGATGCTGACCCTCGTCGGATCCACCCCCCCGCTCATCGTCCAAGGGGTCCTGCAGGGTGCTGGGTTTCGCCCGTTTGGGTTCTTCGAGTTCGCCTGGATCGGGTTACCGGTCCTCCTCTCCCTCCTCGGGTACGCCCTTCTGTTCGGGTACCCCATGACACAGCGGGTGATGGGCCGGCGGCAGGCGGGAGTCTGCCCCGCGTGGGCCGGGGGAAGCGAGTCCTCGCGCCCGCGAAGCAAGGGCAAGATCGCGCTCGCCTCCGGGGTGATGCTCCTCTGCGTGGCCCTGTTCGCAAGCGAAGCGATCCCTCCTGGACTCACGGCGATGCTCGGGGCCGTCCTCGTCATCGTCACCGGGTGCATCTCGGACAAGGAAACCTATCGGCAGATGGACTGGAACACGGTATTCGTCCTCGCCGGTTCGATGGGGATCGCGGCCGCCCTCGACAAGAGCGGAGGGGGAAAGCTCCTCGCAGACCTCGTCCTCCAGTCCCTGGGGCCCTCCGTGTCCCCGTTCACCGTGCTCGCTGCCCTGAGCGGGCTCGGGCTCGCCCTGACTCAGGTCACGTCGAACACCGCCGCCACGGCGCTGCTCGCCCCGATCGCCCTCTCCTTGAGCCAGCAGATGGGGGTGTCCCCGTACCCGATGATGATGGCCCTCGCCACCGCGTGCGCTGCGGCGTTCGCAACACCGGTCGCCACGCCTCCCAACACCCTCGTCCTCGTCGCCGGGTACCGGTTCACCGACTACGTCCTCGTGGGGGGGCTCCTCACCCTTCTCTCGTACGGGTTCGTCCTCCTTCTCGTCCCCTTGATCTGGCCGTTCTAACCCTCGCCCTAGCGGCACGGTATCATCGGGTCGAGCCAAGGAGGCGATCATGCGCAGACTCATGGTGTTCGCGGTTGTCCTGACCCTAGGCGTAGGTGCGTTAGGACAGATCGAGGAGTACCGCGACCTTTCGTACGGGAACAAGCCGTTCAACCCCACGGACACGGGCCTCGTCATGCGGGCCCTCCTCCGCGACAACGATGCCGGGGACCGCGACCCCGTGTACTTCACCCGTATCCAGATCGACAACCTGGGGACGGCCACCGCGGCGGAGATCGAGTGGGTCGAGCTACGGTTCGAGATTGCTGGCCAGAAGACGGTGTTCGGCCGCTGGGCCGGGTTCCCCATCACCGAGGTCCTCCTCTCCCGCCCCGCCGAGGAGCGGATGCTCCCCGATGACGGGGAGCTCTGGCTGGAGATCTGGGTCAAGGTGACCGACCGCATCGTTCACGGGCGGACGATCCAGCCCCGAATTCGGCTGTGGTGGTCGGAGGGAAAAGAGGGCGGGACGATCGAGCTCACGGACGGCGTCCCGGAGACGTTCGTGGTCGAGGGAAGTTTCGCCGCCCAGGGCCTCCCCGGTCCCGAGGGAGGCGTCCTCAACCCCGGGGACGTGTTCCTCGTGGCCGAGGCCGAGGTGTGGGACACCGAGGACGTGAACACCCACCAGCTCTTCGTGACCGCCGTGCGCGTGGACGGACCACGCGACCTCATCTGGACCGTGGACATCAACAATGGAGTAACGCGGATCGAGGTCCCGGCCGGGGTTGACGTGACGCTCCCCGAACCAGCGTTCGTCGCCTACGACACCTTCGACGAGATCCGCCCCGGATCGGTGAAGGTGTTCGTCACTGTCCCCCCGACGTTCCTCCCCAAGGACCCGGTGACCGTTGCTCCCACGTGGCGGATCACGGTCCGCGAGGGGCGAGCGGGTCCCCAGGAACAGACGTTCACCTTCAGCGATCCCATCCCGGACCGGGTCGTTGCCGCGGGATTCGAAGAGGTTGTGGTGAGTGTTCCCGACGGGGGACGGGTGTTCACGGCCGTCCCAGCCTCCCTCACCTACTCCACCCTCACCCTCACCGACAGGGACCGCAACCACACCCCGATTCGGGTCGACCACCTCGAGCTCGTCCCCAAGGGGACCGTCTCGTCCCAGATCATCGGGGTGGAGCTGGCCGACACCCGCGGGAACTTCCTCGGGATCGGGACTGGGCTTGGGAAGTTCGACCTCGTGGCTCCCGACGGGAAGCCCATCCTTGTCGAGGACGAGGGCACCTTTGCCCTGGCCACGACGCTTTCTCTTGGCGGGAAGATGCCCCTCGGGGGGAGCCTCCTCCTCGCCCACCGGGTGAAGGTCGAGGAGAAGCTCCCGCGGGAGTACCTCGCCCGCCCCGGAGCGCTCACCCAGTTCTCGGGGGTTCAGGAGGTGGTCCCCCCCAAGGCGATCTTCTTCGGGCAGCCCAAGATCGCCCTCAAGGCTGACGGCTCCCGGGTCGAGATCTCGACGGACGGGGAGACGGTGGGCACGTTCCAGGGGGTCCTCAAGTACACCCCCACCGCGCCCCTCAAGCTCGAGGAGGTGTCGCTCCGGCTCGTGGCCGAGAGCCCGTACCGGATCGTAGAGGAGAAGCTCGACCGGGAGAAGGGCGAGCTTTCGTTCAAGGTTGAGGCGTCACGGGCCCAAGCCCGGGCCGGAAAACTCGTCACGGTCCAGGTGGTCGTGGGCCGCGTCGGGGACCCGCAGGTCGAGGTGGCGGTGGAACTGCGGAACGTAAAGCTGATTGACTGGGCCGGGATCGAGCTCCCGTTCACTCTCAGCCCAAGCCGAGCCACGGTGACCTTGGCCGCGGTCCGGCTATCCCTGTCTGCATCCCGTGGTGTGGTCCAACTCTCGGCCAACAGCCCGGTGGTGGGAGAACTGGCGGGCGTGCTGCGTTACGCGGCGCCGGCCGTGTACGGATCGATCACGGCTGCCAAACCGTACCGGGTGGCGACGGTCGACCCCAAACCGGGAGCGGTCACGTTCCGGATCGGACTCATGTCGGGAGAGGCACCCGCCGCGGCGATCGTGTTCACCGCGAACTTCACAGCGGCAACCAGCGCCCAGGTCACGCTCGAGGTGACCGAGCTCCTCGACCAAGCAGGAAGGCCGTTCCCGTACGTCCTTCCGCTCGACAAAGTGGAGGTGGGTCCGTAGCGGACCTATAATTGAAGGTGGGTCCCATCGTCTAGGGGTCTAGGATACCGGGCTCTCATCCCGGAGACAGGGGTTCGAATCCCCTTGGGACCACAGATGGCGCGAGCTCCCCGTCGCGCGTTCGATAGAGTGCTGTTCTGATCGTGCGCGGCTTGAAACGGAGCCCCTTCAGGATAGTATCGCGTTGCGATGTCGGTTGGCTTGCCCCTTCCTCCTGTGCCCACCCTCGTCTGGTTGGATGAGGTGGACTCAACCCACCGCTACGCCCTTGATCGGTTCGCGCTCTTTCCCCACGGCCTGGTCGTGGCGGCGAGGCGCCAACGCGCGGGGCGAGGCCGCCTCGGCCGCCGGTGGCACTCCCCGCCGGGAAACGTCTGCCTGACGGCGGTGGCCAAACCTCCGCACGTCTCCCCAACGGACGAGCTGGCGGGGGGCCTCACCCTCGCGATGGCCGTTTCCGCCTGTGAGGTACTTGAGAAGAGGGCAATCGAACCCTCGCTCAAATGGCCCAACGACGTGTGCGTGGGGCGGGAGAAGATCGCGGGGGTTCTCGCCCAAGCCGTGTGGGAGGGGAACCGGTTCGCTGGAGCTGCAGTCAGCTTAGGACTCAACGTGAATATGGACCTCCGGGAGATCACGGCGATTGGCCGGCCGGCGACCTCGCTCCGAGTGCTGACGGGCAGAGACCACGATCCCGACGAAATCGCACGCCTCGTGGCCACCCGGTTTCTCGAGTGGATCGGGGTCAAGGACCCGTCCCTCCTACGGGGGGCGGTCATCCGCAGGTCGCAGTACCTCGGGACCACCGTCTCGGTCCGCACTGGGTGCCGCGAGGTCACAGGTCGGGCGCTTGCGCTCGACCGATCGTTCGCGCTCGTCGTGGCGGACCAAGAGGGGCGGGAGCACACGGTTCAGGTCGGTGACGTGACGTGATGGGGGAGGGCCTCCAGCTCCTCGTGGTCGGTGTGGGTGTCGTGTACCTCTTCCTTGGGCTCCTCGTCGTCGTCCTGCGGTTGCTGGCGCGGCTTGCGGGCAGGCCCATGGGGACGAACACCTCTGACGGGGACCGCCAACGGGCCCGCGTGGCCGCGGCGATCGCCGTGGCCGCAACGCGGTTGCGCCCGACCCAAAGGGGGGAGAAGCGGTGACCAAGCGGGTTCAGGTAATGGTGACCGCGTTCCGGGATGGGTTCCAGTCCGTGTACGGATCGCGTGTCCTATCGCGGGATTTCCTCCCAGCGGTTGAGGCAGCCCGGGAGGCGGGGTTCACCCACTTCGAAGCTGGCGGAGGGGCCGCGTTCCAGTCCGCGCTGTTGTACGCAGGGGAGAACCCGTTCGCAGTGATGGACGCGTTCCGCCGCGCTTCGGGGCCAGAGGCGAACCTTCAGACCCTCGCCCGGGGGGTCAACGTCGTGGGCCTCGAGTCTCAGCCCCGCGACGTGATCCGCCTCCACGCCCAGCTCTTTGCCCGGCACGGGATGACGACGATCCGCAACTTCGACGCGTTGAACGACGTGGACAACCTCGTGTTCAGCGGAGAGTGCATCGTCGAGGCGGGGCTCCGCCACGAGGTCACGGTGACGATGATGGGCCTCCCGCCGGGGTGCAACGGCGCTCACACCCCTGAGTTCTACCTCGGGGTCCTCCAGAGAATCCTCGATGCAGAGGTCCCGTTCCACTCCGTGTGCTTCAAGGACGCCTCGGGAACCGCCCCGCCGGCCGTGGTCGGGGAGACGATCCACCGCGCGCGGAAGCTCCTCGGACCAAGCGTCCACCTCCGGTTCCATACCCACGACAGCGCCGGGGCGGCGGTGGCCTGTTACCTGGCCGCGCTCGAGGCGGGCGCGGACGGGGTTGACCTGTCGCTCGCTCCCGTCTCCGGAGGGACCTGTCAGCCGGACGTGGTCACGATGTGGCACGTTCTGCGCGGGAAGGGCTACGACCTCGGGCTCGACGTCGCCAAGGTCCTCGAGGTGGAGGAAGTGCTCAAGGAGTGCATGCGGGATTACTTCGTCCCCCCCGAGGCGCGGGCCGTGGAGCCGCTCATCCCGTTCTCCCCAATGCCCGGAGGGGCTCTGACCGCGAACACCCAGATGATGCGGGACAACGGGACGCTGGATCGCCTGCCGGAGGTCATCGCGGCGATGGGCGAGGTGGTGCGGCGGGGAGGGTTCGGCACGTCCGTCACCCCCGTGTCCCAGTTCTACTTCCAACAGGCGTACAACAACGTCCTCCTCGGGCCGTGGGCGAAGATCGCCGATGGTTACGGGAAGATGGTCCTCGGGTACTTCGGCCGGACGCCGGTCCCCCCCGATCCGGAGATCGTCCGCCTGGCCTCCGAGCAGCTGAAGCTGGAGCCAACCACAGCCCATCCCCTTGAGCTCGACGACGCGGACCCCAAGAAGGGCATCGCCCCGGCCCGGGCGCTCCTCGAGCGCGAACGCCTCCCCGTAACCGACGAGAACGTGTTCATCGTCGCCACATGCGGGGCAAAGGGCGTAGAGTTCCTCCACGGCCGGGGCAAAATGGTGGTCCGCAAGTCGGAGGAGAAAACCGTGGCCAAGGAACCGGCCTCGGAGGCGCTCACCGTCCGCGTCGACGGACAACCGTTCACCGTCGTCCTGCGGGGCGACCAGGCGATCGTGAACGGGATCCGGCACACGTTTTCCGTGACCGCGGGCGAGGCCCCGGTTGAGGGTCAGGGCGAACGGGGCCAGCCCGTCGCCTCGCCCCTCCCCGGCACCGTCGTCCGCATCGTGGCCCCAGCCGGGACGCCCGTCGAAACGGGTTCGACCCTTCTCGTCGTTGAGGCGATGAAGATGGAGAACGAGATCAAGTCTCCCCTATCCGGCGTTGTAGCCGAGGTCGCCGTCTCGACCGGAGACTCCGTTGCCGCCAAGCAGGTCGTGGCCTGGGTGCGGTGAAGCCGTGGACCTCCTAAGGGGAATCGAGAACCTTCTCCAGTCCACCGGGGTCGCCAACCTCACCTGGGGGCAGGCGGTGATGATCGCGGTGGGTCTGGTTCTGATTTGGCTCGCCATCCAGAAGAAGTACGAACCGGCGCTCCTTCTCCCCATCGGGTTCGCCGGGATCCTCGCCAACATCCCGCTGGCCGGGATCGCGGGGCCCGACGGTATCCTCGGGATCCTGTACGGGTTCGGGATCGAGACGGGTTTGTTCCCCCTCCTCATCTTCGTCGGGATCGGAGCGATGACGGACTTCGGCCCGCTGATCGCCCATCCCTCGACCGCCCTCCTTGGAGCAGCGGCCCAGGTCGGCATCTTCGCCACCCTGATCGGGTCGCTGGCGTTGAGCGAGTGGTGGGGACTCGGGTTCACCGTCCGCGACGCGGCAGCGATCGGGATCATCGGCGGGGCCGACGGACCCACCGCGATCTTCCTCGCCGCACGGCTTTCGCCGCGCCTCCTCGGGGCGATCGCGGTCGCCGCCTACTCGTACATGGCGATGGTCCCCCTCATCCAGCCCCCGATCATGCGCCTCCTCACCACCCCCGGGGAGCGGGCCGTCGAGATGGAGCAGCTTCGGGACGTGTCGAAGCGGGAGAAGATCCTGTTCCCGATCGTCGTCCTCGGCCTGTGCGCCCTCCTCCTCCCCGCCGCCACGCCCCTCGTGGGGATGTTCATGTTCGGGAACCTCCTCCGGGAGTCGGGGGTGGTCGAGCGGCTGTCGCGAACGGCCCAAAATGAGCTCATCAACATCGTGACCATCTTCCTCGGTCTGAGCGTGGGTTCCAAGCTCTCCGCCGACCTCTTCCTGCGCGTCGAGACGCTGGGCATCCTCGCCTTAGGGCTCGTGGCGTTCGCGGTGGGAACGGCCGCGGGGGTCCTGATGGCCAAGCTGATGCGGGGACTGGGGAGGCGGGTGAACCCGCTCATCGGAGCCGCCGGCGTCTCCGCGGTGCCGATGGCGGCGCGCGTGGTGAACAAGCTCGGGTTCGAGGCCAACCCCCAGAACGCGCTCCTCATGCATGCGATGGGCCCGAACGTGGCCGGCGTCCTCGGCTCCGCCGTCGCGGCGGGCGTCCTCCTGGCGCTCCTGGGCTAGGCGATGAGGGAGCCGGTCTCCCCTTGAAGGGCGGCGAGGAGGGCCCCCTTGCCCGCCCGGAAGACAACGATCGGCAGCCCGTGCTCGCCCGCGATTGCCACCGCCGCCCGGTCCATGACCCGCAGGCCTCGCGCGAGGTACTCGTCGTGGGTGAGGCGAGGTATGCGCTGGGCGTCCGCGACCCGCATCGGATCGGCATCGTATACTCCGTCCACCTTCGACCCCTTGACCACAGCGTCGGCGCCCACGGCGAGGGCCCGGACCACCGCCGCGGTGTCCGTGGTCACGAACGGGTTTCCGGTCCCAGCGGCGAACAGGACCACCTGCCGTGCGTCAAGCGCCGCGCGGGCCCGCCAGGGGTCCACGGCCTCTGCGACCCCCGGGGTGGGGAGGGCGGAGAGGAGGAGGGTGGGCACTCCCTCCTCCTCGAGCGCGCTGCGCAACGCGACCGCGTTCATCACCGTCGCGAGCATCCCGATCGTGTGCCCAGCGGTGGCCGCCAGGTGCGTCAGGGCCGAGCCCCGGGCGAGGTTGCCGCCGCCCAGGACCACCCCGACCTCCGCCCCCGCGTCGCGGGCCGCCCGCACTTCACCGGCCACCAAACGCAGGCCCCCTCGATCGAGGGGGCCACCGGGTCCCGCGAGGAGCTCGCCGGACAGCTTGGCGATGACGCGCCGGTACCGAAGCTTCACCCCACGCCCACCTCAAACCGCACGAACCGCCGGAGGACCACCGGCTCCCCCAGCTTGGCCCCAAGGTCAGCGAGCAGGTCCTCGATCTTCAGCCCTGGGTCGCGGATGTAGGGCTGTTTCACCAGGCAGTTCTCCTCGTAGAACTTCGCCAGCCGCCCCTCGACGATCTTGTCGACGATCTGCGGGGGCTTCCCCTCCTTCTCGGCCTGTCGGCGTTGAACCTCCCGTTCCGCGGTCAGGACCTCTGGCGGAACGTCCTCCGGCTTGACCCAACGCGGCTTGGCGGCGGCGATCTGCATCGCCACGTTGCGGATGAACTCGCGGAACGCCTCGGAGTTCGCCGCGAAATCCGTGGAGGTGTTCACCTCGAGCAGGACCCCCACCTTGCCCGAGTGGTGGACGTAGGCCTCGATCCGTCCCTCGTTTGCCTCGCGGGACTGGCTCGCCAGGAACTGCTTGCCCTCCATCCGCAGGAGGACCTTCGCCTTCTCGAGATCCCCCCCCGCCTTGGCGAGGGCTTCCTTGCAATCAACGATCCCGACCCCGGTGTCCGCCCGCAGGCGCTTCACCAACTCCAGGTTCACGTCCGCCATCAGTCCTTCCCTTCCTCGCCGGTCAACTCCTCCCACATCTCCATGAGGTGGGTCTCCGTCTCCACGTTCAGGATCTCGGGCGTGGGCATCGCCTCGGGCGCACCGGCGTCGGCCGGCGCCGGCTCGACCTGCAACCCCTCCCGACCCTCGATCACGGCATCGGCAATGCGCGCGGTGATGAGGCGCGTCGATTTGATCGCATCGTCGTTCCCCGGGATCGGGTAGTCCACCGTGTCCGGGTCGGAGTCCGTGTCGCAGATGGCGACGATCGGAATCCTGAGAAGGTTCGCCTCCCGCACGGCGTGGATCTCGACGGTGGGGTCGATCAGGTACACCACGCCCGGCAGGCGGTCGAGGTTTCGCAGCCCGTCCAGGTTGCGGCGGAGGTAGTTGAGCTCCTTCTCCAGCTTGATCCGTTCCTTGAGCGGGAGGCGCTCGTACTTCCCCTCGGCAAAGTTCCTCTCCAGCTCCAGCATGTGCAGGATGCGCCGCCGGATCACGTCGAAGTTGGTGAGACAGCCCCCGATCCAGCGTTGGTTTGTGTACGGGCTTCCGCACCGCTTGGCCTCCTCCTCGATCGTGGGCTGAACCTGCCGCTTGGTTCCCACGAACAGAACAGGCCGGCCCGCCGCGGCCTGGCTGCGGACGAACTCGTAGGCGCGCTCGAACAGGTCCAGGGTCTGCCCGAGATCGATGATGTGAATACCCTTCCGTTCGGTGTAGATGAAGCGTGCCATCTTGGGGTTCCACTTCCGGGTGCGATGCCCGAAGTGGACCCCCGCTTCCAGGAGATCCTTCATCGAGAGAACTGGCAAACTACCTCCTCCTTGAGCTTCGGTCCGTGGTGATCGGCCAAGTATAGCCCCCCCCTGGGGGCCGGGCAACGCGCCGAGGCTGGCAGGTTCCTTCCCTGCGCGGGTAAGATCGTCCCGTGGCCGACCGAGGAGATGAGGGGATCCTCCACGTCCCGCGGAACCAGGAGGCGGAACAGCTCGTCCTGGGCTCGGCTCTGCTCGAGCCGGAGGAGGTGGTCCCCACGCTTGCCGACCGGCTCAAGCCCGAGCACTTCTACTTCCGGGCCCACCAGCTCATCTACCGCACCGTCCTCGACCTGTTCGAGGAGGGAGAGCACGGGGACGTGGTGGCGGTGGCCAACCGGTTGGAGGAGAGGGGCCAGCTCGCCAAGGCCGGCGGCCGCAGCTATCTCGCCGAGCTGATCGGCCAGGTCACCACGACCACCGCAGTCGAGCACTACGCGGGGATTATCGAGGAGAAGGCCCTCCGCAGGTGGCTCATCGACGCCGGGGGGCGGGTGTCCGAGCTCGCCTACCAGGAGGACCTCCCCCTGGAAGGGGTGATGGACCGGGCCGAGGAGGCGGTGTTCGCGATCGCCGAGCGCCGCTCGGCCCCCAGCTTCTACCCAATCCGGGACTTCCTGGAAGGGCACCTCGAGATGCTCATGGAGGTCCACAAGGACCCCCACCGCCGGCCGGTGGCGGCCCTGTCCACGGGGTTTGAGGAGTTCGACGCCTTGACGTCCGGGTTTCGGCGCTCCGACCTGATCGTCCTTGCGGGCCGGCCCGGGACGGGCAAGTCCTCGCTTGCCCTGGGGATCCTCCGCCACGCCGCGGTTGCCGAGAAAAAGAAGGTGGGCCTGTTCTCGCTCGAAATGACCAAGGAGCAGATTCTGGAGCGCCTCCTGTGCGCGGAAGCCCAGGTGGACCTCCAGCGGCTGCGGGATGGGTACCTCCCGGCGTCGAAGTGGGGCCTGATCGCCGAGGCCGCGGGCCGCCTCCACGACGCGGTGATCCTCATCGACGACGCATCCACCGCCTCCGTCCTCTCGATCAAGGCCAAGGCCCGGCAGATGATGAAGCGCTACGACGGCCTGGACCTCGTGGTGGTGGACTACCTCCAGCTCGTGGACGCGGGGATCAAGACCGACGTCCGGGAACAGCAGATCGCCTACATCTCGAGGGCCCTCAAGGCCCTCGCCCGCGAGCTCGCGGTCCCCGTGATCGCCTGCTCCCAGCTCAACCGGGCCGTCGAGCGGCGGGAGTCGAAGCGGCCCCAGCTCTCCGACCTCCGGGAGTCGGGGGCGATCGAGCAGGACGCTGACCTCGTCGTGTTCATCTACCGCCCCGACTACTACGACGACCCCGACCAGACCGGCCCGGTGGCGGAGACGGAAGTGATCATCGCCAAACAGAGAAACGGACCGCTGGGGAAGTTCCGGCTCATGTTCCACAAGAGCTCGGCCACGTTCTACTCCCCAGCCCAGCAGGGACAGGTTGTCCCGTTCTAAAAGGAGGAAGGTTGATCCCGAAGGAGCTCAAGTACACCCAAGATCACGAGTGGATACGATTGGAAGGGGATAAGGCCTGGGTGGGCATCACCCACCACGCCCAGGGGCAGCTTGGGGACATCGTGTTCGTCGAGCTCCCCCCGGTGGGGAAAAGGGTTCAACGCGGGAGCCAGATTGCGACAGTGGAATCGGTGAAGGCGGTGGGGGAGGTGTTCGCGCCGCTGAGCGGCGAGGTCGTGGAGGTGAACCCCGTCCTCGCAGGCTCCCCCGACCTCGTGAACAAGGACCCCTACGGCCAGGGTTGGCTCTTCGCCCTCCGGCTGGCCGATCCCCAAGAAGTGGGCGGGCTCCTCGACGCCACCGCTTACGAGGCGTTTGTGGGGAGCGGCGGATGAACCCCTACCTCCCCCACACCCCTGACGATATCCGGGAGATGCTGGCCACGGTCGGCGTTCCCGACCTAGACGCCCTGTTCGCGGACATTCCCCCCGAGGTACAGCGCCGCAACCGCCCGCTGGGCCTCGGGGGCCACGACGAGCAGGCCGTCCACGGGCACTTGACTTCCCTCGCCGAGCGCTCGACCGGCCACCGGCTGGTCCCGTTCCTGGGGGGAGGGGTCTACGACCACTTCGTCCCGGCCGTGGTCGGTCACATCCTCTCCCGCGCCGAGTTCTACACCGCCTACACCCCCTACCAGCCCGAGGTCTCGCAGGGAACCCTGACCTGGATGTTCGAGTACCAGACGATGATCTGCGAGCTCACGGGGATGGAGGTGGCCAACGCCTCGATGTACGACGGGGCGACCGCCCTCGCCGAGGCCGTCCTCATGGCCCATCGAGCGACAGGGGGGAGAACCGTCCTCATCCCCCGCTCGCTCAACCCCCACCTGCGCGAGGTGGTCGCCACCTACGCGTGGGGAGCCGGCCTCACCGTGGCGGAGGTCCCCTACGACGCGCACGGCCGACTCTCCCTCAACGGGATCCCCCCCAATGCCTGCGCCCTCATCGTGCAACAACCGAACGCCCTCGGGGTCCTGGAGGACCTGGCAGGACTCAAGGATCGCCTTGGGAAGGCGTTCCTCATCGCGGCGGCGAATCCGATCGCCCTGGCCGTGGTCGAGCCCCCGGGCGCGTTCGGGGCCGACGTGGTCGTCGGTGAAGGGCAACCGCTGGGGAACCCCGTTGCGTTCGGCGGTCCGTTGTTGGGGTTCTTCGCGACACGGATGGAGCACCTGCGGCGGATGCCCGGCCGCGTGTCGGGGCAGACCCATGACCTCGACGGGAAGATTGGGTACGTGATGACCTTCCAGACCCGCGAGCAACACATCCGGCGCGAGGGGGCAACGTCGAACATCTGCACCAACTCCGCCCTGTGCGCCCTGGCGGCCACGGTGTACCTCGCCGCCCTCGGGCCGGGAGGGCTGAGGCGGGTGGCGCTCCTCTCCTACGAGCGGGCCCACGCGCTTGCAGATCAAATCGCCACGATCCCCGGCTACAGCCTCGCCTTGGCGGGGCCGTTCTTCCACGAGTTCGTCGTCCGCTGCGCGAACCCGGAGGCCGCAGTCGAGCGGCTCCGTCGGGAGGGGATCGCCGTCCTCCCCCCCAGCTTCCTCCACCCCCTCGGGGTTCGCGACGGGTTCCTCGTCGCCGTGACCGAAAAGCGCACCCCCGAGGAACTGGACCGCTTTGTCTCCGCACTGAGAAGGAAGGACCGATGACCACGATCTACGACCAGGGCAGACCGGGCCGGCGGGCCGTTTCCCTGCCCGAGCCCTCCCACCCGGAAGCAGAGATCCTGGACTCCATCCCGACCGACCTCCGCCGGCGGACGCCGCCCCGGCTGCCCGAGGTGTCCCAGCCCGAGCTCATCCGCCACTACACCGCCTTGTCCCGGATGAACTACGGGGTGGACACAGGGTTCTACCCGTTGGGCTCGTGCACGATGAAGCACAACCCCAGGCTCCACGAAGACCTCGCCCGGCTGCCGGGGTTTGCGGGGCTCCACCCCCTCCTCCCCGCCGAAGAGTGCCAGGGCGCGCTCGCCCTGCTCTGGGAGATGGGCGAGTACCTAAAGGGGATCACCGGAATGCCGGGGATCACCCTCCAGCCCGCGGCCGGGGCCCACGGGGAGCTGACGGGAATGCTCCTCTTTAAGAAGTGGCTCGAGGACCGCGGCGAGCTCGGGGCGCGCACGAAGATCCTCCTCCCCGACTCCGCGCACGGGACGAACCCTGCATCCGCAGCGATGGTCGGGTTCTCGGTCGTCTCCATCCCCTCCGACCGCCGGGGGATGGTCGACCTCAACGCCCTAAAGCAGGCTCTGGGCCCCGACGTGGCGGGGATCATGCTCACCGTGCCCAACACCCTGGGGATCTTCGAGGAGGATATCCTCACGATCACCCAGCTCGTCCACAACGCGGGCGGGCTGTGCTACTTCGACGGGGCAAACCTCAACGCCTACCTCGGCCGGGCCCGGCCGGGAGACATGGGGGCCGATGTGTTCCACATCAACCTCCACAAGACCTTCTCCACCCCCCACGGCGGGGGCGGACCCGGAGCGGGACCAGTGACCGTGTCCGAGGCGCTCGTTCCCTACCTCCCCGTGCCGGGGATCGCCCGCGGAGAAGAAGCGTACCATCTCGATTGGAACAAGCCGAAGACGATCGGGCGGGTCCACCCCTACTTCGGGAACGTGCTCGTGATCGTGCGCGCCCTCGCCTACCTCCTCACCTTGGGCGACGCCGGGATGCGCGAGGTGTCCGGCGGGGCGGTGCTCGCCGCCAACTACCTCAAGGCGAAGCTCAAGGGCACGTACAAGCTCCCCTACGACCGGCTCGTCAAGCACGAGTTCGTCCTCTCCGGCGAAGGGCTGGGCCATGGGCTACGAACGCTCGACGTTGCCAAGCGGCTGATGGACTACGGGTTCCATCCCCCGACGGTCTACTTCCCGCTCATCGTCAAGGAGGCCCTGATGATCGAGCCCACCGAGACCGAGCCGCGGGAGACCCTCGACGCGTTCGCCTCTGCGCTCGTTGCCATCGCCGCCGAGGCCCGGGAGAGGCCGGAGCTCCTCCGCGAGGCGCCCCACACGGCCCCAGTCCGCCGGCTCGACGAAGCCAATGCGGTGCGGGAACCCAAGCTCAGGCTGGACCTGTAGGAACCCCGCCTAGCTGGGGCGGCGCTCGGGACGGCATCCGGACTCGCCGAGAACCGTCTGAACGCAAAGCGGATCAAGGGGCTGGCAGACCCGGGTTACAACGCGGCGGAGGATCGCCTCGTCCGGGCCCTCGGCAAACAGCGGATGAGGGGTTGGGTCCCCGACGGCCGGACGATCTCCTCCCGTTGCGGTGCCCCACCGGAACAGGGACGACGCGAAACCCGTGGTCAAGGAGGTGCCGCTCCGCGCCCGTGTTCGCGAGTACGGTGAACACGACCGACCGCCACCCGATCTCCCCCCAGACCCGACGAGCGGGGCGAGGGCGGCGATCAACCGGTCCCCCTCAACCACCTGGCCCCGACTGTCCACCCACATGACCCGATCGCCGTCGCGGTCGAAGGCGATTCCAAGGTCGGCCCTCTCCCTCGGCACCACCTGCTCTAGCAGGTCGGAGGGCCGCGGCCCCCGTCCGGTTGATCCACGCCCCGTCGGGTTCGGCGCCGAGGAGCACGAGGTCCGCCCCGAGGTCCCAAAACACGTCCGGAGCAACCACGGCTGTCGCCCCGTACGCCCGGTCAACCGCGATCCGCATCCCCGCAAGCGACAAGTTGGAACGGCCTCCCGCAGGAACGTTCGGTAGACGTCTTCCGCACCGGTGAGATGGGCAATCCTCCCGCGCCGCCCGGGTTGCGGGGGGACCCCGACGAGCGCTTCCACCGCCTCCTCTTCCTCCGGAGAGAGCTTCGGGCCATGCCAGTCACAGAACCTAATCGCGTTGTCGGGAGGCGGGTTGGGGGAGGCCGCGTCACCACCCCGAGGTCGTACTCCCCGGAGGCGGACGAGTGAGCGACACTGCAGGCAACGGGAAGACCGCGCCGTGCACCACGTCCACACCGGCCGCGGCGAGGCCTTGCCCGCACACCCACTTGAGCTCCGGACCCGAGAGCCGCGTGTCCCAGGCCAGAAACGCGGTCCGGGCCCCGCGCCAGCTCCGCGGTGAGATTCACCCCGGCCACACCGCGCACCCCGTCCGTCCCCAACAGCCGCAGCGCCCTAGTCCCGGACAAACAGGAGCCCCCGCAGGAGCATCAGGACGGGGATGATCTCCAGCCGACCGACCCACATGTTGAACGCGAGGATGATCTTGGCCGCGGTCGGCATGGTGGAGCGGGTGATCCCCACTGACAGCCCGACGTTGCCCTGGGCCGAAGCAACTTCGAACAGGAGATCGGCCAGTCGGGCGTCGGGGTAGACGAGCCACGAGAGGAGGAGGACCCCCAGGAGAAGGAAGAACAGCCACAGCGTCGCCAGAACCGCCGCCTCCCCCAAGCGGCGGAACGCGGCGGACTCGGCCAAAGCCTGCCCCCCCAGCCGAAGGGGGATGAGCGCGTCCGGAGATCGGGCCAGCCGCCGAAGCTGCCAGCCCGCACCCCGCACGAGGAGGAGAAAGCGCATCACCTTGATCCCCCCCGCCGTCGAACCGGCCGCCCCCCCGATCACCATCCCGACAACGAGGATCAGCTTCGAGGCCTCGGACCACGATCGGAGGTCCGACGTCTGAAACCCTGCACAGGTAAGCGCAGAGGTGAACTGAAACACCCCCCCACGGAACGCGGCCGCTGCCGACACCCTCCCCAGCTGGCCGAGGGCGAGGAGAACCGTCCCCCCAAGCACGAGCCCCAACAGCGCCCGCGTCTGGGGGTCGGAGGTCAGGGTCCGCGGACCGTGCTGGAACATGTGGTAGTGCACCACGAAACTGATCGCCCCCGCAACCATGACGACGACCATCACGAGCTCGATTGCAACAGAGTTGTAGCGCCCAATCGACTCCGGCCAGATCGAGAACCCGCCCGTCGCGACCCCGGTCATCGCGTGGTTGAGGGCGTCCCAAAGAGGCATCCCCGCTCCCCACAGCCCCGCGACCGCGAGGAACGTGTAAAGGAGGTAGATCCACCACATCGTGCGCACGGTGGAAAGCACCGACGGATGGATCTTCTCCCCCCGGGCCTCGGCGAAGTAGAGGTTGGCCGCAGTCATCCCGGGGCCGGTGATGAGGGTGATCATGAGGACGATCACCCCGATCCCCCCCACCCACTCCATGAACGACCGCCACCACTGGAGCGTTCGCGGGAGGAGGTCCGGCCGTTGGGCCATCGAGAGACCCGTGCCGGTGAACCCAGAGACGCTTTCAAACAAGGCGCTGGCCGGGTCGGCGTAGGGAGAGCCTACCAGGTCCGCCGAAGAGAGAAGGAGGGGAAGGGAACCCAGAGCCGCAACGACGAGCCAGCCCACCGCGGCCACCGTGAGGCCGTGCTTGAGCCGGGCCTCCCCGGACTGCCGAAACGGGAGGTAGAGGACGGCCCACACCCCGAGGGAGGCGACAGCCGTCCACCCCAGCGATCCCAGGAGTTGTCCTTCGCCGAAGAGGATCGCCACGGGGAAGGAGAGAAGGGCCATCACCCCGACCACGGGGGCGAGGAGTCCCACGTCGCGCAGGACGATCCGCAGGTCCTTGGTTCCCATCGGCCTAGCCCGTGAGCTGTTCGATCGCCGACTGGGAGATGTGGCCCTTCGTGAACACGGTCACGTTGTCCCCCGCGCGGATGACCGTGCCCCCCGAGGGGATCACGAGGTCCCCCTCGCGCTCGACGGCGGCGATGAGAAGGCCATCCGGTATTAGACCCCCTTTCCCCGCCTCACGAAGGGTGAGGTTGACGAGGGGCGACTGGTCGGTGATCGTGATCCGGAACACCTGCGCCCCCCCCGGCAGCGCCACCAGGTCGCGGACGTGGGGGTGCCACGCCGAGTGGTAGAGGTAACCCGCGACGATGACGTCGGGGTTCTCCATCACGTGAGCGCCGAGGCGGCGGAAGAGGTCTGTGTGCTCCGGGTTGTTGACCACCGACACGATCGTCGGGACACCGAGGTCCCCGGCGGCGGCGATGACCATCAAGTTCGTCGCGTCGTCGTGGGTCGTGGCGATGAGGGCATCGGCCCGCTCGGCGCCCGCCTCGCGGAGGATGTCCGCGGAGGCCGCATCGGCGTTGAACACCAGCACGTCGTACCGGCGGATGATCGTCTCGGCCTTTTTGGGGTCCCGCTCGATGACCGCCACGTTGTGCCGGTCGCGCACCGCGAGGTCGATGATCGCAGACCCGATCCCACCCGCCCCCACGACGATCAGGTACATAGGCTCGCATGGTACCGCTCGGGGTTCGGGCGGTCCAACCGGCTTGGCGCCCCGAACAGGGACTGTTAGCATGAGGGGGTGCGGACGTTCGTGATGGTCAGCCACACCGTGCCCCTCGATGGGGAGTTCTCCCTCTCCGACCTCCCCGGCGGGGCGGGGCGGCTCGACGTCCTGTGCCGGGCAGCGAACGACGCGTTCCTCGTCTCCCACGGGATCCGCAAGGAGGTCGCGCTTCACTTTGTGATTCGCGACCAGATCACGATCAGCCTGTGGGGACCTCGGCTCCGGCACCTCAACCCCGACGAGCGATCCACCGGGGCCCTGTTTCGCGAGGCGTTGCGAGCGGGCCTCGATCTCCCCGTCGGGGAAGAGCGGCCATCCACCCCGGGGATCACCGTGCGCCGCATCGGACTCGCGGGGCTTCTGGACGACCTTCGCACCGCAGGGAACGCGCCGGTAGTTCTCGACGAGGGCGGGGATCCGCTGCGTACAGCACTCATTCCCGAACAAGCGGCGTTCATCCTCTCCGATCACCAGAACTTCACGCCCGCCGAGCACGCCCTCCTCGCCGGCCTGCCCCGCGTTTCCGTCGGGCCACGGGTGCTCCAGGGACACCAGTGCATCACGCTCGTCCACAACGAGCTCGATCTACGGGAGGCAGGATGAACGATTGGGAGGTGCTGACCACGACCATCGGCGAGCCCCAAGCCCAGCTCGTGGCGAGCTTTCTGCGGGGGGAAGGAATCCCTATCCAGTTCAGAAGCCACGTTCCACCGTCGGTGTACCCGTTCACGGTGAACGGGCTGGCCGAGGTGCAGATCCTCGTGCCGACAGCGGACCTCGCCCGAGCCCAGGAGGCGCTGGCCGCGTTCGAAGCGGGAGGAGAGCACGACGGCGGTGAGCACTCCGACCTCTGAGCCCGATCTTGGCCGATCCCCAGAGGCCCTCCTCCGCGAGCTTCGGGAGGAGGGGATTCACGATGCGCGGGTCCTCGCCGCGCTTGCCCGCGTGCCGCGGCACGCGTTCGTCCCCCCTCACCTCCTCCCCCACGCCTACGAGGACCGCCCGCTCCCGATCGGACATGGCCAGACGATCTCCCAGCCGTACATCGTGGCCCTGTCCACGGAAGCCCTGGCGCTTCGGCCCCTGGACCGGGCGCTCGAGATCGGGACGGGATCGGGGTACCAGACGGCGATCCTCGCCGAGCTCGCCGGCGAGGTGTACACCGTGGAACGGGTCCCCGAGCTCGCGGCGTCTGCCGAGGAACGGTTGCGCACCCTGGGGTACACGAACGTTCGGTTTCGGGTTGGAGACGGGACCCTGGGCTGGCCGGAGGAGGCGCCGTTCGATGCGATCCTCGTCACCGCGGCCGCCCCGCGGGTTCCGAACCCGCTCCTCGCCCAGCTCGCCCCCGGGGGGCGGATGGTGATCCCGGTGGGGGGGAGGGTCAGCCAAGAACTGGTCCTCGTCCGCCGCGATGGGGACCGCTGGGTGCAGCGGCGGTTGTGCCCGTGTACGTTTGTCCCCCTGATCGGGGAGGAGGGCTGGACATGATCGATCTGCGCTCAGATACCGTAACCCTGCCCACACCGGCGATGCGGGCGGCGATGGCCGCCGCCGAGGTGGGGGACGACGTGTACGGAGAGGACCCCACCGTCCGGGCACTCGAGGAACGCGCCGCCGACCTGTTGGGGACGGAGGGGGCGCTCTTTGTCCCGTCGGGAACGATGGGGAACCAAGTTGCGATCGCCTGCCACACCCATCCCGGCCAAGAGGTCATCGTGGAAGCGGGATCCCACATCTACAACGTGGAGCTCGGGACGATGGCTCGCTTCTCCGGGGTCCAGCCGCGGGTCCTCGTCGGGGAGCGGGGCGTGTTCACTGCTGACCAGGTCGCCGCCGCGATTCGCCCCGACCTCTACTACCTCGCCCCAACCGGGCTGGTGTGCCTGGAGAACACCCACAACGCCGCTGGGGGGCGGGTGTGGCCGCTTGCTGCAGCACGGGAGGTCCTCGCCCGCGCCCGCGCCCGCGGGATCGCTGTCCACCTCGATGGGGCGAGGGTTTTCAACGCCGCGGTGGCCACCGGGACCCCGGTTCGCGAGCTCGCGAGGGGGTTCGACTCCGTCATGTTCTGCCTTTCAAAGGGGTTGGGCTGCCCGGTGGGATCCGTCCTGTGCGGGTCGCGGCCCTTCGTCGCCGAGGCGCAGCGGGTACGGAAGGCCTTGGGCGGCGGGATGCGCCAGGCCGGGATCCTCGCCGCCGCGGGCCTGTACGCCCTCGACCACCACGTGGGCCGACTCGCCGAGGACCACCTCCACGCCCGGCTTCTCGCCGCGGGCCTCGCCACCCTCCCCGGTCTGTCCGTGCTCCCGCCGGAGACGAACATTGTCCTCGTCACGATCGAGGCGGGCCCGGACGCGGCGGCCCTCTGCGCGCGGCTCCGGGCCCGGGGGGTGCTCGCCTCGCCCGCCGGAGCGGGAACCTCCGCCCGGCAGGTGCGGATGGTGACCCACCTCGGGATCTCCCGCGCCGACGTCGAACGGACGGTTGACCTCGTGCGGGAGGAACTCCGCGCCCCGGGGGAGTGACGAACCGACCGTAGGCGCGGCGACCCTGTCCTCGGACCCAAGCCCGCAAGGGCGTAGCCTCCATCACGTGAGGCTACGATGCGTCTGATCGGTGCAGGTCTTGCGGTGGTGGGAGTATGCGTCGCGGGCAGCGCAATGTCGCTCTCGATCGCCTCGTCGGCGCACGGGGTGTGGTTCGACCTCCCCAGCCTGAACCAGTTCGTTCGCCTCACCAACCAGACCCTCGCCTTCGTGAACGAGCGATCCGGAGGTGATCCCGTTCCCCCCCTGCCCGAGCTCCGCCACGGCGTCGGGCTGAAGCTGGCCGAGGCCCTCGGGGGGATCGTGCGGGTGGGGATCCAGATGGCGGTAACGAGCGTTGCCACCCGCACCCAGGGCGCGTGGACAGCGGGAGAGACGTCGCACCCGGTGGACATCTCCCTCGAGGCAAGCCTGGTCGCGTTCTCGGTCGAGCTCTCGCTCGTCCTCATCCCGGACGTCCTCACGGCGGGGGTCTCCGTCGGGGGAGGAGTATCCCGAATTCTTTACCGATCAGCGTTTCCTCGTAATCTGCCCACCGACTGGTCGCTCCCCTTCCTGCCCAAGAACGAGGACACGGCCTACACCGGAAGCGGGCCGCTGGGAACGATTGCCCTCGGGCTATCGCTCCCCCTCGGGCAGGGGATCGCCGTCGGGATCGAAGCCGGGTTCCGGGTCGCCCCACCGTGGGTTCCGACCTCCGGCAGCGCCGTTCTAGACCTTAACGCCGACGGGATGGGCGACCCCGTGTGGTTCACCGGCCTCTGGCTCGGGGTCATGGTTCGCATGGAGTTCAACCTGTGAGGGGGTGTGCGATGAAGAAGATCCTGTTGATTGGATGCCTACTGGCTGCGCTCATCCTCGGGGGATGCACGCCGAAGTTCCAAGCCCTTCCGCCCGAAGCCCTGTTCGCGATCCGCCCCAGCACGGGCGTCGCTCCCCTCAACGTGGTGTGCGACGGATCGCTCTCGTTTGCCGAGAAAGGCAAGCTCGTCGAGTACATCTGGGACTTCGGCGATGGAACCCGGGCCCTGGGGCCAATTGTGTCCCACACCTACCGTCGGGGCGGGACCTACCGAGTGACGCTCGAGGTGTACGACGAACAGGGCTTGTCCAGCCGCCGCGTGAGCCAGGTCGAGGTCCAGTTCGCCCTCCCCACGGCAAGCTTCAGCCATGCCCCGTGGCGGCCCGGCACAGGAGAGACGATCCGGTTCGATGCCTCCAGCTCCACCACGCCCAACGGGAAGATCGTCGAGTACCGCTGGTCGTTCGGAAACGGGGATTGGGACGTTGGAGAAAAGGTCGAGTACATGTACTGGTACGGCGGGGCGTACCCCATCACCCTGACCATCGTGGACGAAGTCGGCGCCACCGCCCAGGTCACCCAGACGATCGAGGTCCAGGGCGGGCCGGGCTGCTATACGGGAAAGTGAGAGGTGCACGATGAAAAGAAAGACCGCATGGACGATCATCGCGATCCTCGGGGGGCTGCTGATCCTATCGGGTTGCACGCCCGACCCCGTGGGCCCTGCGAAGATCAGCGTTTCGATCGTGGCCTCCCCTGGGGAGGGAAGGGCCCCGCTCTCGGTCCACTTCGACGCCAGTCGGTCCGTCGATCCCCTGGGAACGCTCACCGATCACCTGTGGGACTTTGGCGACGGGAGCCCCGTGGTGTCGGGCCGGGAAATCCAGCACACCTACGGGCGCGCCGGGGAGTACCTGGTGACGCTCGTCGTGGTCGGCCCGTCGGGGACAGGCCGCGGAACCACGTTCGTGCGTGCCCTGAACAACCCGCCGACCGCGTCGTTCACGTTTCTGCCCTCCGACCCGTTCAACGAGGAGCCCATCACGTTTGATGCCTCCGCCTCCTCCGATCCCGACGGAGACATCGCCCGCTACACGTGGGACTTCGGCGACGGGGGAACCGGCGAGGGGATGATCGTGCGCCATACGTACGTCCACCCCGGCGAGTTCCTCGTCATCCTCACCGTCACCGACGCCGCGGGCGCAGAGGCCCGGGCGACGCGTCTGGTGCAGGTCGGAGACTGCAGCACAGGGGGTTGCGGCAGACGGAGATAGAGAGCCCGCTTCCGCACTCACCCTCCGCGCCTCCTCCACCCGACTGGGGGAGGCGCTCCCCTTGGAGAAGGGAGGTACCCCCAAGGGGACGAGTCGCCGGTCGGGCGTCATTCCAAGACCGACCAAACCACGCTGGCGGGGGACCTTCGGCTGTGGGACTACTCGTTGTGGGGAATCCGCAGGGTGCTGCCGCCGATGAACTCCCGCACAAGGTGGTCGCCGGGAACGAGGGCGCGGTCGTCCGCCTCCCATAGGGTCAGCCCCACCACGTCCGCAAGCAGGTTCCCAATCCTCCGATAGCGGATCCGCGCATCGAGGAACGTGTCGTAGGGCGCGATCTCGTCGGGTTTGGGCCAGATCCCATCAGGAAGGAAGAACGGCTTCAGCAGCGGAAGGTCGAACGGCATCCCCCCGTTCACCACGTGATCGGCGAGGCCCATCAGCGGGATGATCGAGAACAGTTCCCCGCTGCGCACGTAGTGCCAGTGGAGGAGGGTTCCCAGCGGCGGATGGTTGCGGTACTTGACGTCGCGCAACATCCGCCGCAGGAGTCGCACGTCGGTGAACTGCGTCATCCGCTCGCTCGTCCCGTCGCCCTCGTAGAGCATGTTCGCCGCCTCGATGTAGAGGTAGAACATCGCCTCCCGGGCGATCCCCGCCGTGAGGGGCGGGTACAGGCCGTGGAGGCAGTCGAGGAGGAGCAACTGGTCCTTCTTGAGCCGCACCGGCTTCGTCCCGACGTGGCGGCCTTCCTTGAAGCTGTAGATCGGCTTCTCGATCGTCTGCCCGTCGAGGAGGGCCCGCAGGTGGCGGTTGATGGCCTGGATGTCGAGGGCCTCCGGGGTTTCGAAGTTGCGATCGTTGAGCCAGTCCGTGGGGTGCTCGACGAGCGGCCAGAAGTAGTCGTCCAAGTTGAGCATCAGGAACTGGAGGCCCTCGCGCGCGAGGCGCTCGAGGAGCTTGACCGTGGTCGTCGTCTTGCCCGACGACGACGGCCCGGAAACCCAGATCACACGCAGGTCGTCCCGCTCAGCCCGGGCCAACACCTTGCCCGCCGCCTCGTCCACCGACCGCTCGTAGCGCTCGGTCGCGGCCTCGACCAACGCCGGAAGCCGCCCCGAGCGCACGATCTCGTTGAGCCCGTCGACGCTGTCGCAGCCGTGTTCGCGGTTCCAGGCCAACGTCTCCCGGTGGAGCGGCGTGGGGTAGCCGTTCCCGACGAACTCGTCCATCGTGATCGCCCCCGCCCGCACCCAGTGCTTGCCCCACCGCCAGCACTCGTAGGCGTCGGCCACGGTGACGAACCCGAAGCTCCTCAGGACGTGGATCACCGTGTCCTGGATCTCCTCCACCGTGGGGGGGAAGTTGGCGATCCAGTGCCGGGGGTCGCGGTTCAAGGTCGCCACCACGACGTCGGCGAGGAAGGTCGCGATGTGCTCGTCGTCCCCACACGCGAACAGCCGGTCGTTCACGCCCGGAACGTGATCGAGGGAGAACCCGCCTACCGACCGGACCGCGCGCAGAACGGCGTGGATGATCCGGCCCTGGTCAAATGGGACGAGCGACCGGTCGCGCTTCTGAACCTTGCGGATCCTGTTTTGCACCGCCACGCCTGCATTATACCGTTCCCCGTTTTCCGTGATCCGTCCGCCGGGGGGCCCCCGGCGGACGAGGCACCCCTTGCCCATGATCCCACCGCACACGGCCGCGGCCAACAGCCCACAGACCACGGACTACGAGATGGGCATTTCGTAGACCCGCCACGTCTTGTAGAGGCGCCCCCCCATTGCCTCGCAGGCCCGCAGGATGAGGTCGTTGTCCTCGAGGAGCATCGACGCCTCGCCAGCCCGATATCCCTTCCCCCACGCAATCGTCAGCACCTCGTGGAAGAGGACGGCGTCCACCCCCAGCCGACGGTACGGCGGGCGGATCCCGAAGAACATCAACCGCGCCGTGCGGATGCGCCGCCGCTGGGCGAGGAGGCGCAGCGCCCGCAGGAGGTCGAGGTCAATCACTCGATTCCACCTTGGTCGGAGGACCACGTTGGGGTCTGGGATCGCCCCGATCATCGCCGCCAGCTCACCGCCCACGTAGGCGAACCGCACGAGGTCGGGGTCGGCGATCGCCTTCAGGCTTCGGGCAAGGGCCTCCGCCTCCGGCTCCGTGATCGGGAGGAACCCCCAGTTGTCCGCCCAGGCCTCGTTGTAGACCAGAACAAGCCGCTCTACCTCGTCGCGGAGCCGACCCATGTCGAGGGGGCGGGTCTCGATCCCCCGGCGACTGCGCGCCGCCTCAACGATCCGTTCCAGGCGGGGGGCTCGGCCCTCCTTGGGCTGGATCCAGTACGCGTGGTAGTCCTTGATCTTGCCCAAGCCGTACCGTTCGAGGAGCTCCCCGTAGTAGGGCGGGTTGTGGGTGAGCTCGACCGTGGGCGGAGTGTCGAACCCGTGGACGAGCACCGCTTGGTGCGACTCGTGGGTCGCGTTCGAGTACCCGCCCGGGCCACGCATCGCGTCCACCCCGCGCTTGGCGAGCCACGCCCGGGCGCTGTCGAGGAGCCCTTCAGTGACCGCGTAGTCCCGAACCGACTCGTAGAAACCAAAGAACCCAAGGTTCGTCCGGTGGTACGCGTTGTAGCGGTGGTTCACCGCCGCGGAGACGCGCCCGACGGCCCGAGCGCCATCCCGGGCCAGGAAGTGGGTGACCTCGGCCGTTCGGTGGTAGGGGTGGGCAGGGGTGAGAAGGCCGATCAGACCGAGGAGGCGGCTTCCGAGGAGGTCCGCGGTGAGGGGGGGGGTCCAATAGGAATCCCCACGGTGGATCCGCCACGGAACGGCGACGAACTCCCTCAGCCGGCGATCCCCAAGCGGGATCTCCTCGATCGTGATCCGGGCCATGAACGCCCATTATCCCTCGAGCGCACGGAGGGTGCCGGGGAGCCTCCTTGACGCTCGCGGGCCGTCTTTGTATAACCCATCATCCGTTCGGGCCTTTTCCCGACCGCGTGAGAGGACACGCGGCACGACCGGGCAGCAGGGGGTGAGGGTTCCCGAACCCTCGACCTGAACCCGCAACGTGTGACTGTTCTGCCGGGGGCGTAGCTCAGTTTGGGAGAGCACCGGCTTTGCAAGCCGGGGGTCGGCGGTTCGATCCCGCTCGCCTCCACCAGAAGTAGGGGTCCAGCCAACCCGGGCCTGATCCAGCTGTCCCGCCACACCGTCCCCCTCGGGGGGGCCCTGCGATGGAACCCTCCGTTCGCGTCAGCCCAGGAGAGCGTCGAGGCGGGCCTTGTCGAACCCAATCACGAACTCGCCGTCCACCTCGATCACCGGAACCCCCTGCTGTCCGGTCTTGCGCACCATCTCCATCGCCGCTTGGTAGTCCGCCGATACGTCAACCTCGGTGTAGGCGATCCCCTTCCCCTCGAGGTACTTCTTCGCCACACCGCACCACGGGCAGGTGGGGGTACTGTAGACGATCACTTCGCGCTCGACTTTCTGGTCCATACTGTTCCCTCCTCGGTCAGTTTCTTTCGGATTCCCGGCGGGAGAAGGCGCTTCACCACCGGGGTCAAGCTCAAGCAGTGCAGCCGGCCGTTGCGGCTTCGGGCCACAAGTCCTGCGCCTTCCAGGAGCCGCAGGTGGTACGAGAAGGAAGAGCTGCTCATCCCCAAGGCCTGAGCGATCTGGCCGCAGTGAGAGCCCCGGCGGGCCAGCAGGTAGCTCACAATCCGAACCCGCTCCACGCTTCCCAGGGCGGCAAACGCCTTCGTCAGCTCCGCGATCTCCTGGTCCACGAAGGAATTCTAGCCCCGCCCGCGATATGTTTCAACTGTAGTTGAACAGTTGATACGAGCTGTGCTGTGAGGTACCCTCGGCCCATGGAAGCCAAGGTGAACTGGGAGAAGGGGATGCGGTTCGTCGGGGCCGGGCCGTCGGGCCACCCCGTGGCGATGGACGCGGCGCTGGAAGTGGGTGGGGAAAACAGCGCGCCGCGCCCGACCGAACTTCTCCTGTGCGCGCTCGGCGGGTGCACGGGGATGGACGTTGTCTCGATTCTGGAGAAGATGCGTACTCCCGCCCGGAGCCTGGAGATCCTGATCTCGGCCGAGCGGGCCCCGGAGCACCCCAAAGCGTTCAAAAAGGCGCGGATCCTCTTCCGCGCGGAGGGCGTTCCGGAGGAGAACCTGCGCAAGGCGGCCCAGCTCTCCCACGAGCGGTACTGCTCGGTGGGAAGCTCGCTCTCGGCCGAGATCACGATCGAGGTCGAAGCCCGGCCCTAGGAGGAGCTCAGAGCACGGTGACCCGGAGGTCCACGGCCACCACGCGGTCCGGGTAGCAGAGAAGGGGGTTCACGTCGAGCTCCCCGATCTCGGGAAAGTCAGCGGCGAGGTGGCTCACCCTCTCCACAGCTTCCACCAGGCCCGAGAGGTGGACCGCGGGCCGGCCCCGCGCCCCGGCGAGGAGCGGGAACCCCCGAATGCTCCGCACGAGGTCCTCCGCCTCCTGCGAAGCAAGCGGAGCCAGGCCGAACGCCACGTCCTCCAGCACCTCCACGAACACGCCGCCCAGCCCAAACATCACGAGCGGCCCGAACGTCGGGTCGCGGACGATCCCCACGATGACCTCCTCTCCCGACGGGAGGAGTTCCTGCACGTACACGCCTGCCCCGTCTCCCGGTCCGTCGGGAAGGAGTTCTGCCAGTTCCCGGTACGCCGCCCGGACCTTGCTCTGGGAGACGCCGATCCTCACTCCGCCCACGTCGGACTTGTGGACAACCTCCGGCGCGACGACCTTGAGGACCACCTTTCCCCCGATCTCCCGGGCCAGAGAAACGGCCTCAGCCGAACTACGGGCGAGGCGGCCGCGGGCGATGGGAACCCCATAGGCGGCGAGGAGGCCGAGCGACTCCACCCCCAGCGGGGAGCGACCACCCGACAGAACCCTCTGGGCACCCGCCCGATCCACATCGAGCGGGCGACGCTCGTGCGGACCCCGTTCGCGGACCTCCTGGTACCGGGCGAGGGTGGCGAGCGCCCGCACCGCGCGGCCCGGCTCGAAGTAGGCGGGGATCCCGGCGTCGTTGAGCGTCTGCTCCGCCACCTCGCCGAGGTCACCGGCCATGAAGCTCACGGCGACCGGCTTCCCGTGCCGACGGTGGGCCGCGGCGACGGACTCGGCCAGCTGGGCGAAGGTGAGCACGGGGTGCGGCGCGGTGAGCACAAGCCCCATGTCCACGTGCGGGTCGGCGAGGACCCACTCCACCGCGTCGCGGAACCCACCGGCCGTCGCATCGGCGAGGATGTCCACCGGGTTCGCCGTGCTGGCGGCAGACGAGAACCTCTTGGACAGCGATTCCACCGTGGTCGGGGACAGGGCAGGCACTTCGAGGCCGTCGTCCGCGGCGGCGTCCGCGGCGAGGATCGCCGGCCCGCCGGCGTTGCTCACGATGCCCAACCGCCGCCCGCGGGGCAACGGCTGCTGGGCAAGGGCGACCGCTTCCTCGAACAGCTCCTCCACCGTGTGGACGCGGATGACGCCGCAGCGACGGAACGCGGCATCGTAGGCGCGGTCGGATCCGGCCAACGCCCCGGTGTGGGACGAGGCGGCCCGCGCGCCGGCCTCGGTGTGCCCAGCCTTCAGGACAAGCACTGGCTTCTCCCGCGTCAGCTCGCCCGCCACGCGCAGGAACTCCGTCCCGTCCTCGACCCCCTCGAGGTAGGCGGCGATGACCGCCGTCTCCGGATCACGGGCCAAGCCAGCAAAGAAGTCGGTCTCCGAAAGCACGGCCTTGTTCCCGAGGGAGATGAACGCCGAGAACCCGAGCTTCCTCTCCCAGGCCCAGTGGAGCACCCCGCTCCCCAACGCCCCGGACTGGGAGATGAACGCGATTTTCCCCGGCAACGCCCCCCGCGGGGCGAAGGTCGCGTTGAGCCCAGCGCGGGGCGAGACGAGCCCGAACGCGTTGGGGCCAAGCACGTTCATCCCGTGTTCAGAGGCGATCCGGACTAGCTCCCGCTCCCGCTCGATCCCCACCCCGCCCGCCTCCTTGAACCCGGCGGTGATGACCACCGCGTTGCGGATCCCCCTCCGGCCGCAGGCATCGAGGGCGCGGAGGGCATCGTCCGGAGCGACCACGATCACGGCCAGGCTCACCGGCTCAGGCAGCGCGTCCACCGTCGGAACGCAGGGACGGCCGAGGATCTCGGCGTAGCCGGGGTTCACCGCGTACACCGGGCCGGGGAACGCCGCCACGTTCGAAAAGAGCACGCCGCCGATCTTGTGAGGGGCAGCCGAGGCCCCGACGACGGCAACCGAGCGAGGGGACAAGAACCCTGAGAGATCACGGTCCATGGGCAGGGGGCATGGTAGCGGCCTCCGCGGGATCTCCACAACCCCTGCACCGACCCTCGACACCGCCCGCCGATAGTGCCCTGTGGTTAAAGGTCACCCGAGAGCGCAACCACCCAAATGCCCCTAATGCCCGAGAGGGGCCGAGGAGAACCTCGACCCCTCTCCCTCCTTTGGGTAGGCTAACCATGGACATGAAAACGATCCTCGTCGTGGAAGACGAACGGGAAATCGCGCGGATGGTACAGACGTACCTGATGCGGGAGGGGTATCGGGTGGAGGTGGCGTTCGCCGGCGAGGACGGGTGGGCGATGTTCAACTCCCTCCAGCCCGACCTGGTCGTCCTCGACCTCATGCTCCCCGGTATGCACGGGCTCGAGATCGCGCGCCGCATTCGCCAGGAGGCTCGGACCCCGATCATCATGCTCACCGCGCGGGCCGAGGAGGCAGATCGGGTGGCCGGCCTGGAGATGGGGGCCGACGACTACGTGACGAAGCCGTTTAGCCTCCGGGAGCTCGCGGCGCGGGTGCGGGCCGTCCTGCGCCGGACCGAGGGGACCACGACCCCCGAGGTGATCCGGGTCGGCGACCTGACGGTAGACCTGGCATCACGGGAGGTCCGCCTGCGGGGAGCGGCTCTCGATCTCACGCCGACGGAGTTCGACCTGCTCGCGTTCTTCGCCCGCCACCCCGGGCGCGTGTTCACCCGGCGCGAGCTCCTGGAAGCGCTCCAGGAGAGGACGTACGCGACGCTTCCCCGCACGGTGGACTCCCACGTGAAGAACCTCCGCCACAAGATCGAGCTCGATCCCGAGGATCCCACGCACATCCTCACCGTCCACGGGGTGGGCTACAAGTTCCGCCCCGAGGCCGAAGGGGCGTAGACGGTGTCCTTCCGCTGGAAGCTCACGGGCGCCCTCCTCCTCACCGCGCTCCTCGCGATCGGCGCCGCGTACTGGCTGACCACGAACGGGGTCCGGGAACGGTTCGACGCGTTTCGCCTGGAGCAGCGCCACTTCGAGGTCGAGAACCTCGTCCCGTTCCTGGCCGGGTACTGGCGGGACAACAAGAGCTGGTCTGGACTCGAACTCTACTTTCAGCTCGTGAGCTACGTCCGCCGCGGGACCGAGGTGTTCCAGCGCCCAATCCTCGACCGGATCATGGTCATCGACACCGAGTACCGGGTCGTGGGCTGCTCGGAGCAAGACCGGATCGGGGAGGGCATAGCCGCCGACCCCCAGATCCGCGAGATCGTGGAGCACTATGGCATACCGGTCATCGTGGACGAAGTTCAGGTGGCGACGGTGATCCCGCTGGACATCGCCAGCCTCACCCCGCTTGAGCGGGAGTTCCTATCCTCAGTGCGCCAGTCGGCCCTCATCGCTGGGGGGGTGGCCCTGTTTGCGGCAGCGCTCCTCGCGATCGTCCTCGTCGTCCAGCTTTCCCGACCGCTGCGGCGTCTGATCCTTGCCACGGCCCGCATCGCGAAGGGGGACCTCGCCTACCGGGTCGACATCCGCACCCGCGATGAGATCGGGCGCCTCGGCCAGGCGTTCAACGAGATGACCGCCGCCCTCGAAAGCTCAGAGAAGGCCCGCCAGAACCTTCTCACCGATGTTGCCCACGAGCTGCGGACGCCCCTGTCCGTGGTGCGGGGGAACCTCGAGGGGATGCTTGACGGGGCGTTCCCCCTCACCCCGGAGGGTTTGGCCCCGGTCTACGACCAAACCCTCCACCTCGCGGACCTCGTGGAGGACCTCCGTACCCTGACCCTCGCCGAAGCCGGCCGCCTTCACCTCGTGCGCGAGCCGACCGACATCGGCGAGGTGGCGCGAACCGTGGTCGAGGGCGTGCGTACGGTCGCGGCCGAGGACGGGATCTCGCTCGAGGTGAAGGCGGAGCCGAACCTGATCTCCCACGTCGATCCCCGCCGGATCCGCCAGGTCTTGGGCAACCTCCTCGACAACGCGCTGCGCTACTCCCCGCGGGGGGGGACGATCACGGTCACCGTGTCCCGGGCCGGCTCCGAGGTTGTGACGAGCGTGCGCGACCAGGGTACGGGCGTGGCCCCCGAGGACCTCCCCCACGTGTTCGAGCGGTTCTACCAGGGCGACAAGTCGCGTACCGGTACCGGAACGGGACTGGGGCTCGCCATCGCTCGCGAACTGATCCAGGCCTACGGGGGACGGATCTGGGTCGAAAACGACGGCGGGGCCGTGTTCACGTTCACCCTGCCCCTCCTTGAACCCCCCTTCCCTGAGATCTAAGATCAGGCTGTCATGGACGACGGTTCGTGTTACCACAGTCCGACCCTCGGAGAGCTCGCGTTCCGCGACGTGGTGGATGAGATCCTCGCGATGATGGCCGCCTCCCCCGACGATCAGTACGAGGTCGTGGTCGGCACCGACTCCCAGACCTACGGCGACGAGGTGGAATACGTGTCAGCAATCGTCGTCCATCGGGTCGGGCGGGGCGGCCGCTACTTCTGGCGTCGCTTGAGCGACGACCGGCCGATCAGCCTCCGCGAGCGAATCTACCGCGAGGCGTGGCTCTCCTACGAGACCGCCGAGGAGCTGATCGGGGCGCTCAAGGACCGCGGGGTCAGCGGTTTCCAGCTCGAGATCCACGTCGACGTCGGCCGCAACGGCCGGACGCGGGACCTCGTGGAGGAAGTGGTGGGGATGATCCTCGGGGTTGGGTTCCGGGTGCGGACGAAACCCGAGGCCTACGCCGCCTCCGCCGTCGCGGATCGGTACACGTAACCGTTCACGGGCACGCGGGACACGGCGTGCTCCCCTGTGTCCTGCGTGCGTTCCCCTCCCCGGCTTAGCATGGGCCCATGCCCACGGCATCGGTGCTCCTATCGTCCCTCCCGTCGGCCCGTCCGCTACCCGACGTCAACGTGACCGGACTGGCGTGGGACTCCCGGCGCGTAGAGGCGGGGAACCTGTTCTTCGCCCTCCCCGGAACCCACAACGACGGCCACCGGTTCATCCCCGACGCCGTCGGGCGCGGCGCGGCCGCCGTGGTCGGCGAAAAGCACGTCCCGCCGCTTCCCGTTCCGTACATCGTTGTCCCCGATGCCCGCGCAGCACTCGCCCACGCCGCCGCCGCGTTCTACAGCCACCCCACGGAGAGGCTGCGCACGATCGGGGTGACGGGGACGAACGGCAAGACCACGGTCGTCCACCTCCTCGGGCAGATCCTCCCCGCGTGCGAGACCGTGACCACGGTGCGAGTCGAGCAGGAGAACCTGTCGTGCGTGACCACGCCCGAGGCTCCCGACCTTCAGCGGTTGGCGGCGCGGGCCCTGGCCGAGGGAAAGCGAGCGTTTGCGTTCGAGGCCTCCTCGATCGGCCTCGCCCAGCGGCGCGTGGTGGGGACCTACCTTGCAGCCGCGGTGTTCACCAACCTCGGCCGCGATCACCTCGACTTCCACGGCTCGACGGCCGCCTACCTCGGGGCAAAGCTCCGCCTGTTCCGCATGCTACCTCCCGACGGCGTGGGGATCGTGAACGTTGAAGACCGGTACGGAGCCCAGTTCCTCGCCGCGGGCCGCGGGCCGCGGGTCCGGTACGGGATCGACCGGGGCGACGTCCGGACGCGGGGGTTGCGGTTGGACGCCACGGGCGCGGAGTTCATCATCGAGACCCCGGACAGCTCAGAGCACGTGCGCCTGCCGTTCCCCGGCCGGCACAACGTCGCGAACGCGCTCGCCGCCGCAGCCACGGCGTGGGCGCTGGGGGAGCGCCTCCCCGAGATCGCGGCTCGCCTGGAGGAGGCGTCGCTTCCCCTGGGCCGGTTCGTCCGGTTCAGGTTGAGCAACGGGGCAACGGCGATCGTGGACTACGCTCACAATCCCCATGCTCTGGCGGGAATCCTGTCCTCGCTCCGCCCCCACGCGCGCCAGCTCCTCGTCGTGTTCGGCGCCAACGGCGAGGCCGACCGAGGGAAGCGCCCCCTGATGGGAAGCATTGTGGGGCAACTCGCGGACCTCGCCGTGATCACCACCGACAACCCGAAGGGCGAGGACCCGCGCGCGATCGCCGAGGCCGTGGCACGCGGAGTGCGGGCAATCGGGGGGCACTACCGGGTCGAGCTCGACCGGGCCCAGGCCGTGCGCTGGGCGCTCGACCGAGCGGGCGAGGGCGACGTGGTCCTTCTTGCCGGGAAGGGGCACGAGCGGTACCAGTTCATCGCCCAGGGCGCCGTTCCGTGCTCGGACCTCGAGCTCGTCCTGTCGGGAGGCTCACGCGCTCCCGATCCGGTCGAGTAGAGCCCGCGCACGACGCGCGACATCCTCTGGAGACCCGCATCCGTCGAGGATGTGCACCCGCTCGTCAGAGGGGGGTGCCAGATCCCGTTGCGCCGCGACGCGCCGCTCCACCGTTTCCGCGCTCACGCCGGACGCGAGCAGGCGTCGGCGGCGCTCGGTCACAGGGACCTCGACCCACAGGAACGCGTCGAACACCGACCGGTCCACGTGCGGCGAGGAGAGGAGAAGCGCACCCTCGACCAAGAGAAGCTTCGTCCCCTTCGCCGCCTGGTCCGCGGCAGCGCGGGCAACCGCGGCCATGACCTCGGGGTGAACGATCCGTTCGAGGATCCGGCGCGCCTCAGGACTGTCCAGCGCGATCTCGGAGAGCTTTTGCCGGTCGACGGTCCCGGCCAGGGCGAGGATCCCTCGCCCGAACGCGGCAACGAGGGCCGAGTGGGTGGGCGTACCGGGCCGGTAGGTCTCCCACGCAAGCTCGTCGCAGTCAAGGCGAGCCACCCCGGGTTGGCGCGCGAGGTCCCGAGCCAGAGTGGACTTCCCCGACCCGGTCGGCCCAACAATCCCCACGACCTTCATCTCCCCGAGCCTAGCCCGTGCACCCGTCTCTGCAACTCGTCCCCAGCCATCCGCCATGACCAGGCGCGCCCCTCCTTCTCAGAGAACGCGTCCAGTGGTAGGATTCAAGCGGAGGTGATCCACGGTGAAGGAGTTCTCGTTCATCTTGGGCAACAACCCCGGTGTGCTCGCGGAGGTCTCGGAGGCCCTGGGGGCGGAGCACGTGAACCTGGAGGCGGTGGCCGGCCTCACGGTCCTCGATGAGGGCGTGATCGCGATCGTGACCGACAACCCCGACAAGACGCGCAAGGTGCTGCGCGCCAGGGAGATCGAGTTCGAGGAGCGGGAGGCGCTGGTGATGGCGTTGCCCCACCAGCCGGGGCAGCTCGCCTCGATCCTGGGGCGGCTCGCCGACGAGGGGATCAACGTGCTCTCCTGCTACTGCACCGTGGAGAAGAACCAGATTGTGTTCACCGTGGATAAGGTGGACCGGGCGAAAGCCATTTTCCGGATCCCCTGACGGCGCTCCCGGCTGAGGGAGCAGAGCAGCTCGTGGCCGTGGCGTTCGTCCGGGTGTACGGACAGCTGAACGATTTCCTCCCCCCGGAGTTGCGCCAGCACGCGATCCCTTACCCGTTTCCGGGGACGCCCGCGGTCAAGGACGCCATCGAGGCCCTGGGGGTCCCCCACGTCGAGGTCGAGCTCATCCTCCTCAACGGCGAGTCGGTGGACTTCGCGGCCCGACTGGGCGATGGCGACCGGCTCGCCGTGTACCCCAAGTTCGAGAGCCTCGACCTGCGGGACCTCCTGCGGGTGCGGCGGGAGCCCCTCCGGCGAGTCGCGTTCCTCCTCGACGGCCACCTCGGGAAGCTCGCCCGGTTCCTCCGACTCCTGGGGCTCGATGCTGCCCACGCAGACGGATGCCGAGACGAGGATCTCGTCGCGTTCGCTGTCCGTGAGGGGCGGATCGTGCTCACCCGCGACCGGGAGCTTCTCAAGCGTCGCGCGCTCAGCCACGGGTACTGGGTCCGGTCCACAGATCCCGTCGAGCAGGCGCGGGAGGTCGTGCGGCGGTTCGATCTGGCAACTCAGGTGCGACCGTTCACGCGGTGTTTGGCCTGTGGCGGAGTCCTTTCCCCGGTGGCGAAGGAAGAGGTCTGCGAACGGATCCCGCCCCGCGTCGCCGCGTGGCGGGATGAGTACCTCCTGTGCAGGCGCTGCGGGAAGCTCTACTGGGAGGGGACCCACCACCCCCGGCTCCGCGCCACGGTGGACCGGATCCTGGAGGGAACCGCGATCACCGGAACAGGTTGAGGCGAAGGAGGGGGAACTCCGCGTCATCGCGGACGACCCCGAACCCGTGGCGGAGGTCGAACGCCACGGGACCGGACGGCCTCTCCGCGCTCCCCCTCCGAGCGAACGTCTCCACCGCGCTCACCCCTCGGCCGCGCAAGCTCGCGCAGGATGTCCTGGAGGAGGACGCTCCCCCAACCGCGCCCCGGTGGGGCGGAATGGGAAGAACAGGCAGGCGAGGAACACGGCGTCGTTGCTCGCTGGCCGTGCCGGGTAGTTCTGGATGTTGGGAAGGAAACGCGGGGGCGCGTACTGGGCCTAGCCCACCGCGTTCCCGTTGGCGTAGAGCAGACGTCCGCAGTCGCCGAACTCGTTGCGCACCCGACGCACCCCGGCGAGCTTCTTCTCGAAGCTCGCGCCCCTGTGTTCCTTCGCCGGGTCGAGGAGGGGTTCCGCCTACTCCCCGTACAGGCAGTGGTTGCCGCTCCACGGGTGGGCCTCCCACTCCGGAGCGTCCCGCAGGTTCTCCTCCGTCAGCGCCGTGATCCGGATCGACATCGGACCTTGCTTGCAGAGTCGCCTGAACCGCATTCTACGCCTTCCCTACGGAGCCCTTGAGCATCAGCCGGACCACGGGCCGGTCCGGCCTCCGCCGCACCACCTCCACAAACCCCGCTTTGGCGTACATCGTCATCGCCCCGGTCCACAGCGACGTGTCTCTGCTGCGGACCCTCTTGTCTACGGGGTACGCCTCCAGCGCCACCACGTCCCGCCCACGGGCGAACGCGATCGCGCCCTGGAGGAGCCCCGTCGCGACCCCTTGGCCCCGGTAGGCCGGGGGGACGACGAAGCACACGATCGACCACACCGGGAGCTCGTCCACGGGCTTCGCCACCGGGGACCGCCGCAGCCGCGGGAACGCCTCGCGGGGCCCGAGCGACACCCACCCCACCGGCACTCCGTCGCGGTATCCGATCAACCCCGGCGGCGGGTCGCCCGCGGCGAGGGCCGCGAGCTGCCTCCGGCGGTGCTCGGCCACGGTGAGACCGTTGGGAACGGCCACATGCCCGCTCTCGCGGTAGTACATGCACCAGCAGCTGCGGGCCATCGCGCAGCCCCGGGCCAAAAACAGCGCCTCCAGGTCCGGCCACCGCTCCGACGTCAACGGATAGACGATGAGGCTCATCACCGAACTATAGCGCCCGTGGGCATGTTGTGGCGGCACAAGGCGGCTCACCTAGGGTGACGGTGCCCCCGGTCGGGCCCACCCGGGGTCCCAGGGCGTTGCCCATCTTTCATCCAACCGCGGGAACAGGGGCCCCCCGTGGCCCTCGGGAAGAGAAGGCCGGGCCCGGAGGCCCGGCCTCCGAAACTTGCTTCCCACTGCGACTACTGGACGGACTTGTAGGCGTTCACCCTGCCCAACGCGGGGCTGAACCCCGTCGTGGGATCCGCAGTAGAGATCATCTTCTGGGCGATGTCGGCGTTGCTCAGCGTCGGGTAGCGGGCCTTGATGAGAGCGGCCACCCCGGCCACGTGGGGCGTCGCCATGGACGTCCCGCTCAGCGAGCCGTAGTTCCGCGTCCCGATCCGGTTCGGGTGGTTGGGGAGGGTGGAGTAAATGCTGACCCCCGGGGCAGCGATGTCCACCCAGGCACCGTAGTTGGAGAAGCTTGCCTTGGCATCGTTCTGGTCCGTGGCTGCAACCGCGATGCACTGCTCATAGTACGCCGGGTAGCTCGGGGAGCTTGTGTTGTCGTTCCCCGCCGCTGCAACGAGGACCGCCCCCTTGTTGTAGGCGTAGGCGACCGCGTCCTGAAGGGTCGTCGAACCGGAGCTTCCCCCCAGGCTCATGCTGATCACGTGGGCACCGTTGTCCGCAGCCCAGATGATGCCACTGGCGATCCAGCTGTACTGGCCGCTCCCGTTGTCGCCAAGGACCTTCACGTTCATGAGGCTGGTGTTGAACCCCACGCCAGCAACGCCCTTCCCGTTGTCGGTGATCGCGGCGGCGATCCCCGCGCAGTGGGTGCCGTGGCCGTAACGGTCATCCACGGTGCGGCTGGTGGTGAAGTTCTTGTTGGCCACGATCTTCGCCATGAGGTCCTCGTGGTCTTGGTCAATTCCCGTGTCGAGGATCGCGATGCGAATCGTGGACGATCCCTTGGTGAGGTCCCACGCCTGGGGAGCCTGGATCTTGGGGAGGGCCCACTGATTGACGTACCCTGGGTCGTTGGGGACGTAGTAGGCCACCGCCACGTAGTCCGGCTCGGCGAACTCGACGATACCCTCCCCAAGGTAAGCCTGCACGAACTCCGGCACCTTGCCAAGAGGAATCCGGACCACCTGAACGTTGATCGCCGGAATGACCTGGACCACCTGTCCGCCCAGCCTGCCGTGAACCCCTGCCACCGCCTCCGGTGTGGCTCCCGCCTTGAACCGCACCAGAATCTGGTCGGGCGCGAACGTCGCCCCGGGGACACCGGCCGGAGGCCCCGCCGGATTAAGCGTTCCCCCTGGACCCTCTGGGCCAACCAGATGAGCGCAGCCGGCAAGGAGCGCGCCCAGAGCCACAATGCTTAGAACCGCCCACCCGTTCCACCACTTCCGCATAGACCACCTCCGAAGAGAAGTGGCCCTATCGCAGGCAGCCGGAGGCCAGCGTCAAGAGGGGGAGCAGCGTCATCTGTCAGGTTCTTTGGGCTCGTCGCCGCAACCGCACCGCTGCTTCAGCCCGCGCAGAAGTCCTTGTTGGGTCGGGGTCTACGCCGCCCCATCGACGTCCCAGTGTCGGAGCTCGAAGTCGAGGAGGGCCTCCCCGTCGAAGGTGAACCAGCCGGCAAACGGTTCGCCCCGGAGCAACCACGGAAACCAGATCCGGTCGTCGGCCCACATCCGATCGAACGGTATCTCCTCCAGGGGAGCCCAAAACGGGGTCGCCTCGTCCGATTCCCGGGGCTCGCCGCGGAGGTCGCTGGCCCGGAACACGTAGACGAGGAGCGCCAGGCCGTCCGTGAACTGGAAGCGGAGCTCCCCTGAGGGCTCGACCCCGAGCGGGATGATCCCGAGCTCCTCCTCAACCTCCCGCACCGCAGCTTCGAGGGGGGTCTCCCCGTTCTCAACGTGGCCGCCCGGGCCGTTGACCTTCCCCGCCCCCAGGCCCCGCTTCTTGTGAATGAGGAGCACCTTCCCCTCGCGCACGACAAACAGGAGGGTCGCCCGCCGCCCCGGCTTCCACGTCGTCCAGTCGGTCCCCTGGTGCCTCATCTTCCCCGACAGTCATTCTACGCGAGCTTCTCCGGAACAGAACCCACCGTGTCGCGCCGCTTGCATCGGGAGTGCCTCCGGACGTAGGATGGCGCGTGGTGCAGCCCTAAGGAGGTTGCGATGCGGAAGCCTACGGCCAAGTCAGTTGTCGGGCAGATTGTCCTGCTCCTCTCCCTCGTCCTCGCCAGCGGGGCAGCGGGTCTCGGGCAGATGGTCGAACTCACTCGGTGGGCGATCCCCACCGCAAACTCCCTTCCGTACGGGATCGGGATCGGCCCGGACGGTAAGGTCTACTTCGCCGAATACAACGGAAACAAGATCGGGCAACTCGATCCCGTGGCCAACGAGATCCGCGAGCGGTCCGTCACCGGCGGGCCGTTCGGGCTGATCGTGAGCCCAAGCGGGTCGTTGTTCTACACTCTGTCGCAAGAGAACGCGGTCGAGACCCTCGTGTTCACCGGGGGCAGCGGCCGCTGGAACCTCCCGACCCCTGGGGCCACCCCCCAGGCCCTCGTCGCCGCGGCGACCGGGCCAGGCCAGGTGAACCTGTGGCTCACCGAGCGGAACGGGGGAAGGATCGCCCGGTTCGCGCCGAGCCAGATCCTTGTCACGCTTCCCCTCATCATCACCCCCCCGACCGCCGTGGCGCCGGCCACGGTCCAGATCCCGGGTGTGGCGACGCCCGTCACGCCCGAACTTCACCTCGGGAACCCGCTCCTCCCGCCGCCAATCGCGCTCCTGGTACCCTCCTCCTCGCCTCCGTTCACTGAGTGGGAGGGCGTGGGGGGCCCCGCGATTATGAACCGCGTCGCCGTGGCGCCGGATGGGAGGATCTGGTTCACCCAGGAGGGCGCGCCCCTCGTGTCGCTTGACCCGAACAACAACACCGCCCTCTATCATGGGCTCCCGTCCGGCACGCGCCCGTTGGGGATCATCGTCGGCCCGAACGGCTGGGTGTGGTTTACCGACACGAGCCGCCCGGCGATCGGGGTGCTCGACCCCACCACCGGCGACGTCCGCCTGTGGCGGATCCCTGGCGGGAGCCAGCCCTACGACCTCGTCCGCGATGGCGTGGGCAACATCTGGTTCACCGACCGCTCCGCCAACGCCGTCGGGTATCTGAGCCCGCTCCGGAACGAGATCGTGATGTACTCCTTGGGGCCAAACGTCCACCCCGTCTTCCTCGTCCTCGACGGCGAGGAGCGGGTGTGGTTCACCGCCGAGCGGGGGAACTATGTCGGCCGGCTCTCGATCCTCCCCGTCCTCGGCCCGCCTCCGGGGGGCACGGGTGTCCTCCAGATCAACTCGAACCCAAGCGGCCTGCACGTCGTGATCGACGGCGCCTTCCGCGGGGTCACCCCGCTTGCCGTGACGCTCCCCGCAGGCACCTACAACGTTCAGCTCCTCATGTTCGGGCTGATCCCCGTCTGGGCGAGCACCGAGGTCGTGGTCGCCGGTGTCACCCGCACGATCAACGCCCAGGTGGGCTCAGCTCCGCCGAGCGGTGGCCAGGGCACCTTGCAGGTCAACTCCAGCCCCGCGGGCCTCGCCGTGCACATCGACGGGACGTACCGGGGCGTGACCCCGCTCACGGTCAGCCTGCCGGCGGGGACGCACACCGTGCAGCTCTACTCCGGGCCGACCCTGCGCTGGCAGGGGGACGTTCAGATCACCGCCGGGACCACCCAGGTCATCCAGATCACGGTGTGGTAAACCGGCCCTGAGCGGGCGCCAGCCCGGAGCGTCTTGAAGTGGGCTGCCTGCTTCCCGAAGGGAGCAGGCAGCCCTGTCTTGGTGCCCCTTCGGAGCCGATCCCCCCAGAGCGCCGCCCCGGGGGAACGCGACCACGCTTGAGGTGTGAAGACAGCGGTCTCCCTGCCGGATGACCTGTTTGAACGCGCGGATCGGTTCGCGCGGCGGGTGGGTAGGTCGCGGAGCGAGCTGTTCCAGTACGCTATCTGAGAGTACCTTGCTCGTCGCACCCCATGTCATGCGGTCGTCATGGGGTCATGCGGTCGTCATGGGGTCATCGTCATGGGGTCAGACCTTCACTCTTAGGGTCGTGAACCGACTCAGCGTGCCGGAGGAAGACGCGGGGGAGAACCGGGCGGGAGAGAAGACCAAGAATGAAGACCTGAACCCAACGGTCTAGGCTCCCAGGCTCCCCCGCAGAGCTTCCCACTCCTCCTTGGGGATGGTGTAGGTGTGCTCACGGGCGGGGAACGCGCCGTCCTTCACGTCCTTGATGTAGGCCTGGAACGCCCCGAGCATCACCGCCGACACGTCGGCGTACTTCTTCACGAACTTTGGGGTGAACGCCTCAAACAGGCCTAGGATGTCGTGAACGATGAGAAGTTGCCCGTGGCAAGCCGGCCCGGAGCCGATGGAGAGGATCGGTACCTCCGCCCGCCCAACGATGACCTCGGCCACCTTGGCCGGAATCGCCTCCAGGAGGATCGAGAACGCGCCGGCCTCCTCCAGGCACTTCGCGTCCTCGATCAGGGCCTTGGCCGTCGCGGCGCTCCGGCCCTGGGACTTGAGGCCGCCAATCGCGCTCGCTGCTTGCGGCGTGAGGCCGATGTGGCCCATCACCGGGATCCCCGCCTTGACGATCGCCTCGACCCGCTCCGCCATCCGCGCCCCGCCCTCGAGCTTGACGGCATCCGCCCCGCCCTCGGCGATGAACCGGCCGGCGTTGCGGATCGCGGTCTCGTTCGAGGGTTGATACGACATGTACGGCATGTCGCCCACCACGAACGCCCGCGCCGCGGCCCGGGACACGGCCGCGGTGATCGTGATCATGAAGTCCATCGTCGCCGGCAGCGTCGTCCTGTGCCCGAGGAGGCACATCGCCCCGGAGTCCCCGACGAGGATCATGTCCATCCCCGCCCGGTCCTCCAGAAGCGCCGTCGGGTAGTCGTACGCCGTGAGGAACGTGATCTTCTCCCCCCGCTCCACCATCGCCAGAAGATCGGGAATCGTCAGCTTGGTCCGCTTCTCGTCCATTGCTCCTCCTTGGGGCTCATGGTAGCGCGGCCGCTCGATCGCGGCCAAGCGCTGCGATCGGTGGTCAAGGGCCGGACGCAGGGGTAGGCTTCCGCCCATGCAGGCGTCTTGCGGCGGGATGGAACTCAGACCGGCTCTGCTCGCGTGGTACCGGAGGAACGCACGGGATCTCCCGTGGCGGGGAACGCGCGATCCGTACGCGATCCTCGTCTCGGAGGTCCTGCTTCAACAGACAAGGGTCGAGCAGGCGCGCGGGTACTACGCCCGGTTTCTAGCAGCATTCCCTGATCTGAACGCCCTTGCCCAGGCATCGGAGGAAGACGTGTTGCGGGTTTGGGCGGGGGCCGGCTACTACCGGCGGGCCCGGAACCTTCACCGGCTGGCCCAGGCGGTGGCCAAGACGGGGCTTCCTGCAGCGCCAGCGGAGTTGGAGGAACTCCCAGGGATCGGGCCCTACACCGCGGCGGCGGTGGCCTCGATCGCGTTCGGAAAGCCGGTGGCGGCGGTGGACGGGAACGTGCGCCGGGTGCTCGCCCGCCTGTTCACGGTCGATGTGCCGAGCGCTCGGTGGTTGCAGGAGACGGCGGAGCGGCTGCTCGACCGTGCCGGCCCGGGGGTGTGGAACCAGGCGCTGATGGAGCTCGGATCGCTCGTCTGCACGCCGAAGCGCCCCGCCTGTGCGACCTGTCCGGTGGCGCGGTTCTGCCAGGGCAAGGGCGCCGCCGAACGCTATCCCCTCCCGCGGGCCAGGCGGCGGACGGCAGTGTCGGCCACTGCACTCGTCCTGAAGGGTGCCGGTGGGTATGTCCTGGAGAGGCGCGACGGGAGGGTCCTGGGCGGGCTGTGGGGGTTCCCGCTCGCGGAGGGCAAGGGCGCGCGGGAGCACCTGCTCTCCCGGTACGGACTGGCAAGCGCCCGGCCGTTGGGCACGGTCGAGCACGCCTTCACCCACAAGAAGCTGACGATTCGGGTCTACGCCGCGCCGTGGTCTGGCCCTGACGAGGACCCGAACGCACGTCCCCTGTCTGTGCTCGACGGGAAGATCCTCGCCCTGGCCGAACGAGGCCCTGGACCCTAGCACGCTCGTCCTCCCCCCTTCGTGGGGAGGATAGAGGAGCGGGGGCTGGAGATGTGCCCCCTCACCCCGACCCTCTCCCACCGGGGGAGAGAATGGAGACGGCCCCCCGCGGCGAGTTGCACGGGGGAGAAGTGGGGCTCAGAATCTCCCTTCTCACGGAGGGATCATGAAGGCCATCGCGGTCATAGGTCACAAGGCCTCCGGCAAGACGACGTTTCTCCGGAAGCTCATCCCGGCGCTCGTCGAGCGCGGCTACCGCGTGGGGACGGTCAAGCACGTCGCCCCGGACGTGGAACCGGATCACCCTGGCAAAGACACCCAGCTCCACCGCCAGGCCGGGGCGGAACGGGTGCTCCTGTACTCCGACCTCCACGGCGCCCTGTTCTGGGATCACGATGGGGTTCCGGTGGCCGAGTACCTGGAACGGCACATGGCCGACCTGGACCTCGTCCTCCTCGAGGGATTCAAGGGCTCGGACTTCCCGAAGATCGAGGTCTTCCGCGCCGGGGAACCGCTCGCGGGCCGGATCCCGGTCCTCGCCGTGGTCTCCGACCGGCCGGTGCGGGTTCCAGACGGGGTCGAGGTGTTGCCCGTCGACCCGGAGGCCGTGGCCGACTTCCTCGAAGCGGAGATCCTGAGCCCGTGAACTACTTCGGCCGCGTCGGGGCCTACCCGCGCGATGCGCGGCTGTTCCTCTTGAGCTCGATCCTCACCGGGTTCGTGGGGAGCATCCAGGGGCTCCAGTTCAACCTCTACCTGCGGGCGCTGGGCTACGGGCAGGACTTCATGGGGATCCTCGCGTCGATCCCCGCCTTTGTCACGATGGCCCTCGCCCTCCCGTTCGGCCTCGTCGCCGGCAAGCTCGGGTACCGGCGGGCGATCCTCATCGGGATGATCCTGCAGGCAGGGGGGCTTCTCGCCCTGTGTCTCCTTCCCGACCGACTGCCGCTCGCGGGGGCGCGGATCCTTGCCGGCGTGGGGGCGACCCTGGCCGGGGTCGTGGGCGCCCCGTTCCTCGCCGCCGCCGTTGGGGACCGAGATCGGGCGCACCTGTTCGGGTTCCAGGCCGGGGCGAGCATCCTCTCGGGAATGGCCGGGTCCGCACTGGGCGGAGTTCTCCCCGGCCTGTTCGCCCGCGCATTCGACCTTCCTTCAGAGGGAGTCCTCGCCTACCGCGCCGCACTGCTCTGCACGTTCGCCCTCTACCTCGTGGCGATGGTTCCCATCTCGCGGATCACGGGCTCCGGACGATGGGAGCGGCCCCAGCTTCGGGACATCCTCGCCCGGTGGTCCCTCGTCCTTCGGCTCGTCACGATTCAGACGACGATTGGCCTGGGGGCCGGTCTCGTGATCCCGTTCGCGAACATCTTCTTCCGCCTCAAGTTCGGCGCCTCCGACCCGGCGCTTGGGACCCTATTCGCAATCAACGCGCTCCTGATGGGGCTGGGGAGCTTTGCCGCACCCGCCCTCGCCGCGCGGATCGGCCGCGGGAGGACGGTGGTCCTGTCCCAGGGTCTCTCCCTTCCGTTCCTCCTCCTGTGGGGATTCGGGCCCACGCTCGCGTGGGCCGCCACCGGGTACCTCATCCGCACGCCGCTCATGAACCTCGCCGGCCCGGTGTTCTCCCTCCTCGTGATGGAGCTCTTCCCGCCGGGGATGCGGAGCGGGATGAACGGGATCCTGATGGTATCCTGGAACGCGGGGTGGGCGCTGGGGTCGCTCGCCTCGGGGTATCTCCAGGTAGCACTCGGGTTCAACTACCTCTTCCCGTTCACCGCAGCCCTGTACTCAGTAGCGGTGTACCTCAACTGGCGGGCGTTCCGGCACCTGGGGGTGGATGCACCACCCCCCGCCGCGCACGGGGTCGGGGCTACCCACCGCCGGGGGGGATAGCGATGAGCGCCCTCTACACCCGGGTCTACGACCTCATCCGTCAGATCCCACCGGGAAAGGTGGCCACGTACGGGGAGGTCGGGGCGTGGGCTGGCTGTGGGGCGCGCACGGTGGGCTACGCGCTGGCCGCGCTGCGGACGGAGCGGGTGGAACCGCCCGTACCGTGGCAGCGGGTGATCAATGCGCAAGGGAAGTGCAGCCTAGGGGAAGAGCAGCAGCGCCTTCTCGAAGGGGAGGGCGTGGCGTTCGGCCCCGATGGGCGGACCGACCTCGCCCGCTTCAGCTGGGACGGTCCGTGACCTCGACTCGGGCTACGGGACGGCCCATGGGAGGATCGCCAGCGTGACCCACGCGACGAGGAACGAAGTCGGGAGGATGACGGTGGTAAGACACGCCAAGTGTCGCGCCAGCCAGCCCAGGCGCGTGACCCCTGGATACCACTCGTCGAAATGAGGTGCAATTGTGGGGCTGCGAACCGGCTGGCCCATGAGGAGCCGCAGTCCGCTGCGATGGAACTCCGCTCCAGCGAACTCCCCTTCCAGCTGCCTGAGGAGCCCCTGCCAGTGGGCGACTTCGCGGGACAAGCGGTGCCGGATCGCAATCCAGTAGGTGCTGATCAGAGCCCCAAATGCCGCCAGCGCCGTGGTCAGGCAGCGCAGCCCCGGGGTCGCGACGTACCCGTTGTAAGCATCCTCGAGCACGGCGATGCCGAGCACGACACCCAGGATGAGGAGGAGCACGCTGGCGACCAGACATGTCCCCCCCACATTCCAGTACGTGCGCTCCTTGTTGGCCGCCGTAACGCTCACTGCCTGATACACCGACAACCATTCGTGCAGCTCCACCGCAGCACCCCCTCACAGTTGGGCTTGGCCGAACCTTAGGCGGGAGCGACCCCTTCCCCAAAGAATCGGTTCAGCCTTCGACCGGACATTCGTCCCCCCGGCCGGCCGAGGGTCGCTACCCGAAGCTGAAGTGGCGTTGTTGCCTGATCCCATTGTGTGTTGGCGCGTTCTTATATCTTGCGTTAAACTACGTTTCGCTGTGGGCGGGGTGCCACGGGGTTCGGAGGACGGAGGGGGATCCGCGCAGGTGCAGCTGGACGCGACGCGTTCTCGAGAGCGTTTCGGGGGGGAATGCGTGGGCGGGACGCTGGGGTCCATCCTGGAGTCCATCGCTGACCTCGCGTTGCGGCAGACGTCATTTCGGCGGGTCGTGGTCAGTGTTTATGAACCACCGCTGACCCCGACGGGCGAGCCCTCTCGTGTGGTGGCGTACGCAGCGCGCGGGCTCGTTCCAGAAGAGGAGGCGGTGCTGCGCCGGTTCGTCGAGCGGGGCGGCACCGTCACTGCCTCACGCTTCCCCCCTCCCTACCGGATCGGTTCCTCCTACTACATTCCCGCGACAGCGGCTGTGGAAGAGGTGTCCCCCCTTGTGAGGAGCCGCCGTCGGTTCATCGTACCGGGGGGCTGGCATCAGGATGATCTCCTGCTCACCCCGCTTGAATTCAAGGGACAGATCCTCGGTGCGATCTCGGTGGATGACCCCCGCGACGGATCCCGTCCCGCTCCCGCCACGCTCCATGCTCTCGCGGAGCTGGCACGCCTGGCCGTCGCCTCCCTCCGCAGCGCCGGAAAGTCGCGTCGCTTCGACCCGGACCAATCCCTGTTCCGCGTCCTGGCCGAGCACTGCATGGCGGGGTTCTTGGTGACGGAAGGGGATCGCCTCTCCTACGTGAACGGGCGGGTCGTGGACCTCTTTGGCTACTCACGGGAGGAGCTCCTCGCTCTGTGCCCGTGGTGGCAACTCATCCATCCCGACGAGCGGGCAGCGGTCCTCAAGCCGAGGGGGGAACTCCAGCGGGCGGGGGTGAGGGCCCGCGGCGTCCGCAAGGATGCGAGCACGGTGTGGCTCCTTGTGCGTACCTACCCCCTACAGTGCCTGGACCGCCAGGCCCACTTGGTGGACTTGCTCGACATCAGCGAGCAAGTTCAGACCGAAGCATTGTTGCGCGAGAAGGCGATGCACGACCCCTTGACCGGCCTCCTCAACCGCCACTACTTCGACGAGACCATCTTCACCGAGCTCAAGCGTTCCCAGCGCTACAAGCGCTCGTTCACCCTCCTCCTCACCGACCTCCGGGGGTTCAAGCGGGTGAACGACCAACTGGGACATGCCCGCGGGGATGATGTCTTGCGTTCCATTGCGCAGCTCATCCGGCAGACCCTGCGCGAGAGCGACTGGGTCGTTCGGTACGGGGGAGACGAGTTCCTGATCGTCCTACCCGAGACAGCCGGGCCCGTGGACGCCGTGGTTCAGCGACTGCGGACGGCGGTGGAACTTTGGAACCGCCAACACCTCCCCGAGGTCCCACTCACGATCGACGTCGGGTGGGCCACCTGGGACCCCAACCAACCCTCTACGATCCGCGAACTCATCGAGGCCGCCGACGCCATGATGTACGCCGACAAGCGGCGGTAGGGCCAGCAAACGCCGTGGGAGGACCGAGGCCCTCCCATGATCTACGTGTCTCCTGCTCTGGGGCATAATCGTCTCAATGGTCGGCTGGGCGGAGTCGAGGATGTGGATCGTCCGGTTGATCGGCCCGGCTGTGGTCCTCGTATTCACCCTTGAGTGCACCAGTGCGGGCCCCCTCCCAGCCCGAATGATCCTAACGGGAACCCCTCCGGTTGGACCAACGTGGCTACCTGCAGGCGACGGAGCGCGGATTCCGGCAGGGTGCGGACCGGAGGCGGCACGGATCCTCCTCGCCTACTACGACCGGCGGTACGGATACCGGTTCGTGGACGATGACCCCCTCGCAGCGATCCAAGAGCTCCACAGGCGGATGGGAACGATCACCGTCACCTGGGAAGGCGTTTCCCAGGGCCTCACCTGGCCGTGGGCGTTCGCCCCCGGTCTGCGCGGGTACATCGAGTCCCGGTGCTCCGGCGGGACGAGGATCGGGACCCTAAGCGCGAGCCTGAGCACGGCCTTCGCGCGATCGGTGGAACTCGTCCGCCTCGGGGTCCCCCACGTGATCCTGTTCGACTGGCAGAACGCGGGGGGGATCTTCCCAAACCACTACGCGGTCGTAGTCGGCTACGACGGAAGCGCGGGCCGCCAGTACCTTGTCCTGAACCCCGGTTGGGGGTACGACTTCCAGCTCCTCGACCTCAGCGATCCGGGAGTTGCCCCCGTGACCCTGTTCTGGATCGAGGAGCTTCCCCCACCCTCGGAAGCCGAACCGGGTCTCCGGGTCGGCCCTCCGTCCGCTGTTGGGATGTGGGAACGAAACCACGACGAAACCGTTCAGCTCAGGCCCGTGCTCCGGTTGCACGGCGACCCGGGAAGCACCGTCCGCTGGCCTCCGTCATCACGGGTTCAGTTCCTCCTACCGGGGGTGACCGACCTCGCAATCGCGATCTGGGACGGACCGTAGCCCCGATCGCGGAGCAAGCCATGGGGACTGCCAACGAACCCCTGGGCACCTCCGGAGACCCGCGCCGGTCTGGCCGGACAGTTGGCGCAGCGGATCGCTGCCGCTAGAGTAGCGGGGTGAGCCGCTCGTGACCACGCCCACGCGCAACTTGGCCCTGGAGCTCGTCCGCGTCACCGAGGCCGCCGCGATGGCTGCAGGGCGGTTCATGGGACGCGGCGACAAGGCCGCCGCCGACCAGGCGGCCGTCGAGGCGATGCGGTTCATGCTCGCGAGCGTGGAGATGGACGGCGTGGTCGTGATTGGAGAGGGGGAGAAGGACGAGGCCCCCATGCTCTACAACGGGGAGCGGGTCGGCACCGGAGCCCCACCCCAGGTCGACATCGCCGTGGACCCGATCGATGGAACGCGCCCGCTTGCCACCGGAAACCTCAACGCGATCTCGACCGTCGCCATTGCCCCCCGGGGGACGATGTTCGACCCGGGGCCGTTTGTCTACATGAACAAGCTCGCCGTGGGCCCGGCGGCGAAGGGCCAGGTGGACATCACCGCGTCGGTGGAGGCCAACCTCGCTGCCATCGCCCGCGCCAAGGGGGACCGGATTGAGGACCTCACCGTGATCATCCTCGACCGCCCCCGCCACGAGACGCTCATCGCCGACGTCCGCCGCCTCAGGGCCCGGATCCGGCTCATCCCCGACGGCGACGTAGCGGCGGCGCTCATGACGGCGTGGCCGGAGTCGGGGATCGACGTCCTCCTCGGGATCGGCGGGACGCCGGAGGGGGTCCTGGCGGCGTGTGCCCTGCGGGCGATGGGCGGGGAGATCCAGGGGCGGCTTGTCGCCCGCGACGAGTACGAGCTCCGCCGCGGCCGGGACCTGGGCTACGAGTTCGAGAAGACCCTTACGATGGACGACCTCGTGGCCTCAGACGACGTGTGCTTTGCCGCCACCGGGATCACCGACGGCGAGCTCCTCCGCGGCGTGAAGTACTCCGGCGGCGGGGCAACTACAGACAGCCTCGTCGTCCGTGGCCTCTCGGGCACCGTGCGCCAGGTACGGGCCACCCACCGGTTGGAGAAGCTGAACCGGATCAGCCCAATCTCTTACTGAGCCGCCAGGCCACACCCACAGTTCAACGCTACCGCCGGCGGGTGGGGAGGCGGAGGATGTGCCACGACACGCCCAAAGCAACCGCCGCGAGGAGCAGGCGCATCCAGGTCGCCTGGGCGACGAACGTCGCCGAGATCGCCACCGAGCCCCAGATGATTGCGAGCGTCCCCGCCTTCCACGTCCAGGGAAGGCCCCGCCCGTCCTCGTAGTCGCGAAGGCACCGGCCAAACAGCCGGTTCCCACGGAGCCAACGGTGAAGCCGCGGCGAACTGCGGGCAAAGAGCCACGCGGCGAGGAGGAGGAACGGCGTGGCCGGAACGACCGGGAGGATCCAGCCGATGACCGCCAGCCCGACGCAGAGGAGCCCGCACGCGGTGAGGATCAGGCGCCGGACGCGGGGAGAGGCCACGCCCGTCAGGCCGGGGCCACCCGGGATGGGCGGCTCCGCGCAAGGGCGGCGATCTCGTCCGCGATGTCGAGCGAGGCGTGGGGGTAGGCGATCTTCCGGGTGTTCGCCGCGTGGCGGGCGAGCTCGGGGGGGAAGGAGACCCAGCCGGCGAGGGTCGCCCGCACCTCGTCCGGGGTCTTCGCGTACACGCCCGCCCCCGCCTCTACAACGTACTGTACATTCGCAAGCTCGTTCACCATCCCGCCGGTGAGGATCATCGGAAGGCCCATGATCGCCGCCTCAGCGATCACCCCTGGGCCGGGTTTCCCAATGAGCAGGTCGGCGCCCCGCATCAAGGTCTCCATGTTCGTCACAAACCCGTACACATGGGCGGGGTCCTGCCACGAAACCTCGCGCAGCCGGGCGGCGAGAGCCTCGTTCTTCCCGGCCACGATCGCGACCTGAGCCCCCAATCCGTCGAGGGACCGGGCGAGCCGCTCCATCGCCCCCATCCCCTCGGCCCCGCTCACCACGAGCGCGGTGAGGAGATGCGGGTCCCAGCCGAGCTCCTCCCGAGCCTCGGCCTTCGTCTTCTCAAGGAGGGCGAACTTGGGGTGGGCGGGGTGGCCCACCAGCCGCAGCTTCTCGCGCGCCAGGCCCAGCTTGATCCCCTTCTCGATCGCGCTCTCCGTCGGCACCAGGCACCGATCCACCTCGGGGTGGAACCACCCGCTGTGCGGGGAGGCCATGTCCGTGATCACGGTGAGGAGGGGGAGCGAAACGCCCGATGCGCGACGAGCGGCCACCGCGAGCCCGCTGAACCCAGCGTGGAGGACCACCGCCGCCGACCACGTGGCGTAGGCGCGGCCGAGCGGGCCCTTGCGGCCGACCAGATGGGACAAGCTTCCCCGTCCTACCCTCAACGCCATCGCACGGTCGATCGCCGCGACAAAGAGATCGTACGACGGCTGGTGGTGCCGCACCCACCACGGGTAGATCTCCGGGGCGCGGTGGAGGGGGGGGATCCCGCACTTCCGGAACACGTCGAAGTACTCGCACTTGAACGTGTCGGGATAGCGGTGGTCGAGCGCCGCCTCGATGGCCCGGCCCGCGGCGCGGTGGCCGCCCCCCGTGTCCGACATGAGGAACCCCACTCGGATCATCGGACGGGGACTATACGCGGACCGAGCTCGCTCGGGCAACCTCCCGGGCCAAGGAAACGTTCCCCAAGAGCTGCGGAGACGAGGAGCGGGGCGGAAAGACGGCTCAGGAGTCTGCTTCTGGTCGGAGCGAGCGGATTTGAACCGCTGACCCCTGGCCCCCCATGCCAGTGCGCTACCATGCTGCGCCACGCTCCGCCGCAAGGGATGGTATCGTCCCCGCCACCCCGCGCCAACCCTCCCGCCGGAACGGACGGCCGCTGCCCTGGTAGGCACTCCCCCTCGCGGTTATGCTGATTCGCACTGGAGCTTGGGATGACACACGACGCCGATCAACCATGGCACGCGGTTCCCAACGATGAGCTTCTCCGGAGGTTGGGCACCGGCGACGAGGGCCTGCGGACCGCCGAGGTTGCCCGCCGGCGGGAGGAGTTCGGCCCCAACGCGCTGGATGGCGAGGCGCCGATCACCCCCCTCCAGGTCCTCGCCCACCAACTCCACCACCCGCTGATCTACCTCCTCCTCGGTGCGGCCGGGGTGTCGGTCCTCGCCGGCCACGCCGTCGACGCGATCATCATCGGGGGCGTGGTCGTTGTGAACACGCTTCTCGGGGCGGTGCAGGAGTGGCGGGCGGACAAGGCGCTGGAGACCCTGCACCGCATGGCCTCCCCCCACGCCCAGGTCCGTCGCGACGGGAAGGTCGTGGAGGTGAACGCCGATGAGGTCGTCCCCGGCGACATCCTCCTCCTAGAGACGGGGCACCGCGTGGCAGCGGACGCCCGCGTGCTCGACGCCGCCGACCTCATCGTGGACGAGTCTGCCCTCACCGGGGAGAGCGAGCCGGTGGCCAAGGCGCCCGGTGTCCTCCCCAAGGAGACCCCGCTTGCCGACCGGACGAACATGGTGTGGTCCTCCACCGCTGTCGCCGGGGGCCGCGGGACCGCCGTGGTCGTCGCAACCGGGATGCGCACCGCCCTGGGAGGGGTGGCGGCCCAGGTGCGGGAGACCGGACGGGAGCAGACTCCGCTCCAGCGGCGCCTGGCCCGGCTAGGCACGGTGCTCGGCCTCGCGGGGATCGGCCTCGCGGGTCTGGTGTTCCTGATCGGCCTTCTGCGGGGCTTCGCCTGGCTGGAGATGGTCTTGTTCTCGGTGGCCGTGGCCGTGTCAGCGATCCCGGAAGGGCTCCCGGCGGTGATCAGCATCACCCTCGCCCTCGGCGTGCAGCGGATGGCCCGCCGCCACGCGATCGTCCGTCGTCTCCCCGCGGTGGAAACCCTCGGCTCGACAACCGTCATCTGCTCGGACAAAACGGGCACGATCACCCGCAACGAGATGACGGTGACCGCCCTGTGGACGCGCCGGGGGACCCACGAGGTCACGGGGTCGGGATTTGACCCGTCCGGGGAGATCCGCCCGGCGGACGGGGCCGAGGGAACCGACCCCGCAGTGCCGCTTCTTCTTGAGATCGGCGCCTTGTGCAACAACGCCCAGCTTGGGGAGGAGGGCGGGGCGTGGCGGGTGCAGGGCACCCCCACCGAGGGGGCGCTCGTTGTCGCCGCCCGCAAGGGCGGGATCCACCCCAAGCGCCCCCGCCTGGGCGAAATCCCGTTCTCGAGCGACCGAAAGTACATGGCCACCCTCCACCCAGCGGAGACGGGGACGGTCGCGCTGGTGAAGGGGGCCCCGGACCGCCTGCTCGCCTTCTGTGCCCGGATTCAAGATGGGGACGCGGTCCGCGACCTCACAGACAACGATCGGCGGGAGATCGAGGCGGCGATCGACACGTTCGCCGGCCGGGCGCTGCGGGTCGTGGCCGGCGCCCGGCGGGAGTTCCCCGACGGAAGGGATCGCTTGGACGAGGGGGACGTGGAGGAGGGGCTGACGTTCGTTGGGCTGTGGGGGATGGTCGACCCGCCGCGGCCGGAGGCGATTCAGGCGGTCGCCGATGCCCAGCGGGCGGGGATCCGCGTGGTGATGATCACCGGGGACCACAAGGCCACCGCCGCGGCGATTGCCCGCGAGGTGGGGATCATCGCCCACGGTGAGGAGGTGATCACCGGGGCCGAGCTCGACGCGATGGCGGACGAGGAGCTCGCGCAACGGGTAGAGCACGTTGGGGTGTTCGCCCGCGTGACCCCAGCCCACAAGCTGCGCATCCTCCAGGCCCTCAAGGCCCGCGGCGAGATCGTGGCGATGACTGGCGACGGGGTGAACGACGCCCCGGCCCTCAAGGGAGCGGACATCGGCGTGGCAATGGGCAGGACCGGAACCGAGGTCGCCAAGGCGTCTGCGGACATGATCCTCACCGACGACAACTTCGCCACGATCGTCCACGCCGTGGAGGAGGGGCGGGTCATCTTCGCCAACCTGCGCCGGGTGGTGTACTTCCTCATCACGACGAACCTCGGGGAGATCCTCACCCTGACCGCGGCGCTCGTCGTCGGGCTGCCGCTCCCGCTCACGGCGATCATGATCCTCTGGATCAACCTCGTCACCGACGGGGCGTGTACGATCCCGTTGGGGATCGAGCCCAAGCATCGGGACGTGCTGCTCGGGCCGCCCCGGCCGCCGCGGGAGGGTGTGCTCCACCTGCCGGTGGTGCGGCGGATGGCCCTCCTCGCCCCGGTGATGGCGGCGGGGACGCTCGGGCTGTTCGCCCACGAGCTCCGCACAGGCACCGTCGAGCACGCGATGACGGTGGCGTTCGCGGTTCTCGCCGCGTTCCAGTGGTTCCAGGCCCTCAACGCCCGCTCCAGCCGCCTATCGGTCCTGTCCGTGGGGCTGTTCACCAACCGGGCGCTGTGGATCGGGATCAGCGTCGCGGTGGCGCTGCAGCTCCTCGTGATCTACACCCCGGTGGGGCGGACCATGTTCGGCACGGTGCCCCTCACCGCAGTGGATTGGGTCAAGATTCTGGCCGTGGGGGGCTCGATTCTCCTCGTCGACGAGGCCCTCAAGGCCCTCGGCGTTCACGGAAAGCGGCCGTCGTCTCTCGGCCGGGGGCCCCACGGGGCGCCCGCCGGCGGGGGCCGGGGCGGGTCTTCTCCGTAGGGCAGGAGGTCGGATGATCGGGGTCAGCGTGGCGGTGGGGGTCGTAGGCGGGCTGGCAGGGGTTGCCGTGGCGCGCGCGCTTCGGCTGCGGGCCGAGCAACCAGGGGAACCGGTGAACGCACCGCCCGTGGACGCAGGGCAGCTCGCCGAACACCTCGCGGCGGCGATCCGCTGCCCGACGATCTCCCATCAGGACCCGGCCCAGTTTGATCCCCGGCCGTTCGCCGAGCTCCGCGGCGCCCTCGAGCGGGCGTTCCCCCGCCTCCACGCGACGCTCAGGCGGGAGACCGTGTCCGAGCACAGCCTCCTCTACACCTGGGAGGGCGCCGACCCCTCGCTCCGCCCGGCCCTCCTCATGGGCCACCTCGACGTCGTCCCGGTCGAGGCGGGGGCGGAGAAGCACTGGACCCACCCGCCCTTCTCTGGGGCGATCGCGGACGGGTTCGTGTGGGGCCGGGGAACGCTCGACACGAAGGGGAGCGTGGTGGCGATCCTCGAGGCGGTGGAGACCCTCCTCGAACAGGGGTTCCGTCCCCGGCGCACGGTGTACCTCGCGTTCGGGCACGACGAGGAGGTCTCCGGACGTCGTGGGGCAAAGGTGATGGCTGACCTCCTCCGCTCCCGGGGCGTTGAACTGGAATGGGTGGTCGACGAGGGGGGAGCGATCCTCGCCGAGGGTTCCGTGTCCGGGGTCCGGGCACCGGTGGCGCTGGTCGGGGTGGCGGAGAAGGGCTACCTCACCCTCCGCCTCACCGCCGAGGGCCAGGGGGGCCACTCGGCGATGCCGCCCCGGAACACCGCGGTCAGGAGGCTCGCGCGGGCGGTCGAGCGCCTAGAGCGTCACCCCTTCCCGCCCCAGCTTCGCGAGCCGACGCTTGAGCTCCTCGCCGCCACCGCCCCGCAGATGCCGTTCGCGAGGAAGCTCGCCCTCGCCAACCTCTGGCTCAGCGGACCGTTCGTGGCCTGGACCATGGCACGGAACCGGACCACCGCCGCCCTCGTCCGGACCACCGCTGCGGTGACGGTCCTCCAGGCTGGGACGAAGGAGAACGTGGTCCCTCAAACCGCCCAGGCGACGGTCAACCTGCGCCTGCTCCCTGGCGAGTCGGTGGAGACAGTCCTCGCCCGCGTGCGGCGGGTTCTGGGGCCGGAGGTGTGCGTCGAGCCGGCGTCCGAGGGGTGGAACCCGTCCCCGGTGAGCCCAACCGACGCCGAGGCATACCGCGCCCTCTCCCGCGTGGTCCGCGGGCTGTTTCCGGAGGCGGTCGTCGCCCCAAACCTCGTCGTCGGGGCCACCGACTCCCGCTACTACGCCCCGATCGCCCAGAGCACGCTTCGGTTCGTTCCGATCACCCTCACGCGCGAGGACATGGGCCGGATCCACGGAACGGACGAGCGGATTTCGGTCGAATCCCTCGTCCGGTGCGTGGCGTTCTTTGTCCGACTGATCGAGGAGGCAGCGTGACAATCGCAGACCTGAACACAGATCTCGAGCCCCTGTACCGGGTGTGCCTCGAGGACTGGTCGCCCGAGATGAAGGGTGCCGGAGACCACAAGCGCCGTTGGTACGAGAAGATGAAGGACCACGGCCTGCGGGTGAAGGTGGCCCTCGATGACCAGGGCGTGGCGGGCGGGATGATCCAGTACCTCCCGATCGAGCACTCCTTCGCTGAAGGAGAGGACCTGTACATGATCCTCTGCATCTGGGTCCACGGGCACGCGGAGGGGCGGGGGAACTTCCAGGGGCAGGGGATGGGCCGGGCCCTCCTCCGCGCCGCGGAGGAGGACGCCCGCGCCCGCGGGGCAAAGGGGATCGCGGCGTGGGGCGCGGATCTCCCGTTCTGGATGAGGGCCGAGCGGTTCCGGAACCACGGGTACCGCCAGGCTGATCGGATGGGCATCCAGGTCCTCGTGTGGAAGCCGTTCGCCCCAGATGCCGTTCCCCCACGGTGGATTCGAACGAAGAACCGCCCCGAGCCCGTCCCGGGCGTGGTGTCCGTGGTGGCGTTTGTGAACGGGTGCGGCCCGGCGATGAACCTCGTTGCCGAGCGGGCCCGCCGCGCCGCAGCCGGGTTCGGGGACCATGTGCGGTGCGAGATCGTGGACACCTCGGACCGGGCAACGTTCATCGCGGGGGGATCTCCGACGCCCTGTTCGTCGATGGCAGGGAAGTCCGCACCGGTCCGCCCCCGTCCGAGGAGGAGCTCCGTGCCCTCCTCGCCCGCCGGGTGCGGAAGCTCCCCCAGCCGTGAGACACCAGGGGCCCGAGGAGCACGGGATCTCAGACCTGAGCGCGCCCTGAGACCGCTGGGCACCTCGCCGGAAGGTCCACCACGAGGAGAGAGCCCCCTCTCCCCATCCTCGGGAGAGGACGAGGAGGCACACACGCTCACGCCGTACGGGCGAAGCGATGAGCTGAACCAGTAGGGAGTGGTACGGAGAGAGGAACGGCCAATGCCTCGCCACAGGTGGGGTTCTCGGTGAGGGCGTCCACCAGGCGGGCCCCACACATCGGGTCCCAGGTCTTGGGAACCTCAACCCAAACCGCGGAACAACCGCTACAACCAGGGGGCGAGGACGGCGTCGGTCAGGCTCTCGGGGTGACCGATGAACCGGATGATCCCCTGCCGATCGAGGAACACGGTCCGCGGAATGGATTCGATCCCAAACAGGTGGGCCACGGCCCTGGACTCGGAGAACGGGGCCCACAGGTTGATGAACCCGCGAATGCCGTGCGCCTCAAGGAACCGCGCCGCGTCCTCGCGCCGGTAGTCCAGGCTCACCGCCACCACCTTGAGCCCGAACGCCTGGTACTTCTGGCGGAGGGCCTCGAGCTTGGGAACGGACACCTGGCACGGCTTGCACCAACTGGCCCAGAAATCGAGGACGACCGGGCAGCCCCGGAACGCGGACAGGCTCACTGGGACTCCGGAGAAGTCGGGGAGGGCAAAGTCCGGGGCGCGTTGCCCAACCCCGTAGCCCACTTCGACGCCCGGGGACGATGGTGTGCTCCCAGGGGAGCAACCGGGCTCGGCCGCCCCCACAGGGGGCGGGAAGGCCCACAGCCCCCCCGCCAGGAAGACGCCGAAGGCCGCTAACCGAAACCCGATTGCGAATCTGCTCGTCCGCGGGGACCGTTCCCGGTTCATGGCCCAACGCTACCCGCTCGTCTGTGGACCTGCCATGAATCAGAGGTGGAACGGTCGTGGACGCAGCGCCCGAGCGACCCGTTGCAGCTAGGAACCCCACAGGTGAGAATCGTCCGCATCCGAGGGCGATCGCGGAGGGATGGGTGAGCGGACGAAACCGCCGGTCTTGAAAACCGGTGAGCCGCAAGGTTCCGTGGGTTCAAATCCCACTCCCTCCGCCAGGAAGAGTCGCAAAGCCCATGTCCCGGGTCGGGAAGCCCGCGCGGCCTCGGGAGACCTCGGTCGCGGGTACCATCGGGCCGATGACCCTCCGGGCGGTGCTGGTGGACATGGACGGAACGATCTGGGAGAACCCGATCCGAATCGCCGCCGTCCGCGAGGAGCTCGGCCTGCCCCAGGACGGCCGGCCGATTCTCGACAGCATCGCCGAGCTGCCCAACGACGAGCGGGCAAGGGCGATCGCCGTCCTCGAGGCCCATGAACGGTACGGGGTCGAGCGGGGTAGCCTCCGACCTGGAGCGCACGAGCTCCTCGACTTCCTCCGCGCGAGGGGCGTGAGATCGGTCCTCGTGACGAACAACTCGCGGGCGAGCACGGAGGCGGTCCTCGCCCGCCACAACCTCCGGTTCGACCTCGTCCTCACCCGAGACGACGGCCCGCTCAAACCGGACCCCGAGGCGTTCCTCCGCCCCCTCGCCCTCCTCGGGATGCCACCTCAGGGGGCGCTCGTCCTCGGGGACTCCCACTTCGACTTCCAGGCCGCGGTCGCCGCGGGGATCCCCACCGTAATCCTCGTCTCCCCGGCAGAGTGGATGAGGTCCTACTTTCCCCTGAATACGCCCTACCACGAGGTCCCGGACCTCCCGACAGCGCAGAGGGTAATGGAGCGTCTGTTGGACAAGACGTAGAGGGGACGCCGTGCGGCGCCCCCTCCGAATCCCCTTGGTCGGCCCTACCTACGCCACAGGCACAAGGGTGCGGTCCACACGGAGCGAACCACGGCCCCGTACCCACGGTTGAGCTCGATGTCCTCGTCGTCCACGAGATGGATGTCGAACAAGCGTCGTAGGGAAGAGCACCCCGTGAGCATCCGATACCCCTGCGTCAGGTGGCGATCCAACCTCAGGAGAAGGCTCTCCGCGGTGTCCGACTTCCGCCCCACCCAGGCAATGATGTCCACGTCGGAGCTGGGCCGGGTACAACCGTCCATTGTACTTCCGTACACGTACACAGCGCGAAACGTGGGTCCCAGACCCGACACGTACCGGCAGAACTCCTGCGCCAGGGCGTAGCGAAACGCGGCGTGCGTCGCCGAGTCTCCCGCCCGCAAGCTGGCAAGGAACCCGTGACTATCCTGTCCCTGGCGGGCTGCAGCCGCACCCAACGCTCGGGCGAGGACCCCATCGTGGCGGATCGCTGGCCCCAAGAGAAGGCTCGGCGTGCTCTCGATCACGGGAACACGCCCCGTAGACGAATGACCTCGACGATCCGCTCCAGCCCCAGCATGAACGCCGAGGTGCGCAGGGAGACGTCGTGCTTCTTCGCGTTGTCCCACACCCCCTGGAACGCACGGCGCAGGATTGCGGCGAGTCGCTCGTTCGTCTCTCCCTCCTCCCAGTAGAAGTTCTGAAGATTCTGGACCCACTCGAAGTAGGAGACGATCACGCCACCGGCGTTGGCCAGAATGTCCGGTGCCACCACACACCCGTGTTCCTCGAGGATCAGGTCAGCCTCGGGTGTGGTTGGGCCGTTCGCACCCTCGACAATCACCTGGGCCTTGATCTGCTCAGCATTGGCCTCGGTGATCTGGCCTTCGAGTGCCGCAGGAATAAGCACGTCTACGTCGAGGGTCAGCACGTCGGATCCGGGAAGCGCTTGCACGCCGGCAGCGGTGTAACCGGCAATCAGCCGCTGGGGCGAACGGGCGACGTACGCGAGGAGCGCGGGGATGTCGAGCCCGTTGGGGTTGTACAAGGTCCCCGACACGTCAGACACCCCAACCACCTTGGCTCCCTTCTCGTGGAGAAGCTGCGCAGCCACGGAGCCCACGTTCCCGAACCCCTGCACCGCCACCGTCGAGCCAGCGATCTTCCGCCCGAGCCGAGCCAGGAGCTCTTCGACCACAATCATCACCCCACGCCCGGTGGCCTCGCGCCGGCCGCGGGCTCCGCCGACCGCGAGGTCCTTCCCGGTGACGACGCCGTACATCGGCTCGCCGCGGAGGACCGTAGCCGTGTCCATGAACCAGTTCATGATCCGGGAGTTGGTGTTCACATCGGGCGCCGGGATGTCGTGCTGGGGGCCGACCAGGGGCAGGATCATCGCCGCGTAGCGACGGGTCAGCCGCTCCAGTTCCCCCTCGGACATTGTCGTCGGGTCGCACACGATCCCGCCCTTGCCCCCACCCAACGGGATGTCCACCACCGCGCACTTCCACGCCATCCACCCCGCGAGAGCCTTCACCTCGTCCATCGTCACGGACGGGTGGTAGCGGATCCCGCCCTTGTACGGCCCCCGCACCGAGGAGTGTTGGACACGGTACCCGGTGAACACCTCGATCCGACCATCGTCCATCCGCACAGGGACCGAGACCTCGATCACCCGCTCCGGGCGCTTGACCATCTCCAGGATGTCGGCCGGGTACCCCAGCTTCTCTCCGGCCAGGTCCACCTGGGCCCGGAACATCTCGTAGGGGTTGACCTCGGCCCGCCCCAGAACCCTCTCTACCGTGGCTTGCGCTTGCCTTGCTTGTTCAGGCGTCATCGACTCCGCCCTCCTTGGGGTTGAGCCTAGGCAAGACCGAGGACCGCCACATTGCCACGGTTAGAGGATGTCGCCTTCTGTTTGGCGTCCGTTCTCGTCCGAACCGCGAAGGGATGGGCTGTCGGGCGGCAACCGGCACAGGTTCGCCGTGGGGATTTTCTGGATGTCAGGCGACAGGCCGGAACGGTTCCTCACGACACGCCACCGCACCTCCTGCTGGGATATCCCGTCTGTCAGAGTCCGGTCTGAGCGTGTGTCAGGCTTGGTTTACCCGGCTCGCCTACGGGTCCATCCTCAGGCGAATGGAGAACGTAGGTCGACAGAGCGAGCGCTTGATCGCCGAAGTGGCGAGTCTACCTGGAACGCTGGTCGTCCCCCATCGCTCGGGCGACCTCATCCTTCAGGAGGGTGGGTTCGCCCCGGGGGTCTACCTCGTCTCCCGCGGTCTGGTCGTGGTCGGTGGGTACGTGCCCGGGGAGTCGCGGGCCGTGGCTCTGGCCGGTCGGGGCGACCTGTTCGGGCTCGAGGCGTGGCGCTCCTTGCCCCCCCCGCGGTACGAGGGGTTTGCCCGCGCGCTTACCGAGACAGAAGTTCTCTTTGCCACGGCTGACGCCTGGTTGCGAGCCCTGGATCGGCCGTCGTTCCGCAAGCTTGCTCTGGCAGCCCTCGCAGATCTCGTCCTTGACCAGCGAAAGCTCGCCCTGCACCGCGACTGCCCCGACCGTGCCCTGGCGTGGGCGCTTGTTCGGTGGGGCCAACCCGCAGCCAGGCAGGGGGAAGTACGGCTCGAGGTCCCGGCGGCGACCCTCGCCTCGGTCCTCCAGGTGTCCCGCACCGCCCTCCGTCAGGCAGTAACCTGCCTGGCGGATCAAGGGGCCGTGCGGCAGGAGAACGGGCACGTCGTCGGCCACCTCGGCCGCTTGCAGGAACTCCTCGAGGAAACCCTCACAGCGTCTGCTCGATGATCGTGCGGTATAGCTCGGGAGTACGGGCGATCTCCTCGAGCCGGCCCCGGGCCAGGATCTCGAACCCCCAGCGATGGGTGTTGATCAACCCGCGCTCACGGAACCGACGCAACATGCGCATCAGGGTCTCCAGAGAGATCCCGAGGAGCTCGGCCATCGTCTGCCGGGTAATGGGCAACTCCAGCTGGACGGTTCCATCGGCGTCCGTCACACCGTACTTGTTGGCGAGGGAGAGGAGGAGAAGCGCCAGGTTGCGGTCGACCGATTCGGTGGCCTCGCGGGTGAGCTTGAACTCGAGCATCGTCACCTCCCGGGCAAACCACCGGCACAGGTCGAACAGGGCCGGGGGGTGGTGCTGCAGGAACGCCCGAAGTCGAGCCGTCTCAAAAAACAGCAGCGAGCTGTCAACGATCGTCCGCGCGTACTGGAGGTTGACGGGGCTCCCGCCGAGGAAGAACGCCTCCAGGCCATACCATTCGCCCGGTGCCAGAAACCGCAGCACCCGCTTCTCGTGGCTCTGTGGGGCATACTTTCCAATCGCCACCAACCCATCGCATACCAGGTACACACCGGAAGCGTAGGAGTTCTCCTGGGCAATGAGCTCATCGCCGTCATACCTCAGGACAAGGGCCAGA
>CAKZSO010000014.1 GCA_937921255.1 Candidatus Bipolaricaulota bacterium
GCGGACGATGGCGTCGCCGATGATGTAGTTGCGGCCGTGGCCGACGTGGAGGTAGCCCGAGGGATAGGGGAACATGTTGAGGTAGTAGAACTTCCGCCCCGGGTCCGCGGTGTTGGCCCTAAAGTAGCCCTTCGTTCGCCAAAAGTCCCGCCACCGGCTCTCGACCGCCTGGGGGTCGTAGGTCTCCACGCTCACAGGAGCCCTCCCACGGCCAGCCGCTCAGCCGCGTCGAGGGTGCGCCCCACGAGCTTGGGGTCGTCCATCTCGCAGTACAGGCGGAGGATGGGCTCGGTACCGGAGGCGCGGAACAGGACCCACCCCCGATCGAGCCTGAGTTTGAGCCCATCGAGCGTCTCCACCTTGACCACCCGCTGGTCGCCCAACCGCTCCGGAGGAACTTGGGACAACCGGTCGACCACCTCAATTCGCGTCGGGAGCTCAAGGTCGCGCCGGGCGTAGTGGTGCGGGCCGACGAGGTCAAACAGATCCCCCACGAGCGCGCCGAGGGACTTGCCCGTGGCGGCCACAAGCTCGAGCAGGAGGAGGTTCGAAAGCACCCCATCGCGCTCGGGAAGGTGCCAGCTGTACCCGTACCCCCCCGACTCCTCACCCGCGAATGCCGCCTTCCCCGTCACGAGGTCCTCCACCGCCCACTTGAACCCGACCCGGATCTCCCGCCACGGAACACTCATCCGATCGGCGAGCTTGCCGACCATGTCCGTGAGCGCAAACGACTTCAGGACCTGCCCGGTCAGCTTCCGGTGGCGCCCGAGGTGCCACAAGAGGAGGGCGGCCGTGCGGTGGGTGTCGAGGAACTGCCCGTGCTCATCCATCGCCGCGGCTCGGTCCCCATCGCCATCGGTGATCAACCCGACCACGGTCCGGCCCCGCGCCCGGGCGCGGAGGGACCGGATCACCGCCTTCAGGGGGACGACGTTCTCCGGGAGGGGTTCGGGCTTTTTCCCCCCAAACAACGGGTCCACGGTCGACCGCACCTCGAGGTGGGGGATCCGCAGCTCCTGGAAGAGCTCGGCGAGGTACCCCTGCGCGGAGCCGTACATCGCGTCGACCACCACGTACAGAGGGGCCCGCGCCAGCTCGCGCGTGTCGACCGCGCGTCTGAGCCGCGCGAGGTACTCCTCCCGGACGGACACCGTCTCCACCCGGCCGTCACCGAGGTCCGGTGGGGCGGGAGGGATGTGCGACTCGATCACCGTCGTGATCTCCGCCGTCGCCGACCCCCCGTACTCGGGCTTGAACTTGACCCCGCTCCATTGGGGCGGGTTGTGGGAGGCGGTGATCATCACCCCACCAGCTGCCCCCCGCGCCACAACCGCGGACGAAACCGCGGGGGTGGGAACCGGGGCGTCGGTAAGCCACACCGGCACCCCCCCTCCCGCCACCGCCCGGCTGAGGTGGCGGGCGAACTCGCCGGACATGAACCGCGTGTCGTACCCCACGACGAGCCCGGCGCTGGCCGGCCGGTACGGGACACCCCACGTTCGGTAGGGAGCGAGCTCCGCCCGGTGCCCGTTGTGGAGGTAGCCGGCGATCGCCGCTCCCACCCGCGCGACGTTGGCGAACGTGAAGTCGTCCGCGATCACCCCCCGCCAGCCGTCGGTTCCGAACTTGATCCTATCGCTTGCGGCCATGTCGCCCCCTTCGCGGCGGCCGTTCGAAATCCACCCGCACCACGTGGGCTGGCATCTGGATCCCGTCGGTCTGAAGGAGGTCGGCGATCAGCTCCATCGGGAGTGCCGTCTCCAGCCACAGGTCGCGGATCGAGACGACCCCATTTCGAACCGGGACCCGTTCCAGGGCTCTCTCGATCGCCCGGCGGTACCCGTCCGGCATGCGGGACAAGTCTTGCTCTAAGGTTTCCATGTCCGACGTTCAGTACCGCCACTCCACGGTGTACCGCACCTCGGCCTCCCCCCCCGCGGGCACGGTGACGCGGTACAGGATGCGCTGCGCATCGATCCGCTCATACGGGGAGCTCGTGTGGGTGATCGTCCACGTCCCGGGCAGACTCTCCACCACCTCAACCTCCACCGGCGTGTCCTTGCTCGAGCGGAGCGTGATCCGGTACGTGTCCCGGTACAGGGCGTCCGTCAGGCGCTGGCGGAGCTCCTGGATCCTCTCGCCCCTGAGGTCGAACGCCGCACCGATCGCCAGGTCAACCGCAGCCCCAAGCGGGGTGTGTCCGATCGCCGCCGCACCCACGAACAGCCCCTCGTCGTAGACCCGCACCTCGCCCGCGGGAAGTGGAGCGAGGCCGTTGGTGAACCGAACCCGCACCTCTACCTCCCCACCGGAGAACCGGTAGGCCCGTGCGAAGGGAAGATCACCGTACAGGAAAGGAACGAGGACCGTCCCGGGACCGAGGTCAACGGGCCCCAGGAGCGTGTAGCGGTGGTACTCGAAGGCCGGCGCGCGGTCAAACTCGGGGGCCGCGGCCAGCAGACGGACCCCGAGCCCCTCGGGCTCCCGGGCCTTGGGCCGGTACACGTCGCCCGCCACGAGCGACACCTGAGCACCGCTGTACTCAACGCCGGTTTGGTTGTCCAGCGCGACCCCCCCTTGAAGACCGAGAACCTCCCCCCTCAGGGTTGCCGCGTAGGACACCGTCCACGACAAGCCCTGGACGAGGTAGGTCAAGCCGATCTCGGTCGAGCCCGGCACCGCCCCCCGGTAGCGCACCTTGAGGGTGAGGGAGTCCCCTCCCCCAGAGAAGAAGGACGACGGGGCCACGACCCGGTCGTAGGAAGAGAGGAACACGATCCCGTCCTCAGTGGACAGGACCAACCCGCCCCTCACGGCGAGGAGCACGCCCTGAAACCTCTCTCCTCCTCCGTAGACGACGACCGCCTTCCCGACGAGGTCTGCCAACTGGGGAGAGGGAGGAACGATCGGATCCAGCCGCGTCCACGCGATCCCCCCGAGAAGAACGCTGTCGAGGAGCACTGTCCGGGAGAGGTTCTCCAGGAGGAGGTCCCCCTCTTGGGCAAGGAGCACGGAACGCGTTTCGTGGACCAGACCGAACCCGCCCGAGTAGATCGTCACCACCGGGGCCGCACACGCCGCCGCCCCCAGCACACACACCCCAATCGTCAACGCCCTGAGCATGGGGATCACCTTCCTTTCCGTCATCTTACCTTAGGATGGGGGGGGTGCAACGGGCCCGTCCCTACGGGCCCACTCGGCTTCCCCCCGGGGCGGGGGCTGGCGCCCTCGAGTTCAAGAGCGCGGTCAGGGCCAGGACGAGCTCCGGCACGTTGTGGCCCATCTTCGCCGAGAGGACGACATGGGGCACCGCCGCGTCGCAGAGCACGGCGAGCTGGGCCTCCTCCTCAGGCGTGACGATGAGGTCGACCTTGTTGAGCACGTAGAGGACCGGGGGCGGGGCCCGGTCCGGGCCGGCGATCTGGGCGATCACCTCCCGCACGACCCGCAGATGATCCTCGGCCGCCGGGTCGGCGGCGTCGAGGACGAGGAGAAGGGCCGCGGCGTCCCTCACCGCGCCGAGAGTCGCCTGGAACGCCGGGATGAGCTGATGGGGAAGGTCGCGGATGAACCCGACTGTGTCCGTCAAAAGGACTTCTCCCCGGGGCAGCGCCACCCGCCGCACCCGGGTGTCGAGCGTGGCAAAGAGCTTGTCCTCGGCAAGGGTGTCGCACCCCGTCAGGCGGTTGAACAGGGTGGACTTGCCGGAGTTCGTGTACCCAACGATCGCCACCTCCGGGGGCCCGGACCGGCGTCGTCGAGCCTGCTGGACCCCCCGGTCCTGGGTCACCTTGCGCAGGTCCTCGCGCACGGACTGGATCCGGCGCCGAATCGCCCTCCGGCCCTGTTCGAGCCGGGTTTCGCCGGGGCCGCTCGTCCCGATCCCCGCGCCGGGGTTCGTCAGCGCCTGTCCCCACCCCCGCAGGCGGGGGAGGAGGTACTCGAGCTGGGCGAGTTCCACCGCGAGGGCGGCCTCCTTCGTCCCCGCGCGCTGGGCGAAGATGTCGAGGATGAGCTGGGAGCGGTCGATGACCTTGAGGCCCGTCGCCTCCTCGAGGGTGCGCGCTTGGGCCGGGGTGAGCTCCGACCCGAGGATCAGGGTGTCGGCACCGAGGTCGCGCGCCCGGTCCCGGATCTCTTCGGCCTTGCCCCGCCCCACGTACCTGGCCGGGTCGGGCCGGGGCCGGCGTTGGAGGGCGGTCCCAACGATGTGCACCCCCGCCGTCCGCGCGAGCGAGGCGAGTTCACTCAGGCGCCCCCCCCCATCCACCCCCGGCGGGACCACATCGACGAGGATCGCCCGTTCTCCCCCGTAGACCCGCGCCCGCCGGCCTACGTAGTCCTCGATCGTGGGGATTAGTCCGCGACGCATACCTCCGCGCCCAGGCTCCGGAGCTTCCCGACGAGGTCCACGTACCCTCGGGCGAGGTGGACCTCCCCCCGGATCTCGGTCACGTCCTCCGCAGCGAGGGCCGCAAGCACGAGAGCAGCCCCGGCCCGGATGTCCGTCGCCTCGACCTCGGCGCCGTGAAGGACCTCCACCCCATCCGTGAGCACCGTGTCCGCGGCCACCTGGACCTGGGCCCCCATCCGCACGAGGGACCCCACGTAGTTGAACCGCGACGAGAACACGGTCTCCCGGGCTGTGGACCGGCCGGAAGCGGTCGCCAGGTAGGAGATCATCGGGGGCTGGAGATCCGTGGGGAAACCGGGATAGGGGAGGGTCTGCAGGTTCGCCGCCTTCGCCCGCCCGCCGAGCGCCACCGTCACCGCCCGCTCCTTCACCCGGACGTCGGCCCCCGTCTCCACAAGCTTGGCGAGCAGGGCATCGAGGTGGTCGGGCCGTGCCCCGTCCACAGTGACCTCTCCGCGGGTGATCGCCCCGGCGAGGAGGTACGTCCCCGCCTCGATCCGGTCCGGGATCACCCGATGGGTCGTCCCCCCGAGGGAGGGTTGACCGCAGATCGCCACCCGATCTTCCTGCCAGACCACCGGGGCCCCCATCGCCGTGAGGAGGTGGCCGAGGTCTACGACCTCGGGCTCGCGGGCGGGGTTGACGATCGCCGTCTTCCCCGTAGCGAGTGCGCCGGCAAGGAGGAGCTGTTCAGTGGCCCCCACCGACGGGTAGTCGAGGTACACGGTGGTTCCCTGGAGCGCCCGGGCGGAGGCGTGGACCGTGCCCCCCCGCACGTCGAACGATGCGCCGAGCCGCCGCAGCCCCGCGAGGTGAAGGTCTACCGGACGGGGACCGATGGCGCACCCCCCGGGAAGGGGCATCCGCCCCTCCCCACGCCGGGCGAGCATCGGGCCGAGAGCCAGGAACGAAGCCCGCATCCGCTGGACGAGCACCGGCGGGGCTTCGGTGGCGAGCTCCCCCCCTCCGTTCAAGACAACCGTGGTGCCCTGCCAGCGCACCTCTTTCCCCAGCGCACGGGCCAGCTCCACCGCCGCATCCACGTCGAGAAGCCGGGGCACGTTCTCGAGGGTCACCGGTTCCGAGGTGAGCAGGCTCGCCATCACCGCGGGCAGGGCGGCGTTCTTCGCGCCAGCGGCCTTCACCACTCCATGGAGCGGCCGCCCGCCCTCGATGCGGATCACGGGAGGAACAGAAGGGGATCGAGGGCCACGCCATCGTGGCGGGTCTCGAAGTGGAGGTGAGGACCGGTGGAGAGGCCGGTGTTCCCCGAGAGGGCGATCGTCTGACCCATCTCCACAAACTGCCCCACAGCGACCAGGGGCTGCGAAAGGTGGCCGTAGTAGGTGGTGTAGCCGTCCCCGTGGTCAAGGACGACGAGGAAACCGAACCCCCCTTCCCATCCCGCGGTGATCACCCGCCCAGCGGCCGCGGCGTAGACCCGCGTCCCTTCCGGAATCGCGATGTCGATCCCGGCGTGGAACGAGGGCACCCGGTACACGGGGTGGATCCGCGGTCCGTAGGGGGAGGAAACGACCCCCCGGGCCGGCCAGGAGAACCGGGCTCCCCGGCCGAGGGCGACCGCGGTGGCCTGGGGAATCACGGACGGCGAGGGAACGAGAATTCGCACCCCCGCCTGAGGCTCGCCCACAAGGCCGTTGGCGAGGGCGATCGCGCTCTCGGCGACCCCGTAGCTTTGGGCGATGTCGGCGAGGGTCTGCCCCGGTTTCACCGCGTGCAGGACCCCCCCCACGGGGAGAAGGAGCTGCTGCCCGGGCCGCAGGCGCGTCGGGTCCACGTCGTTGCTCGCGATGATGTGGTCGGCGGGGACCCCGGTCCGCTGGGCGATGCCGGAGAGCGTGTCCCCCGCCTGGACGGTGTACGTGCTCCAGGCACTGCGCGTCGCTGCGACCGGGACCACCGGTCCCCCGCTCGGACTGGGGGGGAGAAGCGCCGCGATCAGGAGGGGAACGAGGAGCAACCCCAGCGCCACCGCCAGAAGGGGGTTCTCACTCACTGTTCATCAGCTCCAGGAACTGCTTGTTCGTCCGGGTCTGTCCCATCTTGCCCTTGATGAACTCCAGCGCCGCACCGGGGTCGGGCATCTCGATGAGGAGCTTACGGAGGATCCACACCCTCCGAAGGACATCTGGCTGCAGCAGCAGTTCCTCTTTTCTCGTCCCCGATTGGACGAGGTCGATCGCCGGGAACACCCGGCGATTGGCGAGATCGCGGTTCAAAACGAGCTCCATGTTCCCGGTGCCCTTGAACTCCTCGAACACCACCTGATCCAAGCGGGACCCCGTGTCCACAAGGGCGGTGGCGATGATCGTGAGCGACCCCCCCTCCTCGATGTTCCGCGCCGCGCCGAAGAACTCCTTGGGCTTGTAGAGCGCGGTGGGGTCGATGCCGCCCGAGAGGAGCTTCCCCGATGGGCTAATCGACAGGTTGTACGCCCGTCCAAGGCGCGTGAGCGAGTCCATCAGGATCACCACGTCATAGCCCGACTCCACCAGTCGCTTCCCCTCCGCGGTGGCGAGCTCGGCGATCCGGGTGTGGTGCTGCGGCTCCATGTCGAACGTCGCTGCCACGACCTCCGCCTTCCTCACCGAGCGCCGAAAGTCGGTCACCTCCTCCGGTCGCTCGTCCACGAGGAGGATCAGGAGCCGGACGTCCGGGTGGTTGGCCTCGATCCCCTGGGCGATGTGCTTGAGGAGGGTCGTCTTCCCCGCCTTGGGCGGGGACACGATGAGCCCCCGCTGTCCCTTCCCGATCGGGGAGAACAGGTCAATCATCCGCGTCGAGGGCTCATCCGGGTCGTGCTCGAGAACGAGGTGCTTGTTCGGGTGGAGCGGGGTCAGCTGTTGGAAATCAACGCGCTTCCTCGCCTGTTCGGGATCAAGTCCGCTGACCTTGTCCACCTTGAGGAGGGCGAAGTACCGCTCGCCCTCCCGCGGCTGCCGGACCGGACCGCGGATCAGGTCGCCATCCTTGAGCGCGAACCGCTTGATCTGGGACGGGGACACGTACACGTCGTAGCGGCTGGGAAGACAGGACCGCTCGCGGAGGAAGCCGTAGCCATCGGGCATGATCTCGAGGATCCCTTCCACCGCCAGCTCCTGGCGCTCGGCCAGGACGCGCATCACCGCCAGCTCGAGCTCGGCCGTAGAGAGGTCACCGCTCCCGTTGACCCCCAGGGTCTGCGCGACCCCGGTCAACTTCTCCAATCCCAACGCGCGGACCTCGCTCATTTCCATCGCACATCACCTCTGGCACTTCGCTTCAGACGTGTCCTCACAGCCGGCGGAAGAACGACCGGGCCACATCCCAGTACATCGCCATCCGGTCCGTGAACCCGAGCCAGAACCCCCGCTTTTCCTCTTTGCGGACGTGGCTCACCCCGTGGAGTTCCACCTTCTTCTTCCGCCATCCCTCCTTGGCGGCGAGCCGCGCCAAGGCGGTCTCGATGCCGAACTCGGTGTCCTCAATTGCCCCCCGAGCCCGCGCCCAGTGCGCGCGCGACATCACCCTCTGTCCGGACAGGAACGCAGCGATCCGCTGCGAGAGGTCCGTCCCGATCCGCCCGTTCCGGAACACGCCGATCACGACGTCCGCGTCCCCCTCGGCGTACGCCCGGACGAGTCGTTCAACGTGGGACGGGGTGAGGCCGGTGAGGTCGGCGTCCAGAAACAAGAGGACATCGCCCTGAGATGCCTCCACCCCCGCGGCCATCGCCGCCGCCTTGCCGCGGTTCTCCGGCAACCGGACGAGCCGGACCGCGTAGCGCTCGGCCACCGCCGCTGTACCGTCCGTGGACCCGTCGTCAACCACCACGACCTCGTCTACGACCGGTGAGGAGAGCAGGGGGTCGAGCACAGCTGCGATACGTTCCGCCTCGTTGAACGCTGGGATGATCGCCGCGACCTTCATGGAGTATGTTCGTGTGGCGCACCCCAGTATAGCGAGCGCCCAGACTTGGTTCAACTGCTCTCGGCGCGGAGCATGTCCTGGACCGAAGTGGCGATCACGTCGAGCGAAGCGCGAACGGGAGTCCGGGCCCCATCCCGCCGCCGTTCGAGGTCCACCTCGCCTTTGCGCAAGCCGCGCGGGCCGATCACAGCGAGCACCGGGATCCCGAGGAGTTTCGCATCGTGGAACTTCTCCCCGGCCGTCCGCTCCCGATCGTCGAGCAAGACGTCCAACCCCGCCTGAGCGAGGTGTTCGGCAACCGAGGCAGCGTACGCGAGCGGCTCAGGTTCTTTCGGGTTGAGGACCGCCACCAGCACGTGGAACGGAGCCACAGAACCCGGCCAGACGATCCCGTCCCGGTCGTGGTGGGCCTCCAACACCGCCGCCAGCAAGCGCCCGATCCCGATCCCGTAGCAGCCCATGACGAGCGGGCGCGCCCGCCCTTCCCGATCGAGGAACGTCGCCTCCAACGCCTGGGAGTACTTCGTACCCAGCTTGAAGATGTGCCCCAGCTCGATCCCCCGCTCGACGCGGAGTGTCCCCCCGCAGCGGAGGCAGCGGTCCCCGTCCCGGGCAAGGGCGACGTCGGCGACGACCGAGGCCTGGAAGTCGCGCCCGAAGTTGACGTTCCGGAGGTGGAACCCCTCCCGGTTTGCGCCGGCGACGAGGTTCCGCGCCCCAGCGATCGAGTCGTCCACCACCACCCGCGCGCCCGTGACCCCGATCGGGGAGGCGTAGCCTGGAACGGCACCCGTCGCCCGGATGTCGTCCTCGGTTGCCGGTCGGAGGTCACCTGCCCCGAGGACGCGGGCGAGCTTGGCCTCGTTCACCTCGAGGTCGCCGCGGACGACGACGAACACGACCTCCCCTGCTGCCCGGTAGAACACGGCCTTCGCCGTCTTGCTCGTGGGAACACCGAGCGCGCGCGCCACGGCCTCGATCGTCTCGCAGCCCGGGGTCGCCACCTCCTCCACCGCGCGCAGCGCCTCGTCGAGGTCAGCGTCCTTGGCCGCCACTGCCCCTTCCCGGTTCGCCGCATAGCCACACCCCTCGCAGCGGACGAACGTGTCCTCGCCGTGCTCGCTCGCGAGCATGAACTCGTGGGAGCCCGTGCCGCCCATCATCCCCGAGTCGGCCTCCACCGGCACCGTGGCCAGGCCGCAGCGGCGGAAGATGCGGAGGTAGGCCTGGTACACCTCAGGGTAGTACCGATCGAGGTCGGCGAGGTCCTCGTGGAAGCTGTACCCGTCCTTCATCGTGAACTCACGAACGCGCACCAGCCCCCCCCGCGACCGCGGTTCGTCCCGAAACTTGGTCTGGATCTGGTAGAGCATGAGCGGGAGCTGGCGCCAAGACTGGATCTCCCGCCGGGCGAGGTCGGTCACGACCTCCTCGTGGGTCGGCCCGAGGACCATCTCCCGACCTGCCCGGTCCTGGAACCGGATGAGGATCTCGCCCGCGTCCACCAACCGACCCGTCTTTGCCCACAGTTCGGCGGGGTGGACGACGGGCATGTGGAGCTCAGCCCCCCCGATCGCGTCCATCTCCTCGCGCACGATCGCCTCGACCTTCCGGAGGGCCCGCCACCCAAGCGGGAGGTAGGTGTAGATCCCGGCCGCGAGGGGGCGGATGAGCCCCGCCCGCAGCATGAGCTTGTGGCTGGGGAGGTCGGCCTCCGCCGGCTCCTCCTTCCACGTGGGGAGAAAGTACCGGCTCCAACGGACGTAGGCCATGATGGGCCCAAGGTTAGCGGAAGAGCCCGCTCAGGGCAACGAGCAGCCCATCTGGATCGTCCACCCACCGCGCGGGAACAGGGAGCGCGCCCAGGAAAGCCTCGCCGTAGCCCCGCGTGGCGAGGCGTGGATCGGCGAGGAGGAGCGCGCCCCGATCGGTCGGCGTCCGCACGAGCCGGCCCACTCCCTGTCGCAGGCGGAGGACGGCCCGCGGGAGAAAGAGCTCCCCGAACGGGCTCCCCCCTCGGCGGCGGATCCGCTCCACCTGAGCCTCGATCAGGGGATGGGACGGGACGGGAAACGGCAACCGGACCACGACCAGGAGCTCCAGCTCCTCGCCCGGGAGATCGATCCCCTCCCACAGGGTGTCGAGCCCGAGGAGGATCACCGGAGGGGGGTGGCTCCGGAACCGGGTGAGGAGCGCCTCGCGCTCCCCGTCCCGCCCCTGGACGAGGTGCGGCGTCCCCGCGAGGTGGGCCGCGGTCGCGTCGAGGAGGCGGCGCGAGGTGAACAGGGCGAGGGCCCGCCGCGGGACGCGGGCCAGGACACGGCGGAGCGTCCCGGCCAGGACCTCGGGGAACCCGGAGTCGTCGGGGTGCGGGAGGTAGCGGAGGATGAACGCCCCCACCCGGTCGTACGGAAAGGGGGACGGCCAGGCCTGGAACCGCGGCGACCCGATTCCCAGTTCGCGGGCAAGCGCCCTCCCCTCGTCGCCCACGGACAGGGTCGCCGAGGTGAGGACGCCCCCGGCGAGGCTGGGCCACAGGGCCGCGCCGAGGTGATCCCCCACCCCCACGGGGGAGGCTGTGAGGCAGAGCCCGCGGCCTTCCCGCGCGTACCAGAACACGCTCTCCTCCCCCTCCGGACGGAGGAGGTAGTCCACCAGGGCCGCCACCCGGCGGACCTCGCCTCCCAAGCCGCGGGCCTGGGCCGCGTCCTCGTCCGGAAGACCACGGGCCACATCTGCCACCGCGTCCGCGAGCTCGTCGAGCGCCCCCTGGAGGATCGCCCCCACCGGGAGGAGGGGGGCGACGTCCGCCCTTCCGTAGCGGCCGATTTCGCGGGAGAGGGTCGCCCCGGCCACCGCCCAGAACTGCCGATGGGCGGCGGCGGCCCTGTCCCAGGCCGAGACCGCCTCGCCCACATCCGTGAACTCTCCCCACGTCGCGAGCAAGCCCCCCGACCCGCGGCGGAGCTCGCCCAGGAGCCGGGGGATCACCGGCGGCGACAGGGCCACGCTCAACGCGTCGCGCACCGCCTCGGGCAGGTTATGGGCCTCATCGGCAACAAGGAAGTCGTAGGGGCCCAGGATCGTCCCCCCCGCCGCGAGGTCGGCCCCGAGAAGGGCGTGGTTCACGACGACGAGGCGCGCCGCGCGAGCCCTGTCCCGGGCAAGGCGGGACGGGCAGCGGTCCCAGAACGGGCACGATCGGCCCCCACAGCGGTAGGGAAGGTCCGGGAGCTGCTGGAGGACCTCCGCTCCGGCGGGGCTCGCCCTCAGCCCAGCGACCTCGTCGAGGTCTCCGGTCTCCGTCCTCGCCACCCAGGCCAGGAGCGGGATGAGCACCTCGCGGGGGACGAGCTGGTGCCGGACCTCCTCCAGCCGTCGCAGGCAGAGGTAGTTCTCCCGGCCCTTGAGGAGCGCGCACCCAAGGTCCACCCCGAGCTCGCCCAGGAGAAACGGAAGATCCCGTCCCCAGAGCTGTTCCTGAAGGGCGCGGGTGCGGGTGGAGACCACGGCCCGCCCGTCCCCGCGGGCGAGGGCGAGGAGGACGGGGACGAGGTACCCGATCGTCTTCCCCGTCCCCGGGCCCGCCTCGAGCAGCCGGACCTCCCCCCCGGCGAGGGCCTCGGCCACGGCCTCCGCGTACTCGATCTGGCCCTCCCGGCGAGCGAGAAGCCCGGCCGCGGCGAGCTGCGCGAGCGCCACCGCCGGCCCCTCGGGGAGCGGGCCCCGCTTCAGGGACGGCCGAGATGGGGAAGGTGAGCGGATCCAGTCCGGATCGGGAAGGATGCCCGCGATCACATTCTGAGCCGCGGGGGGCAGCGCGCCCGCATCGGCCAGCAGGCGGTGGAACACCTGACCCGTGACCTCCGCCCACCCCACCGCAGCGGTCGGGAGGGGAAGTCCCAGCCACCGCGCGAGGGCCGGGAGCGACGCCTCCAGCTCCCCTGGCCGCACGGCCCGGGCCAGGACCTCGAGATCCACCCACGCCGGCCCCGTGACCTCCCCTGAGAAGCCGAGGACCACGCGCAGGGCGGCCGCGTTGTGGGCGACAACGGGAAGCCCCGCCGCGAGGACGCACTCCTCGACCCTGGACCGCCCGGCCGAGAGGGGGACCGCTACCCGCTCAACGATCCCCTCGCCGCGGAACCGGACCGCCCCCAGGAGGTCTCCGCTGAGGGCAAGGGCGAGGAACTCGGGGTTCACCCGCGGAGGCGGTGGAGGAGGTCGATCCTCCGCACCATCCCCAGCAGCCGTTTCTGATCGTCCAGGACCGGGAGCTGTTTCAGGCCCCGCCGGATCATGAGGTCGGCGACCTGGAGGTCGTTGTCGTCGGGCCGGGCAGCGACGACCTCCCGCGACATGAACTCCGAGACCGGTTTCCCCCCGATCTCGCGGAGCTTGCGGCTGAGCTGGTCCAGGCTCGGCAGGAACGCCACCGACTGGAGCATGTCCACGTACCCCGGGAGCGCGGCGCGGATGAGATCGCGCTCCGAGATCACGCCCACCACCCGTCCCTCCTCGTCGAGCACCGGGAGCGAGGCGAGGCCCGACTCGTGGATGAGGTAGATCGCGTGGGACACCGTCGTGTCGAGGTCGACCGAGGTGAGGTCGCGGCGCATGAACTCGCGGACCTTCATCCTTCCCCTTGGCGGCGAACGGTCACGTGGTCGAGCTCCCGCTCGATCACGCCCGTGTCCAGGCACAGCTTCTCCTCGACTGCGGTTGCGGCGAGCGCGGCCGCCATCCCGTACCGGGCGGCCTCGACGAGCGGGTGCCCCCGAACGAGCGCCGCGAGGAGCCCGCCCACGAGCGCGTCGTCAGCACCAACGAGGTTCTTGAACGCGGCGAGCGAGACTCGCGCCTCGAGCTCCCACACCCCATCGCGGGTGACAAGGATGTCACCCGTGATGTGATGCGAGATCAGGCACGCCTGCCCGCCCTGCTCGATCACCCGCCGTCCGGCACGGACGATCTCGTCCAGCGAGCTGACAGGCAGGTCTCCGAGCCGCAGCTCCTCGCGAACGTCCGGTTTGACAAGGAACGGGCCCTCCGCAATCGTCTGCACGAGGGCCTCTCCCCCAGCGTGGACGATCACCCGCACCCCGGCCCGATGCGCACGCTGGACGAGCGTGCGATAGCAGTCAGGGGGACAACCGGGCGGGAGGGACCCCCCAAGGACGACGTACTCCGCGCGGCGGAGCATCCGCTCGTACTTGCGGAGGAAGATCCCCATCGCCTCCTCCGACACGGGCGGCCCCTCCTCGTGAATGAGGAGGGGGTGAAACTCCCGGCCCTTGGCGATCACGGTCACGTTCGTGCGGTTCTCTCCCGGCATCCACACGAAGTTCGCCGTCACTCCCCGAGCGAGGAGGTCCTGAAGGATGATCTGCCCGGTGTGACCGGCGAGGAACCCCAGGGCCACCGTCTCCACCCCATAGCAGGAAAGGAGGGTGGAGACGTTGATCCCCTTGCCTCCCGCCGAGGTGAGGGAGCGATCGCTGCGGATCAGGACCGCTTCCTCCGGCTTGTCAAGCGAAAGCGGAAGCTCGTCCACCCAGTAGAACTTGTCGAGGGTTGGGTTGAGGGTGACGGTGAGGATCATCCCCCCTCCCGCAACCGCCCGTGGAGCGCCCCCGCCGTGGCCTGCTCGATCGTCACCATCGCCAGCCGCCCGATCATAGCGGGGTCGCCGGGGAAGAGCACGGTCCGGAAGTCGGGCGTCTTCCCGGTGAGCCGCCCTTTCTCGGGGAGGAACGACTCAACGAGGACTTCAGCGGTCGTCCCGATCCGCGCCCGGTGGAGTTCGAGCGCGATCCGACGGCTGAGCTCGAGCACCACGGCCAGCCGGCGTCCCTTGTCCCGGGGAGAGACGTCGTCGGCAAGCGCGGCAGCGCGCGTCCCCGGCCGGGGGGAGTAGGCCGCGGCGAACACCGTGCCGAACCGGGCCTCCTCGATGAGGAACAGGGTCTGGGCGAAATCCTCCTCCGTCTCCCCGGGGAACCCAACGATCGCGTCCGTGGTCACGTTCACCTCAGGAATCGCCTCCCGGAGGCGACGAACGAGGGCGAGGAACTCCGCCCGGGTGTAGCCCCGCCCCATCGCCCAAAGGATCCGGTCGCTTCCCGACTGGACCGCGAGGTGGACGTGGGGACAGAGATTGCCACGTTGGGCGAGGACTCCAATCACCTCATCCGTCATGTACGCCGGGTGGGAGGTCGTGAACCGGATCCGGGGGATGGGGACCTCCCGGGCCGCCCGGAGGAGGCGAGCGAAGGTCGTCCCATCGCGGAGGTCCGTCCCGTAGGCGTCGACGTTCTGACCGAGGAGCGTGACTTCCTGGTACCCGGTGCGAGCGAGGTCCCGGAGCTCGGCGAGCACCTCCGGCATCGGTCGGGACCGGAGCGGCCCCTTCACCCGGGGGACGACGCAGTAGGCGCAGGCGTGGGAACAGCCCTCCGCGATTGTGACGGAGGCCTGGAACGGGCTCCGCCGGACGACAGGCAGCCGCTCGAGGCCGTTCGGGCTCGGAAGGCAGGCAAACCGCTCGCCCCCCCGAGCGCGGGCGATGAGGGCAGGCAGATCGGCAAGGCCGGCCGTTCCGAACGCGAAGTCGGCACCTGGGCACAGGCGGAGGATCCCCTCCCCTCGGCCCTGGGCCATGCACCCCCCGACCCCGAGGAGGAGGGGGCGCGACCGCCGGAGCCGCTGCAGCTCCCCAACCCGGCCGATCACCTTGTCCTCGGCCCGACCACGGACCATGCACGTGTTGAGGAGGACGACGTCCGCCTCCTCAGGGTCGTCCACGAGGTCGTAGCCCGCCGCGCGGAGGACGCCGGCGATCTCCTCGCTCTTGTGCTCGTTCTGTTGGCACCCCCAGGTCAGGACGCACGCCTTCATCGCCTGAACGATACCCGGTAGGACCGGTTCCAGTCCAAGCTCAGCGGGTCACGGCGGACGGACAACGGGCCACGGAAACGGACCCCGGAGAACGGACTACGGTTCCCGGTTCTTCTTCCGGTACGCGTAGGCGACAAACGCCTGCCGATCGAGGACCTCCTCGACCCCAGCCCGGCCGAGCGTTCGCTCGACAAACTTCCGCAGCCCTGAACGGAGGTTCTCCGAGTAGTCGGCGCACAGAACGCCGTCCTCCCCCAGGGAGCGAACGGCCTGTGCTAGGAGGACCGCGCCCACCCGCTGCGTTGTCTGATACGCCGGATCCACGATCACGCCCGTGAGAAAGAACACCCTACCGCGAGCAGCGAGGTCGGGGAACCGGTGGGCGTAGTACGGGGCGCTCACCCACGGGATCTTGTCCAGTCGCGTCGTGATCACGCACAGCCCAGCCACGGTCCCACCTACGTAGGCCACGTACTTGCGGAAGTCGGGGTCGCGCAGGAGCGCCTCGAACTCCGGCCGGGTGTAGCTCCCGTGCCGCATCGGCGCCGCCACGATGAGGGGGGCGAACGCCGCGTTGTAGATGGACCACAGCCGGTCCATCTCTGCGGCGTCCTCGACGAGCGCCTTCTCCTGCACCTCAATCTTGCGTGTCATCTTGGACCCAGCGCCCGCCGCTCACGACCTGCGTGCGGGTCGCGACCGCCCGCTCACCCTAGCGCCGGAGCGTCCACCTCAGTGGTGCCAGCTGAAGCGGGGGTCCGTCGCAGCACGGCTTGCACCCAGCGGGGACAGTCCCGTCTACTGACGTCAAGTGCAAGGTCCCAATTCACCCCAGGAGTCTCTCCAGTCGGTCGACGAGCGCGGCGAGGTTCGCGAACGCCACCTCGACCGGCTGCGGCGACCGGAGGTCCACCCCGGCCTCGCGGAGGGCCTCGAGCGGGTACCGCGAGCCGCCCGCCTTGAGGAAGTCGAGGTACCGCGCCGCCGCCCGCTCGCCCTCGGCGAGGACCTTCTGCACGAGCGCATGGGCCCCGGAGATCCCCGTCGCGTACTGGTAGACGTAGAAGTTCATGTACATGTGCTGGAACTGGGCCCACGTGATCCCGATCCGCTCCCGGTCGAACACGACCTCGTCCCCGTACCCTTCGCGGAACAGGTCCGCCGTAACGCCGATCAGGGTGTCGGCGCTCACCGGCGCCCCGCGCTCCACCCGCTCGTGGACCTCGAGCTCAAACCGCGCGAGCGTTGGCATGATGAAGAAGTAGCGGTGGTAGTTCGACATCGCCTCCTCAATCAGTGCGATCTGGAGCGCCTTGTCGGTCAGGGTGCGGAACAGGTGGTCGCGAACCATCGCCTGGTTGAAGTTGGAGGCCACCTCGGCGGCGAACAGCCCGTACCGGCTGTAGATCATGCGCTGGCTCAGGCGGCTGTAGTAGGAGTGCATCGAGTGGCCGAGCTCGTGGGCGAGCGTGCTCAGGCTGAACACGTCGTCGGCGTAGCTCATCATGATGAACGGGTGCGTGCCCTGGGATCCGCTCGAGAAGGCACCCTCGCGCTTCCCGCGGTTGCGGGCGCGGTCCACCCACCGCTCCTCGAGGCACCCCCGCCGCAGGACCCCGACGTACTCCTCTCCCAAGGGCTTCATCCCCGCGCAGATCCAGTCGACCGCCTGCTCGAACGGGATCACCGGCTTGTCTCCGGTGAGGGGAGCCTTGATGTCGTAGACGTGGAGGGCGTCGTAGCCGAGGACCTTGCGACGGAGCGCCCAGTAGCGGTGCCAGGTGGGGAGGTTCTTCCGGAACGCCCCGATCAGGTTGTGGAACACCTCCACCGGGATGAAGTTCGGGGCAAGCGACGCCTCGAGGCTTGACGAATAGCCACGGGCTCGCATCCGGAACACGTCAGCCTTGACCGCCCCGAGGAGGGAACCGGCGAGCGTGTTCTTGAGGGCGAGGTAGCCGTCGGCGTAGCTCTCCCACGCCGTCCGCCGCACGACCCGGTCGGGGTGGGTGCGCAGGGACTCGATGCTCGCCTGCCCGACCTCGAGCACGTTCCCCTGGCTGTCGGTGGCCGGCCGGAACGTCATGTCCGCCCCGGTGAGGCTGTTGAACACGGAGAACGGCGTGGACAGGGGGTCGGAGACGAGGGCCAGCACCTGTTCTACTTCGCCCGATCGCACGTGGGCCTGCTGCCGCTCGAGCTGGTCCAGGTAGTGGGCGAAGAACCGAAGGTCGGGCGTCTCGTCCATCCACCGACGCAGGGTGTCGAACCCGATCGCCACGAGCTCCGGGTCGAGGAAGGCGACGGTCGCGCCGAACCGGGCAAACAACCCCCGGGCCTGCCCGCTCCGCCCGACCGCAGCCTGATCGAGCGTGTTCACCGCGGCGGCGTTGCTCGCGTAGACGAAGATCTTCCCCATCCGGCGGGCGGCGTCCTCGTAGAGGGGGATGAACTCGAGGAGGACCGCGGGGCCCTCCTTCAGGCGCCCCTGGTAGGCGGCGAGCCGGGGCAACAGGGCGAGAAGCTCGCGGCAGGCCGCTTCCCAGTCCTGAGGGGTCGCGAACACGCTTTCGAGGTCCCAGGTCTCCTCAACCGGGACGGCCGAACGATCGGGCAGAACGGTTGGGTCGGACATGAAGGGGAGAATAGTGGAGGACATCCCCAACTGCAACCAGACGGAACGAGCGCTCCCCAGCCGTGGACCCGCGCAGCGGGTCTCCCCTCTGCCCCCGACGGATCAGGCCCCTGGACGCAAGCCCGCTGCGCGCCGGACGGAACCGCCAGCCCCCCTATAATCTCCCCATGGTGTCCGCCCCCTCCCTCCGTATCGGCACGTCGGGCTGGAGCTACCGGGACTGGGTCGGGCCGATCTACCCAGCGACCCTACCCCAAGCGGAGTGGCTCGGCTACTACGCCCGGGAGTTCAATGCGGTAGAGATCAACTCCACCTACTACCGCGTTCCGTCCCCCCCGATGATGGCCGCCCTCGTCCGCAAGGTGGACCCCAAGGCCTTCCTGTTTGTGGTGAAGGTGCCCCGGGAGATGACCCACGACCGGGGCAAGTTCGACGCGACCGTGGGCCCGTTCCTCTCCAGGCTCGGGCCGTTGCGGGACGCGGGGTGCCTGGGGACGCTCCTTGCCCAGTTCCCGTACTCCTTTCCCCGAGAGAAGGACGCCCTCGGTCACCTCCGGAAGCTCCGCGAGGCGGTTCCCGCGGAGATCCCGGTCCACGTCGAGTTCCGGCACACGTACTGGTACCGGCCGGAGGTGTACGCGTTCCTGCGCGAACACGACCTGGGGTTCGTGAACGTGGACCTCCCCCCGCTTCCGAACCTGCCCCAGGAGAAGACGGGCAACCTTACGAACGGGATCGGGTACTTCCGGTTTCACGGCCGGAACGCAGCCAAGTGGTGGAAGCACGCCCAGGCAAGCGAGCGGTACGACTACGCGTACTCCGACGCCGAGCTCGCGGAGTGGGTGCCGGTGATCGAACGGGCGGCCCGGGAGGCACGAACCACGTTCGTGTTCATGAACAACTGCCACCTGGGGAAGAGCGTCCGCGACGCAGTGAAGCTTCTCCGCCAGTTCCACCTCCGGGGCCCAGACCACGTCCCTCCGTGGGACGCGACGAAGGATCCCCTGTTCGGATGACCGAGCTCACGCCCCTCTACGCGCCGCGGCGGCTCGATCTTGAGACTGCTGAGCGGATGCTCCAGGCGTGGGAAGCCAGGTTCCCCCGCCCCCTCGTTGACCTGTCCCGACTCGTGCGGATCGACCCGTTCGGGCTGCTCGTCCTCACCCTCCACGGGCGGCGGTGCCTCGAGGCGGGCGGGAAGCTCCGCGTTCTCCTCCCGGAGAACGCCCGGGCCCGGGACCGGCTCTTGGGGTCGGGGCTGTTTGGGCACCTCGAAGGCGCGCACTGGACGGACAAACCGTTGCCCCGCGAGGTGTCTGGCGATCCCGAACTCGCTCCGGTGCGGGTCGAGGACGAGGGCGGTGTCGGGCCAATCGCGAATGAGGTCGGAGATCGACTGGAGCAGCGGTTCCCATTCGGGGCGAGGGCGAACCGGCTCCTCGTCGGGGCCCTGATCGAGCTCCTCCAGAACATCCCCCACCACGCCGCCCCTGCGGGCGAGGTCGATCCGTTTGGCCTCGCCTGCCTGGAGGAAGGCCGCGACCACCTCCACCTCGCAATCGCCGACAAGGGGATCGGGCTCGCGGGGAGCCTCGGGCTCAACCCGCGGCACCGCGGGCTCGAGGCCACGGAGGTGCTGGAGGCGGTGCTGGTCGGCGGGGCATCGCGGTTCGACGATCCCGGCCGGGGCGGGGCCCTGCGGCGGATCCGCGAAGCGGTGGTGGCGAGCTCGGGCCGGCTCTACGTTCGGTCGGGGAGGGCGGCGTTCCTCCAGGAGGACGTCGAATGGTCGGCCGGGGCGGTTACCCCGTTCCCCGGGGTCCAGATTTCGATCCGGCTCCCGCGGACCCTGTTCGAGCTGGGGACCGACGATGGGCATCGGTAAGCCCTGGGCAGCGGGGGACCAGCCCGCTACGATCGGTCGGCCCATGACGACGCGGACGATCCTCCTCGCCCAGTTCGGAACCCGGGTGGGCACCCGCGGCGAGGGTCGCACGGCGCAAAAGGCGGTTTGGAAAGAGCTTACCTCTCTTCCGGAGGGGGGGATCCTCGCCGCCGATCTCTCCGGAATTGAGGTCCTGAGCGGGTCGTTTGCCGACGAGGCGATTGGGGAACCGGTGGCGCGGCTGGCGGCGGGGGAGCTTCCCGGCCGGTACCTCGTCGTCCGCGCCCCGTCCGCGGATCTCGTGGAGGACCTCGGGATCAAGCTCGCCCAGCGCCGGCTCGCCCTGCTGGCAGTCCTCGCCGGGGGGCGGTGGCTCCTGCTGGGGCACCTCCCCCCCTACCTCCGCGAGACCCTGGACTGGGTGGTCGCCCGGGGGGAGACGACGAGCCAGGACCTAGCCCAGGGGTTGGGGGTGACCCCCCGGGCCGCGGCGACGCGGATCGCCCAACTCGCCGAACTCAGGCTGGTCCACCTCGTCCCTCAGGCCCGCCCCTCCGGCGGGGTGCTGTACCTCAGCCGGTCCCTCGTCTCGGTCAATTGGGGTTCTTGACCGAAGCTCGGTCAAGGGTTACGCTTGACCGAGAGGCGGGCGATGCTCCACCGTATCCACGAGGCCGTCGACGTCGGGGCCGTGTTCCCCGCCCGCCGGACCTACCCGGTCCCGCGGTGGGTTCTGTGGCGGGGGGAGCGGCTCCCCGTGGAGGAGGTCCACCTCGTCCACGAGCGGCGGGTGGGGGCAGTGCGGCACCTCGTCTACTCCCTCACCGCGGGGGGGACTGGGTTTCAGCTCCGGTTCGACCCTGCGGGCCCCCGGTGGTACGTGGACGGGGTGTTCGCGGAGGGGCCATGACCATCCTCCACCTCGACATGGACTCCTACTTCGCCTCGGTCGAGCAGCAGGCGAACCCTCACCTCCGGGGAAAGCCGATCGTCGTCTCCGGCCGGCCCGACATCCACTCCGTCGTTGCCGCGGCCTCCCGGGAGGCCAAGCGGTACGGGATCCGGTCTGGGATGACCACCTGGGAGGCCCAGCGGCTTTGCCCATCGGTCGTCTTCGTCCCCGGGGACCCCGACAAGTACGAGACGGTCACCCGGCGGTTTGTGGAGATCCTCATCCGCTACACCCCGGACGTTGAGGTGTTCTCGATCGACGAGGTGTTCCTCGACGTGACCCAGGAGGCCCCGCGCCACGGGGGGCCCCTCGCCCTGGCCCGGAGGATCCAGGAGGACTTCCGGGCGGAGCTCGGGCGGTGGATCACCTGCTCGGCTGGGATCGCCCCGAACAAGATGCTCGCCAAGCTCGCCGCGGAGGGGGCGAAGCCGGGTGGGATCGCCTGGATCCTCCCCGAGGAGGTCCCGGCGGTCCTGGCCGAGACCCCGGTGGAGGCGGTGGCCGGGATCGGGCCCCGGATCACGAAGCGCCTGGAGCGAATGGGCATTCGCACCCTGGCCGACCTCGGCCGGTACCCGCCGGCCCGGCTCAGGCATGCGTTGGGGGTCTACGGGACGGTCCTCTCCCTGTGGGGGCAGGGACTCGACCCCACCCCGCTCCTCCCCTACTGGCAGGAGGAGGAGGTGAAGAGCGTGGGGCACTCCCACGCGATCCCCCGGGCCCTCCGCCATCCGGACGGGGCACGGAGCGTGCTCCTCTACCTCTGCGACCGGACCGCGACCCGGCTGCGGGCCAAGGGGTTGGTGGGGCGGGTGGTCCACTACGGGCTCCGGGACGGAGCGATGCGCTGCCGGGGTGCCCAGCGGGCCCTCGGGGTACCGACCGACGACGAAGATGTGATCTTCCAGACGGCCCTCGACCTCATCGAGGACCAGGGGGGGTTCCCCGAGGAGACGACGCTGGTGGGGGTTCGGGTGTCCGGCCTTCAGCCCAAGGCGGAGACCCCGCGGCCCCTGTTTGCCGGCGACGCCCGCCGGGAGCGGCTCGCCCAGGCGGTGGACCAGATCCGCCACCGGTACGGAGAGGGAGTGCTGGGACGGGGGTCGGTGTACGCCTGCCGAGGGCTCACCGCGGCCACGGGGGGGATGGGGAAGCAGAAGGAGATCGCCCTCTCCCTCCGCCGGGGGGCCTAGCCCCACCGGGCCCGAATTCGCGCCGCCCCGTCGAACCGCGTCACCCCGTGGCCCTCGGACGGGGTTCCCACGTCCCCTCCCGCGGTGCCTTCCTCCATCGTCTCCCGCACCGCGGGGGTGAAGAACCGGCACAGCTGGGCGTACCCGTGGGCATCGGCGGCCCCCCACCGCCGGTAGGCGTACCGGAGGGGCCAGGTCACGGTGAGGTACGTCTTGGCCCGCGTCAGGGCGACGTAGACCAGCCGAAGCTCCTCCTCGATCTCCTCCTCGGAACCGGTGGCGAGGTCCGAGGGGAGAAAGCCGTCCGCGGCGTGGATCAGGTACACCGCGTCCCACTCGCACCCCTTCGCGGAGTGGATCGTCGACAGGACAAGCCAGTCGTCGTCCAGGTGCGGGGGGCCGGCGAGGTCGGCGGCCGACTCCGGCGGGTCGAGTTGGAGGTCGGCGAGGAAGCTCCGCCGGGAGGAGTACCCGGAGGCGATGACCTCCAGGCTCTCCAGGTCCCGCAGCCGCGCCGGGGCGTGGTCGTAGAGGGCCGTCAGCAAGGGCTCGTAGAACCGCCGCACCCGCTCCACCTGGGCGGGGAGCGGGAGATCCCCCCGAAGCTCAGCGAGGAGCTTTCCCAGCCGTTCCAGGTCCTCTCGCGACGCCGACGGCCCGGAGAAGAAGGCGATGGCCTCCGGCCGGTGGCCGTGCTGGGCGAGGTGGGCCAGGGCCCGGGAGACCGTCACCGGTCCCACCCCGTCCAGGAGCTCCAGGATTCGGAACCAGGCGAGCTCGTCCCGGGGGTTTTCCGCCACCCGGAGAAACGCCAGGGCGTCCTTGATGTGCGCCGTCTCCACGAACTTGAGACCCCCGTACTTGCGGAACGGGATCCCCCTCCGGGCGAGCTCCACCTCGAGGGACGCTGTGTGGTGGGCTGCCCGGAACAGGACCGCCTGGTTCCGGAGCGGCACCCCCGCCTCGTAGCGGGCCAGGACCTCCCCCACGACGAACTCGTCCTGGGCCCGCTCGTCCCGGCAGGCCACGAGGAGCGGCCTGGGTCCCCGCTCCCGGGGCGACCACAGGTTCTTCGTGTACCGCTCCCGGGCCTGGGCGATCAGGGCGTTGGCCGTCCGGAGGATTGGCATCGTCGAGCGGTAGTTCTCCTCGAGGGCCACGATCCGCGCCCCGGGGAACTCCCGGGGAAAGTCGAGGATGTTCCGCACCGTGGCCCCCCGGAACCGGTAGATGCTCTGGGCGTCGTCCCCCACCACGGTCACATTGTCGTTCCCGATCCGCATCCCGCGGAGGATCTCGGCCTGGAGGCGGTTGGTGTCCTGGTACTCGTCGACCAGGAGGTGGTCGAACTGGGCGGAGAGCTCCCGGGCGAGGGCGGGGTCCGCCACCATCTCCCGCCAGTAGAGGAGGAGGTCGTCGAAGTCCAGGACGCGGAGCCGCTTTTTCCGGTCGACGTAGGCCCGGAAGAGGGTGCGCAGCTCGTCCTCCCAGGCGGCCGTCCACGGGAAGTGGCGGGCGAGGACGGTGGAGAGGTCCTCGGTTCCGTTCACGGCCCGGGAGTAGATCGCGAGGCAGGTCGCCTTGCGGGGGAACCGCCTGTCCCGAGAGGCGAGCCCGAGCTCGTGGCGGAGGAGCCCCAGGAGGTCCTCGGCGTCACCCCCGTCGAGGACGGTGAAGTCCGGGCTCAGGCCGGCCGCTTGGCCGTGGAGCCGGAGGAGGCGGCTGGCGGTGGCGTGGAACGTCCCCCCCCACGCCCGGCCGCGGACGTCCCCCGCCCGGCGGAGGACGCCCTCGGCCCGGGAAAGCATCTCCTCCGCCGCCCGGCGGGTGAAGGTGAGGAGGAGGATCCGCTCGGGGGGAGCCCCCTGGGCGACGAGGTAGGCGACGCGGTAGGCGAGGGTCCGGGTCTTGCCGGTCCCCGCCCCGGCGACGACGAGGAGCGGCCCCTCCCCGTAGGTCACCGCCTCCCGCTGGGCGGGGTTGAGGTCATCGAGCCAGCGGAGATCCGGGTCGGCCACGGGCCAGAGTTTAGCCGGAGGTGCGGCCCTCAGGGCGGCCAGGTCCGGGAACAAGCCGGGGAGGGGACCAAGACCTGCGTGGCTTTCCAGCCACACCTTCCGCGTGCCCCCTGGCTCCTCGGGGAGGACTCGAACCTCCGGCCCGCCGGTTAACAGCCGGCTGCTCTGCCAACTGAGCTACCGAGGAATGCATTTGATGGTACCGCTTCCCGCGCCAAACCGTCAAGCGCGGAGAGGATAACCGCGCCCAGCACGTCATTGTCGGCAGTAGCGCCGCCGCCTATACTCCCCTCTCCGTGAGGACGGCGATTGGAATCGACATCGGGGGCACGTTCACCGACCTCGTCGTCCTCGGAGCGGACGGGCCGCGGATCTACAAGTTCCCCACCACCCCCGCCGATCCGGCCCAGGGGGTCGTCGCTGCCCTGGGAGATCTCATCCGCCGCGGGGAGATCCAGCCCGAGACCGTAGACCGGATCGCCCACGGCTCGACCGTGGCCACGAACGCCGTCCTCGAGGGAAAGTTCGCCCGCACCGCACTGGTGACGACGAAAGGGTTCCGTGATGTCCTCGAGATCGGACGCCAGAACCGGCCAGAACTCTACGATCTCTTCTTCACCCGACCGGCACCGCTTGTCCCCCGCGAGCTCCGGTTCGAGATCCGGGAACGGGTCGGTGCGGAGGGGGCAGTCGTCCGCCCGTTGGAGCGCGCCGAGGTGGAGGCGCTGGTCCCCGCTCTCCGCGCCGCTGGGGTCCAGGCGGTGGCGGTCTCGTTCCTGTTCTCGTTCCTCCACCCGGACCACGAGCGGGAAGCGGGGGAAGTCCTCGGCCAGCTCGGGGTGCCCGTGACCCTCTCCAGCGACCTCCTCCCCGAGTTCCGGGAGTACGAGCGGACCTCGACCGCGGTCCTCAACGCCGCCCTCCGGCCGGTGGTGGGAGGCTACCTCTCCGCCCTTGAGAGGGGCTCATCCGAGCTCGGGCTTCCCGGCCAGTGGCTTGTGATGCAGTCGAGCGGGGCGATCGCCCACGCGGCGACCGCAGAGCGGGAGCCGGTGCGGATCCTCCTTTCCGGGCCCGCAGGGGGGGTCGAGGGAGCCCGGCAGGTCGGCCTTCGCTCCGGGTTCCGGGACCTGATCACCCTCGACATGGGCGGGACGAGCTGCGACGTGGCCCTCGTCCAGGGCGGGACCGCGGGCCGCACGGTGGGGGGCTCTGTCGGGGGGCACCCCGTCGCCCTCCCAAGCGCGGACATTCACACGATCGGCGCCGGCGGGGGAAGCCTGGCCCGCCTCGACCCGGGCGGCGCGCTCGGCGTGGGCCCCGAGAGCGCGGGGGCCGACCCCGGTCCGGCCTGCTACGGCCGGGGAGGAACGGAGCCCACGGTCACCGACGCCCACCTCGTCCTCGGCCACCTCCTTCCCGACTTTCCCCTCGGGGGCCTCCCCCGCTTGGACCTCGGGGCGGCCCGGGAGGCCGTGGGGCGAATCGCCCAACCCCTGGGGACCTCCGTCGAAGGGGCCGCGCTCGGGATCCTCGAGGTTGCCGATGCGGCAATGGAGCGGGCGATCCGCGTGATCTCCGTCGAGCGGGGGCACGACCCGCGGGGGTTCGTCCTCCTCGCGTTTGGAGGGGCGGGCCCGCTCCACGCGGTCTCCCTCGCCCGTCGCCTGGGGATCCCGAAGGTGCTTGTCCCCCCCACGGCCGGGGTCCTGTCCGCCCTCGGGCTTCTCCTCGCCGAGGTGGGGTCCGAGGCCAGCCAGGGGGTCGTCCGCCCGCTCCGGTCGCTGCCGGAGGGCGCCCTCGCCCGCGCCCTCAGCGAGATCGAGGCGAAGGCACGGACCGGCCTCGCAGGCCAATGGGGTGCAGTCCGGTTCGCCGGCGTCGCCGCTCTCCGCTACGCCGGCCAGGCCCACGAGCTTGACGTCCCCCTCCCCGACGGAGAGGTCGGCCCCGGTTGGGTCGAGGGGCTCGAACGGGCGTTCCACGCTGCGCACGCCAGGCGGTACGGACACGCAGCGCCCGAGGAGCCGGTCGAGCTCGTCGCCCTCCGGGTTCGGGCGAGCGTCCCCGCCCCGAAGATCCCGGTGCGCCCGGCGTTTGCCCCCGCCCCGGGGCACCGCGGGATGTGCGAGGTGTGGTTTGACCGAACGGGCGCCGTCGCCACGCGGCTCGTCCACCGGGCCGACCTCGCCTTCGGGGCAGAGGTCGCCGGGCCGGCGATCGTTCTCGGCCCCGACGCCACGGCCCTCCTCCCCCCGGGGTCCCGCGCCACCGTGGACGACCACGGGGTCCTCGTCGTGGAGGTTGGATGAGGGGGATCGACCCGATCACGCTCGAGGTCCTCCGCCACGCCCTGGCAAGCGTGGCCGAGGAGATGAACGCGAATCTCGTCCGATCCGCGTACAGCCCGAACATCAAGGAGCGGCGGGACTGCTCGTCGGCCCTGTTCACGGCCGATGGGGAGCTCGTCGCCCAGGCGGAATCGATCCCCGTCCACCTCGGGGCAATGCCGTTCTCAGTCCGGGCCGCGCACCAAGCGGTGACGGACTGGGAGAGGGGGGACGTGGTCGTCCTCAACGACCCCTACCTCGGGGGGGCCCACCTCCCGGACGTAACGTTCGTCGCCCCCGTCTTCGTGGGCTCCGAGCTCGCGGCGTTTGTTGCCTGCCGGGCCCACCACGCCGACATCGGCGGCTCGTCTCCGGGGAGCCTCGCCCCCCGGGCAACGGAGATCTATGGGGAGGGGTTGCGGATCCCGCCGGTGCGGCTGTGGAGAAGGGAAGAGATCGCCGGCGACCTGCGACAGCTCCTCCTCCGCAACGTCCGGACCCCCGACGAGCGGTGGGGCGACCTCCGCGCCCAGCACGCGGCGTGCCGGACCGGGATCGAGCGGGTGGCGGAGCTCATCCACCGGCACGGGGCGGAAACCCTCGCCGCGGGAATGCGGGCCATCCTCAACTACAGCGAGAAGCGGATGCGAGCGGAGCTCGGCCGGCTGCCCCGGGGGAGCGCCGAGTTCTCCGACGCCCTCGACGACGATGGGACCGGATCCAAGCCGGTCGTGATCCGGGCCCGGGTGGAGCTCGGCGGGGACCGCGTCCGGGTCGACTTCGCGGGGTCGGCCCCCCAGGTTCGGGGGCCGGTGAACGCTGTGTTCGCCGTAACCGCATCGGCGGTGTACTACGCGATCCGCGCCGTGACCGACCCCGCGATCCCCCCCAACGCGGGTTGCTACCGCCCAATCGAGATCCTGGCCCCGGAGGGCTCGGTCGTGAACCCGCGCCCGCCGGCCCCTGTGGTGGGGGGAAACCTCGAGACGTCCCAGCGGATCGTGGACGTCGTCCTCGGGGCCCTGGCCCAGCTCGTCCCGGACCGGGTCCCAGCGGCAAGCCAGGGGACGATGAACAACGTCGCCCTCGGGGGGACGGACCCCCGCACCGGCCGCCCGTACGCGCTCTACGAGACGATCGGGGGGGGCTCCGGGGCCCGGCCGAACGGACACGGGGTGGACGGGATCCACACTGGGATGACGAACACCCTCAACACGCCGGTGGAGGCGCTTGAGCTCGCCTACCCCCTGCGGGTCGAGCGGTACGAGCTCCGCCCGGGGACGGGCGGCCGGGGCCGGTTCCGCGGCGGGTGGGGGATCCGACGCGACCTCACGCCGCTTGGGCACACAGCCCACGTCTCCCTCCTCACCGACCGGCGGGTGGGGCGCCCGTACGGGCTGCGGGGCGGGGAGCCGGGGGCCCGCGGGGAGAACGTCCTTGTCCGAGACGGGGCGGAGATCCCCCTCCCGGGAAAGATCGAGCTCGACCTCCACCCCGGGGAGACCCTCAGCATCCGCACCCCGGGCGGGGGAGGCTACGGCCCACCGGCGGGCTGCGAGGGGTCACCGTGATCCGGTTCCTTGGCCCGCTCCGCGACGCCTACGCCTCCGGTGATCTGGAGCGCTTCGTTGAGGAGTACGCCCGCGCCCGGCGACGCCCCCACCTCGCCCTTCCGCTGTGGGCACTGGAGGCGGTGTACCCGGTGTGGGGGTTCCTCCAGATCGCCCCCACCCTCGACCGTCGGATCGCGGAGGAGGGCCTCGTCGAGGCCAGTCGGTGGCTCCTCGACACCTACCTCGGCCCGTGGCGCTCCACGATGACCGACTCTGTCCGGTCCGCCATCGCAACCGGGCCTGTCCTCGTCTACGGGAACCACACCGCGTTGACCACGCCGTTCCTCGTTGCCGCGGCCGTCGGTCGCCTGGACATCCGGATCGTGTCCGCGAGCTACGTCCCGAAGCTCCTCCCTCACTACGGCCCGTACGCGTTGCCGGTGGACATCCCCCACGGCGGGTGGTGGGAGGAGTACCGCCGCGGCGGCCTCCGTGGCGCCGTCCAGGCAAAGCTCCTCAACCTCATGCCTGCAGCCCCCCGAACGGAGCGAACGCGCGAGGAGAACCGGGCTTCGCTCGACGCGGGAGCGGACCACCTCGCCGCTCGAGGTTGCCTCTTGGTCTGTCCGGAGGGAGGTTCGATCCGCCCAAGGCCGTGGTACACCGGGATCGGACACATCGCGCAGCGGGCGGTGGGCCGAGCGCTCGCCGTCCCGGTCCAGTGCCTCCCCTACCAGGAACAGCACATGTCGCACCGCCGGGCATCCACCGCCGTGAGGCGCGGCCCGTGGGCCCGGTTCCGCCGGCGGTTCGTGTACCGCCATCCGGTCACAATTCACTTCGCCGACCCGATCCCCCTCCACACGCTGGTGCGCCCCGATGACACGGCAGCCCAGGCCACCGCGCGCCTGCAGGCCCACTACCGGGGGCTGTTCCCGAGCTAACCCGTCCGCACGGGTTTGAGGCCGAGGACGCTCGTGGCGATTCCGACCGCGGCGAGGCCCATCACGGGCAGGAACACGGGGAGGTAGCTCCCCGTCGTGTCCCGAATCGCACCGGAGAGGAGCGTCCCCCCGATCGCCCCGACCCCGTACCCGGAGAACACGAGGGCGAAGTTGCGCGGGTAGTGCTTCGGCCCGAACAGGGCCGCGGTCGAGGCCGGGGCCATCGCCACCCACCCCCCGAGGTTGAGCCAGAGGACGGAGAACGCGACGAGGTAGACGGGGAGGTTCCCCTCACCACCCAGGTAGAGCCCCGCTGCGGCGAGGAGGATGAGGGAAAACGACGTCGCCGCCGCAAACCGGGGGCTCGTCCGGTCGATGAGCCACCCGAACGCCGGGCGGCCAGCCCCATTGAACACCGAGAACAGGGACACGGCAAGGGTGGCGAGACCCGCGCTCGCCCCCGCCACCTCGACCCCGAAGTCCTTGGAGAAGCTCACCGCCATCAGCCCGGCCACGGACCCGAGGGTGAACCCGCCCCACAGGGCGTAGAACTGGACCGTACGCACGATCTGTCCCCGGTCGAGCTCGATCCCGGCCCGGGCCCGTTGCTTGGGGGTCGGGACCCACCCCGCCGGGGCCCACCCCAGGGGAGGGAACCGGAGCGGGAGGGCCAGAGCCGCAAGGAGGACGAGGAACACCACCCCGAGGATCGCGAACGCCGGGAGCACCCCTTGGGCCGCGATCAGGGAGGCGATGATCGGCGCGGTGACCAGGGGCGAGATCCCAAACCCAAGCACGGTCAGGCCCACCGCGAGCCCGCGCCGATCGGGAAACCACGCCGTGGAGGTTGCGATCGGGCACCCGTAGAGGATCCCCACCCCGCCCCCGGCGATCCCGCCGTAGCACAGGGTGAGGAGGGCGATGTTTGGGGCGAACCCGGAGAGGAGCCACCCCAGGCCCACGAGCGCCCCGCCGACCAGGCTCACCCGCCGCGGCCCGTACCGGACGATCGACGGGCCGGTGAACGCCATCCCCACCGCAAACATCGCCAGGAACACCATGAACGGAAGCCCGCTTGCGGTGGCGGAAATCCCCCACAGGTCGATGAGCGGCTTCTTGAACACGCTGAACGCGTACACCGCGCCTAGGCAGAGGTTGATCGCCAGGCCGAGGCCGACGAACCCCCATCGCCCAAGCTCCGGCCGGAGCCCAAACGGGCGGCTGGCGCCCGCCGTCGCCGGGGCCGGCATCATCGGCCCGCCGGGGCTGAGCCGCCGAGCTCGTCGAGCGCTCTCCGAACCTCGTCGACGCTCGCCCCGTCCTCGATCGTGGACAGGTCGCCGAGGGCCTTCTCCTCACAGATCGCCCGCAGGACGCGGCGCATCACCTTCCCGGAGCGTGTCTTCGGGAGCCGGGGGACGACCCGCAGCACCTTCGGGGTCGCAATCGGCCCGATGCTGTCCCGAATAAGGCGGACGATCTCCCCGTGGAGCTCAGGGGTGTCGTGGACGTCCTTCTTCAATACCACGAACGCCGCGATCGCCTGGCCCTTGATCTCGTCGTCCACCCCGATCGCCGATACCTCGGCCACGCCGGGGTGCCCGGAGATGACCTCCTCCACCTCCCGCGTCCCCATCCGGTGCCCGGCAACGTTGATCACCTCGTCGGCCCGGCCAAGGAGCCAGTAGTACCCGTCCTCGTCCTTGATCGCGTAGTCCCCGGAGAAGTAGAACCGCTTCCCATGGCGGGCGAAGTACTTCCAGTAGCTCTCCACGAACCGCTCGTCGTCGCCCCACAGGGTCTGGAGCGCCCCCGGCGGAAGGGGCGGGTGGGCAACGAGGTACCCCCGCTGCCCACGGGGGACGGGCTCCCCTCGCTCGTCCACCACGTCGAGCTTCCACCCGATCGCCTCCCGCGTCGGGGACCCCGGCTTCACCGGCAGCGGGCGAAGGCCCATGTGGTTCGTGATCATCGGCCAGCCGCTCTCGGTCTGCCAGTAGTGGTCGATGACCGGCTTCTTCAGGGTTTCGGAGGCCCAGGTGTAGGTCGGCTCGTCGAGGGGCTCGCCGGCGAGGAACACGTGCCGCAGCGAGGACAGGTCGTGGCCCTCGATCCAGCTCGCCGGGAACTTGCGGAGCATCCGCATCGCGGTGGGGGCGGAGAAGAGGACCGACACGCGGTGCTTGGCGATCGTCTCCCACCAGATCCCGGGGTGAGGGCTGTCCGGCGTTCCCTCGTAGACGAGGGTGGGGATCCCGTACAGGAGCGGCCCGTAGATGATGTAGCTGTGGCCGACGACCCACCCAATGTCAGACGTGGACCAGTACACGTCGTCCGGGGTGCAGCCGTAGACCAGGTCCATCGAGGTGTGGAGGGCGACCATGTACCCCCCCGTGTCCCGCACCACCCCTTTGGGCTTCCCGGTCGTCCCTGAGGTGTAGAGGATGTAGCTTGGGTCCGCGGCGTCGAGGGGCAGGGCGGGCACTTCGACGTCCCCCACCTTGGCCATCGCCTCGTCCCAGCGGACGTCGCGGCCGGGGACCGGGGCCCACGGGACAACCCCCCGGTCGAGGACGATCACGCGTTCGACCCGCGTCTGGGCCTGGGCGATCGCCCGGTCCACGATCCCCTTGAGGTCGATCGGCTTCCCCTTGCGGAGCCCGCCGTCGGCGCACACGACGACCCGCGACCCCGAGTCCTCGATCCGGTGGGCGAGGGACTCCACGGAGAACCCGGCGAAGACCACGGAGTGGACGGCCCCGATCCGAACGCAGGCGAGGACCGCGGTCAGGGCCTCGGGGACCATCGGGAGGTACACGAGCACGCGGTCGCCCTTGTTCACCCCGAGGCCCTGGAGGACCGCGGAGAACCGGTTCACCTCCCCGTAGAGCTCGCGGAACGTGAGGATCCGGCTCCCGCCCGCCTCCGGGCTCTCCCAGAGGACCGCCGGCCGGTCGCCCCGCCCCGCGAGGACGTGCCGGTCGAGGGCGTTGTAGCAGAGGTTCGTCTTCCCGCCGGGGTACCAGCGAGTGAACGGGGCCTTCGAATCGTCAAGGACCCGGTCCCAGCGCTTGAACCAGTGCAGCCTCTCGGCCTCCGCCCCCCAGAACGCCTCGGGTTCCTCGACCGACTTCCGGTACACCTCGTCGTAGGTTCGCATCGCTATCTTCTCCTTCGTCAGCTAGTGCCCTACCGTCACCGCCCGAGGTGGGCGTGGAACACGTCGTTGAACTCCCGTGTCTTCTCGAGGAACGCCACGTGACCGCAGTCGGGGATCACGGTCTCGCCGTACGTCCCCCCCGCCTCGCGGTACCGCTCGAGGACGTACCGGGTCTGCTTGAGCATCGGCTGGTGCGGGAACACGTCCCGCCCCGGCCACCCCGGGATGAGCCCCATCTCCCCGAACGTCACGGGGTCCGAGGCCGCCTGGTCCGAGATCGCCACGTCGTCCGCCCCGCGGATCCACAGGATCGGCACCTTCGGTTCGGCCCGCCACAGGGCGTCCGGGGGAAGGAGGTACCGGGGTGAGAGCGCGTTCGTCGCCCCCCACCGCCCGGGGGCAAAGTACGGCCAGTTCGGGCTCCGCACGATGTCGCCCGGGAGGTCCCGTTCCCCTCGGTGAACCTGGAACAGGGCGTCGAGGATCGCCTCCTCGCGCGGGGGGACGAACGGCCGCTTGTAGACGAGGTCGCGGAGCGCGTTCCGTGGGGAGAAGCGGTGGTCGGTGGAGCGATCGCCGGCAGCGATCCGCTCGATTAGTTTGGGGCTGAACAGGCCCCCGCCCGACCCCGCGTGGTCAGGGTAACACGGGGTCCCCTGCTCGTCCTTCGTTCCCCCGAACCCGTACGGCGACCCCGGGCCCACGAGCGTCGCCGTGATCCAGCGCTTGGGGTGGAGGGAGAGGAGGTGGTAGACGATCACCCCCCCGAGCGAGTTTCCCACGAGGTGGGCCCGTTCGATCCGCAGGTGGTCGAGGAGGGCGATCGCGTCGTCGGCGAGGTCCCCCATCCCCCGCGTTGCATCCACGACCGCAGCCGGATTGGCCTCCCCAAACCCCCGCATGTCGGGGGCGATCCCCCGAAACCCCCGCGGCAGAGCGACGAGGGTCTCCTCCCACCACGTGGCGGAGGAGAGGTTCCCGTGGAGGAACAAGACAGGCTCTCCATCCTCGGGCCCAGAGAAGAGGACCCGGGTCGCCAGCCGCGGAGTGACAACCCAGCGGGCCGTGACCCCCTCGAGCGTCGGGATGGCGGAGCGGTAGGTCATCGGGCCGCGAGGTGGGCGTGGAACGCGCGGTCGAACTCGGTCGGGTTGTCCAAGAACGGGACGTGCCCGCTCCCGGGGAGGACGACCTCCTCATAGCTCCCCCCCGCGTTCGCGTACTCCGCGAGGACGTACCGGGTTTGCTGAAGCATCGGCTGGGGCGGGTAGGCGTCCATCCCGGGCCACCCTGGGAGGAGGCCGATCCGCCCGAGGTTCCCGGGGTCGGAGGCCGCAGCGTCGGACACAGCGACGTCCTTCCCTCCCCGAACCCACAGGATCGGCACCTTGGGCTTGGAAGCCACGATTTCCGGCACTGGAACAGCATATTTAGGGGAAAGGGCGTTGTTCGGGCCCCACAGGCCGGGGGCAACGAACGGCCAGTTCGGGGAAGGGACGGAGTCCCCCGGGTAGTCCCGCTCCCCCAGGTGGACGGCGAGGGTCGCCGAGAGGAGGTCCTCCTCCCGGGTCGGGATGAACCCAGCCCCGAACACGAGGGTTCTCAACGCCGCCCGGGGCGAGAACGGGCTGTCCGTCGAGCGGTCGCCGGAGGCGAGCCGCCGGACGAGCTCGGGGTTCACCAGCCCCGCCCCCGACCCGGCGAAGTCCGGGAAACAGGGGGTCCCCCGCTCGTCCTTCGTCCCCCCGAACCCGTACGGCGACCCCGGCGCGACGAGGATCGCCGACCGGAGGCGATTCGGGGCGCGGGCGAGGAGGTGCCAGACCACGTTCCCCCCAAGCGAGCTCCCCACGACGTGAGCCCGCTCGATCCCGAGGTGGTCGAGGAGGGCGAGCGCATCGTCGGCGAGGTCGCCCAGCCCGCGCCTGGCGTCGATCTTCGCCTCCGGATCGGCGTCTCCGTAGCCGCGCTGGTCGGGAGCGATCCCCCGAAACCCCGCCGGCAGGCGGACCATCGTCTCCTCCCACCACGTCGCGGAGGCGAGGTTCCCGTGGAGGAACAGGACCGGAATCCCCTCGTCCGGACCCGAGAACAGGACCCGCGTCGCGAGCCGATGCGTCGCAACCGTCTTCGCCTGCACACCATCGATCGTCCGAATCGTCATCGTTCTCCTCCTTACTTCATCTGCTCGGCGTGGCGGGCCACGAACCCCAGAAGGGCGGTGTTGAACTCCGCCGGCCGCTCCAGGCACAGGGCGTGGCCGGCCGTGGGGACCATCAGGAACTCCGCGCCGGGGATCTCCCGGGCAATCGTCGCCGCGTACCCCCGGGGCTTGAGGACGTCCTCTTCCCCGACGAGGACGAGGGACGGGGCCCGGATCCGGTGAAGCTTCCCCGTAAGGTCAAGGCGAAGGAAGCACCGACACAGCTCCGCCACCGCCCGGAAGTCGAGCGCGGCGTAGCGGGACCGTGCCTGGGCGACCTCCTCTGGGTGGGCAGCCGCCCACCGCTCGGAGAACCCCGTGGCGACAACCAGGTGGTGGAGTAACTCAGGGTTCTCCGTTTCGGCAGCGGCGATCCACGCCTCGATCGTCGTCCGCACGAGGGGCCCCACCTCGCTCACCGCCGAGGCGACGAACAGGCTCCTCGTCCGCTCGGGGTAGGAGAGGGCGAACTGGAGGCTGATCTCCCCCCCGTAGGAGATCCCGGCGATGTGGGCCGCCTCGACCCCCACCGCGTCGAGAAGGCCGGCGAGGTCGGAGGCGTGGAGCTCCATCGTGTACGGTCCGGGCGGGTGGTCGGATCGCCACATCCCGCGCGCGTCGTAGAGGAGGAGCCGAAACCGACGGGACACGGCCGGGACCTGGTATGCCCAGCTCGCCGTGCTCATCAGGACGCCGTTCGAGAGGACCACGACGTCGGCATCGCCGTCCCAACCGTGGGGTTCGTAGTAGAGATCGATCCCGTTCACCCGGGCGCGGGGCACGCTACCCCTCCGGGCGGAACGCGAGGCGGGCCGCCTCCCCCTCACCGATGACCTCGGCGCGGACCTCGAGCCCCACCCGAATCGACTCCGGCCGCTTCGGATCCACGCCGACGAGCTGGGCGGTGATCCACGGGCCCTCCGCGAGCCGCACCACGGCCGACGCGTACGGGTTGTCCCGGCCGAACCCGGCCGCAGCGAGCGGGGTCGGGGGAACGTGGACCACGGTAAACCCTTCGAGGGTCCCCCGTCCCGAGAGCTCGACCCACTCCGGGTCCGACGCCCGGCAGCTCGCGCACACGACCCGCGGGACCACAGACAGGGCACCGCAGGCCCGGCAGCGGACGCCCATCAGGCGGCCCTCGGCCAGGTGCTCCGCGAACGACGTGCGGGTGAAGTCGCGTTCGGCCATCGTCATCCCCTCCCAAAGATGTGGACCACGCAGGTCTGGCCGGTGCCGCCCACGTTGTGGGTGAGGGCCAGGTCGACGTCGGCTGGAACCTGGCGCGGCCCGGCCTCGCCCCGCAGTTGCTTCCAGACCTCGACGACCTGGGCCACGCCCGAGGCCCCCACGGGATGCCCCTTGGCCTTGAGCCCGCCCGAGGTGTTCACGGGAATCCTCCCGTCGCGCCGCGTGGCGCCGTCGACGGCCGCCCGCCACCCCTGACCGGGCGGGAAGAACCCGAGGTCCTCGATCGCCAGGACCTCGGCAATCGTGAAGCAGTCGTGGACCTCAGCGAGCTTGATCTGGGACGGGGTGACCCCGGCCATCCGGTACGCTTGCGCTGCCGCCTCGCGCGCCGCACGGAGCGAGGTGAGGTCTGTCCGGCCGTAGAGGCAGGCGTCGCTTGCCTGGCCCGTTCCAAGGACCCGCAGGGGCCGGTCGGTGAACCGCCGGGCAACCTTGCTCGCGACGACGAGAAGCGCCGCCGCCCCGTCCGTGATCGGCGAGCAGTCGAACAGCCGCAGCGGCCACGCCACGGGCGGGTTCGCCCCAGGGTCCCGGAGGAACTCGCGCTCGTCTCTCCACTCCGGGACCGGTCCCCCCTTCTCCTCGGCCCTGGCGATCCGCCGGTCCATGACCTCCCGGATCGTCATCCCGAACTGGGCCTTGTCGTTGAGGGACCCGTTTTCGTGGTTCTTCCGCGCCACCTCCATCAGGGCCTCGTACGGCATCCCGTACCGCGCGGCGTAGGCGGTGGCCATCGCCGCGTAGAACCCGGGGAAGGTGAACCCGGCCGGGAACTCGTACAGGACGTCGCCGGCCGTGGCCAAGGTGTCCGTGACGGCCTCGGTCGGGAGCGCGGTCATCCGCTCCACCCCACCAACGAGGACGACGTCGTAGAGCCCGGACGCCACAGCGAGGACTGCCTGGCGGAGGGCGACCCCACCGCTGGCGCACGCGTCCTCGACCCGCAGCGCCGCCCGCGGGGTGAGACCGACCCAGTCGGCGAGGATCGGGGCGAGGTGCCCCTGGTGCTCGAACAGATCGCTCGAGTAGTTCCCGATGTACAGGGCCTCGACCGCGGCCGGGTCGAACCCCTTGTCCACGCTCGCCACGAGCTCGCGAAACGCGTCCACGAACAGGTCGCGGCTGTCCTGGCGCGGGTAAGCGCCGAACTTCGTCACCCCCGCCCCGACCACGGCCACGCCTCGCCTCAGCTTTCCCGTCATCCGCTCCTCCCTTCGATCAGCCGTCTCCGCAGCTCGTCCTTGAGGGGTTTGCCCATCCCCGACAGGGGCAGGGCATCGAGGAACACGACCTTCTTCGGGATCTTGTACCGGGCGAGCCGCTCCCCAAGGTAGCGCAGGATTTCCTCCTCCGTCGCCGACCGCCCGGACCGGAGGACCACGCACGCCGCCCCGACCTCGCCCCACTTCGGGTCGGGGATCCCCACCACGGCACAGCTCGCCACCGCCGGGTGGCGGTACAGGACCTCCTCGATCTCCAGGGGGTAGACGTTCTCCCCCCCGGAGATGAACATGTCCTTCTTCCTCCCTACGACGGTGAAGTAGCCCTCCCCGTCGTAGGTCACGAGGTCACCGGTGTGGAAGAAGCCTGCCTCGTCCACGAGCTCGGCCGTGGCCCCGGGATCCCCGAAGTACCCCGAACACAAGGACGGTCCCTTGAGGACGAGCTCCCCCACGACGCCGGGCCCGACGGGGCGGTTCCCCTCGTCCACAACCCGGGCCGCGACGAAGAAGTTGGGGCGGCCGATGCTCCCCGCCTTGCGGACGGCGTCCTCGGCGGCGAGGGCGAACACGCCGGGGCCGAACTCGGTCATCCCGAACCCCTGCTTGAACCGAACCCCCTTCTCCTGAACGTACTTCTCAATCAGGGGGACGGGGAGGGGAGCCCCGCCGCTCGTGCAGAACCGGAGGCTCGAAAGGTCGGCCCGGTCCCAGTTCGGGGCCTGCGTGAGGAGGTGGTACATCGAGGGGACCCCGGCGAACACCGTGACCCGTTCCCGCTCGATCAAGTCGAGGACCTGCTCGGGGTCGAACCGCCGAACCTGGATCGTGGTGTTTCCGAGGACCACTTGGGAGGACCAGTAGCAGAACAGTCCCCCGGCGTGGAACAGGGGGAACACGTTGAGGACGACGTCGTCGTGGCGGAGGTCGTGGATGATCGTGTTCAAGACGTTCCAGGCGATCATGCGGTGGCTGATGAGGACCGCTTTGGGGAGGCCGGTTGTTCCCCCGGTAAACAGGATGCACGCCGGGTCCTCGGGGTCGAGCGCGTCGCACGTCACCGGCGCCACCGGGGGGCCAGCGACCACGCCGGCAAACGCCGTCGAACCCCCCAGCCCCGGCCCGTCGAGGTGGAGGAGCTTCGCCAGAGCCGGCGCCCCCTTGGGTAGGCTGTCGAGGATCTGCGTCACCACGGGTCGGAACTCGTCCTCGTACACGAGAACCCGCGGTGTGGTCTTCTCCACAAGCTGGAGCAACTCCCGAGGGTGGAGGCGCCAGTTGAGGGGGACGTGGATCGCCCCGAGCTTCCCGCACGCGTAGTAGACGTCGAAGTGCTCGACCCCGTCCCGGGCGAGGATGGCCACCCGATCGCCCCTCGCCACCCCGGCCTCGTCCCGGAGCCACCTCGCCAGCCGGTTCGCGCGCGCGTTCATCGCGCGGTAGGTGAGTCGAAGCTCCGGGGTCTTGCCGTGGTCCACAATCCCAATTGCGTCGGGGGTATAGAGCTCGCGCCGACCGAGGTAGTCGCCGATGACCACGTCAGCCCTCCTTGGGGGGAAGGTAGCGGGCGCGGAGCTCCGCCTTCACGACCTTCCCGTACGCCGAGTAGGGAAGGCTCGGGGCGAACACGACCTTCTTCGGGACCTTGTACCGGGCGAGGCGCTCCCCGCAGAACGCCTGGAGCTCCTCGGCGGTCGCTCGAGCCCCCGTCTTGAGGACGACGACGATCAGCCCCACCTCGCCCCACTTCGGGTCCGGCATCCCGATCAAGGCCGCGTCCTGCACGGCGGGGTGCTCGCGGAACGTGGCCTCCACTTCCGCGGCGTAGATGTTCTCTCCACCGCTGATGATCATGTCCTTGGCCCGGCCGACGATCGTGTAGAACCCCTCCTCGTCGGCCCGGGCCACGTCGCCGGTCCGGAACCAGCCGTCCACGATCGCCTCCGCGGTCGCCTCCGGGTTCCGCCAGTAGCCGGTGCAGACGTGGGGCCCGCGGATGAGGAGCTCCCCCGGCTCGCCCGGCGGCACGTCCTCCCCGCGCTCGTCGACAAGGCGCATCTCGCTGTGGAAGATCGGCTTCCCGACCGACCCCAGTTTGCGCACGGACTCCTCATCGGTCATCGAGAAGCAGTTCGCCCCGACCTCGGTCAGGCCGTACCCCTGGCGGAACACGCCGCCCTTCTTCGCAATCCACTCCCGGACGAGGTCCACCGGGAGAGGCGCCCCACCGCTGATGAAGAACCGCACCGACGAGAAGTCGGCCTGGGCGAACCCCGGGGCGTTGAGGAGCATCCGGTAGATCGTGGGAACACCCAGGACGACCGTGCACCGCTCCTCCTCGATCGCGCGCAGGACCGCGTCGGCGTCGAACGCGCGGATGAGGACAACCCGTCCCCCGATGTAGAGGAGCGGGGTCAGGAACGCGAACAGCCCTCCGGCGTGGAAAAGCGGCATGAACAGGGGCGACACGTCGCGCTCGGTGAGGCCCCAGCTCGCAATCGTGTTGATGCAGTTCCACAGGACCTGCCGGTGGGGGATCATCGCCCCCTTGGGGCGGCCAGTTGTCCCCGACGTGTAGAGGAGGAGGTACGGGTCATCTTCGGAAAGCGGCGGGCGGGCGGGCTCGGAGTTCGGGCACCCCGTCACCTCGCCCTCGTACCGGCGCCCCGCGACCTCGGCCCCCTCGATCCCGAGGACGTGGGGGACCGGCGCCTCAGCCAGAACCTTCTCCGCCGTGGGGACGAACTCCGGGCCGCAGAGGAGGACCTTCGGGGTGCAGTCACCCACGATGTAGGCGAGCTCCCGCGGCTGCAGGCGCCAGTTGAGGGGCGCGAACACCGCCCCGATCTTCCCCACCCCGTACAGGAGGTCGAGGTAGGCGAGGGCGTTGTGGGCGAGGATCGAGATCCGATCACCTTTCTCCACGCCAAGCCCCCGCAGGAAATGGGCGGCCCGGTTCGCCCGGCGGTTGAGCTCGGCGTACGTGTAACTCCGACCGTCGCTCCGGTCGACCACCGCAACTCGGTCCGGGGTGAGCTCGGCCCGGCGGGTGAGGAGGTGCGCCGCGTCCATCTCGCCGTGCGCGTAGATCGCCATCGTCACCTCAGGTCCCAAGGACCATGCCCCCGTCCACCCTGAGGACGGCGCCCGAAACGTAGGCCGCCTCGTCCGAGGCGAGGAACAGGTAGGCGTTGGCAATGTCCACGGGCTCACCCAGCCGCCCGAGCGGCGTCCGGGCGCGCATCCCCTCGAGGACCTTCTCCGGCATCGTCCGGAGGATCTCCGTGGCCGTGAACCCCGGGGCGACCGCGTTCACCCGGATCCCGTACCGCCCGAGCTCCCGCGCCCACACCTTCGTCATCCCAACGAGGCCGGCCTTGGTCGCAACGTAGTTCGTCTGGCCGAAGTTCCCGTCGAGGCCAGCGATCGAGGTCGCGTTGAGGATGACCCCTGACCTCTGGGCGATCATGATCGGGACCACCGCCTGGGTGCAGAGGAACGTCCCCTTGAGATTCACGGAGACGACGAGGTCGAAGTCGGCCTCGGACATCTGACCCACGACGGCCCCGTCCTTCACCCGGACGAGCTGGTGGTCGCGGATGATCCCGGCGTTGTTGACGAGGATGTCGATCCGCTCGTAGCGGCGGTGCACATCGGCCACCCACGCGTCGACCGCCCCCTTGTCCGTCACGTCCACCCGCCGGAAGTCGGCCCGCGGGCCAAGCTCCCGCACCGCCGCTTCCCCCGCCTCCGAGGACACGTCACCGATCGAAACGCGGGCCCCTTCCTCCACGAACCGTTTCGCCGTCGCCCGGCCGATCCCCGCCGCCCCCCCCGTGATCAGGGCCACCTTTCCGTCTAATCGCATCGGTCTCCCTCCTGGCACGGCCCCCACCGGACCACGCCCGCGCCCCACACGTACCCGATCCCCGCCCCGACCATGACCATCAGGTCTCCGTCCTTGAGCCGCCCAAGCTTGAGCCCCTCGATGATGTTGATGATCGTGTCCTGCTCGCCGATGTGGCCGTAGCGGTCGTTGTAGACCCCCTGGTCCTCGGTCAGGCCCAGGCGGCCGAGCATGTCCCGGTACCCGGACGGCTTGATGAGGACCATGTTCAGGAACGACACGTCCTCCCGGGTCCGGCCGCTCTTGCGCAGCGCCTCGTCGACACAGCGCATCCAGTTGTCCATCGAGACCTCGTTCAGGCGGGCCTTCATCTTCTCCTCAGCGACGAGGTCGAACGTGAACAGCCCTTGGGCCACCGCCTCATCGGTCGGGAACTGAACCGTCCCGCTCGCGGGGACGATCACGTCCCGGCTCATCGAGCCGTCCGTGATGAGGTGGGACCCCAAGACGTGGTTCCGCGGCCACCCGCGGCGGAGGAGCATCGCCCCCGCCCCGGCCCCGATATTGAACAGGAACGTCGTCCGCAGGTTCTTGAAGTTGATGAGGTCCCCGATCCGGTACCCGCCGGCGATGAGCACGGTGCGGATCTCCGGGTCAGAGCGCATGATGTCCTTGGCGATCTTCATCGCCGCCACGGTCGTGCAGCAGCGCATGTGGATGTCCATCCCCCACGCCCGAGTTGCCCCGATCTGGTAGGCGAGGTCGATTCCCGACGTCCAGAGGAGGTACTCACGCCACTCCTCGGTCGTACAGATGACAAGGTCGATCTCCTCAGGGGGGATGTCGCACCGGGAGAGGCAGTCTTTCGCCGCCAGCACGCCCATCTCGTTCGGGTGGAGGTCGGGGGGGGCCATCCGCTTCTCGGTGATCCCGAGCTTGTCCCGCACCACCCACTCCGGAAGGCCGCTCTCCGCCGCGATCTCGGCGGCGGTGATCACCCGCTCGGGGAGGTACATCCCCACGCTCACAATCCCCACAACCCGTTCCGATCCGCTCATCCCCGCCTCTTTGGCCCTCAGCTCTTCGCCGCGGGCATCCCCAGCACGCTCAACTTGGCCCGATCCGAGTCCCAGGAGGGGCCTCTCCCACCGAGGCCCCTCCCCAGTTCCCACAACTAACGGTGTTTCGTCCAGTCCCACTCCGCGATGAACTCGGCGGTCCGCACACCGTTAACCGTCTTCAGCTGGTTCATCCACAAGGTCTTGATCCCGTAGTGGTCGTCCGGCCGGTACGTCACCGGCGGGATCATCCCATCAGCATCCCAGTCGGTGAACGCATCGAGTGCGGCGATGAACGCCTCGCGGGTCAGGTTCGGGCCCGCGTCCATGAGGGCCTTGGTGACCATCTGCGCGCCGACGTAGGCAATCATCGCGTACGCGTTCATGAGCTCGCCTGGGTAGTAGCGGGCGTACACCGCCCGCATCGCAGCCGCCGCCTCGCTCGTCGGATCCTGCGGGTCGGTACCGAACCCCGGGAAGATCACGCCCTCGGCGGCCTCGCCCGCCAGATCGTAGAGCTGGAGGGTAATCGTGTTGATTCCGACGAACTTCGGCTTGAAGCCGAGGAGGTCGCACTCCACGATCAGCTTCGCCGCATCGCTCACGTAGCTGAAGAGGAGGACGGCCTCGGCCCGCGACTGGCGGAGCGTCAACGCGTAGGCGCTGAAGCTCGTCTCGGTCCCCGGGTACTTGATCACCGCCACCGGCTGCATCCCCTGCAGCTTGAGCTCATCGAGTGCGAAGTTCAGGAGCTCCGTCCCCATTGCGTCCTCGACGACAGCGATCGCCACGCGCTTGGCACCGAGCTCCTTCACCGCGTACTGCGCCGCGGCCCGGCCGAACGACTCGTTGTTCGGCTGAAGGGCGAACACGTGCGGGACCGTGGGAGACGCCAGCGTAAGCCAGTTCATGTGCGGAGACACCACCGGAAGCTTGTTCTCAAGGATGTACGTCCACACCGCCGCCATCCCGATCGTCCCCAGGGGGTTCACGAGGGCAAAGATGTTCTCCTGCTCCACAAGCCGCTTCATCACCGCCACGGTGTTCGCCGGGTTGAACCCGTCGTCGAGGGCGAGGAACTCGATCTTCCGACCGTGGATTCCGCCGAGCTCATCGTTCACGTAGTTGTACCAGGCCTGGGCGCCCCGCATCACTGGAACACCGATAAACGCCACCGGACCCGACTGCACGATGAACGAACCGAGTTTGATCGTGGTGTCCGTCACACCCGGCGTCTGGGCGAACAGCCCCCCGGACGCCCCCACCACGCACGCCGCTGCCATTGCCACCGCCAAGATCCGCTTCATGACACTTTCCTCCTTTGTACCCCGCTGTTCCCAACGTCGTGTTGAGCTAACCTAATCGGTTGAACCCCGTTTCGCGTCGGGCACATCACCTCCTGTGTCGTCCGGCCGAGGGTCGGCCTTGCCCTTCGTTCCCAAGTACAGCTGCCGGACCCGATCGGTTCGGCGAAGCTCGTCGCTCGATCCCATCAGGGCGACCCTCCCCGTCTCGAGGACGATCCCCTGAGAGGCCACCTCCAGGGATAGGTACGCATTCTGCTCCGCCACGATCATCGTGATCCCCTCGTGGCTGAGGGCCGCCAACCGGTCGAAGAGCTGCCGGACCAGGAGGGGCGAGAGCCCGAGGGAGGGCTCGTCGAGGAGGAGAACCCTCGGCCGTGCCATAAGCGCCCGGCCGATGGCGAGCATCTGCTGCTCGCCCCCGCTCAGCGTCCCCGCGATCTGGCGCCCCCGGCCGTTGAGGGCGGGGAACCGCTCGAACACCTCGGACATGTCCCGCCGCAGCGCGGCGCCATTCCGACGGATGTACGCCCCCATCCTCAAGTTCTCGACCACCGAAAGGTCGGGGAACAGCTGTCGGCCCTCCGGGACCTGGGTGATCCCCAGGCGGACGATCCGGTCCGGAGGCAGGCGCTCGATCCGCCGGCCCTCGAGGAAGATCTGTCCCGACCGGGCGCGGACAAGCCCCGAGGTCGTGTTCATGAGCGTAGTCTTGCCCGCCCCGTTGGCCCCGAGCACCGCGACGAGCGCGCCCTTGTCCACGTGGAACGAGACGCCCTTCAACGCGTGGATCGGGCCGTAGAACGTGTTGACCCCCTCAAACCTGAGCACGGTCAACCTCCTGTCCCAGATAGGCCTCGATCACCCGCGGGTTCGTCCCGATCTCGTGCGGCGTCCCCTCTGCGATCTTGCGGCCAAAGTCGAGGACCACGATCCGATCGCAGATCTCCATCACGAGCGACATGTCGTGCTCGACGAGGAGGACCGTCACCCCGCGCTCGTCCCGTACCCGCCGGATGAACTGGCCCATCGCCTGGGTCTCGGCGGCGTTCATCCCGGCCACGGGCTCATCGAGGAGCACCAGCCGAGGCCCGGCCATGAGCGCCCGGATGAGCTCGACCGCCTTCTGGCTCCCGTAGGGAAGCATCGACGCGAGCGCGCCCCTCACGGCGCCCAACCCGAACGCCTCGAGCATCGCTCGGACCTCGGAGGCAGCGGCCCGCTCCTCGCGCTGCCCAAGGCCGAGCGCCAGCGGCAGGATGCGCCCGCGGAACTGGTTGTGGCGCCCGATGAGCAGGTTGTCCTCGACGGACAGGTACGGGAACAGTCCGAGGTTTTGGAACGTCCGGGCGATCCCTAGTCCGATCACCCTGTGGGGGGGGACCTTGAGGAGGTTCACCCCGGCAAAGGTGATCGTCCCCGCGGTCGGCTCCAAGAACCGCGAGATGAGGTTGAACACGGTCGTCTTACCTGCGCCATTGGGGCCGATCAGGCCCACGATCTCGCCCTCGTCCACGTGGAAGTCGACCCCGTCCACCGCGGTCAAGCCCCCGAACCGCTTGGTGAGCTCCGACGCCACCAGCAGGTGCTCGCTCACCGTCCACCTCCTCCGCGCACGAACTCCACCGCCGCCCGCAGGGGCCAGGGCAGGGATTGCACCTTGTCCGGAGCCGTCCACTTGCGGACGAACCCCCAGATCCCGAACGGCATGAAGATGACCACCCCAATGAGGGCGGACCCGTAGATGATGGACTGCAGCCCACGGAACCCGCTCAGCCAGTGCGGGAGGTAGGTCAGGAACAGGGCCCCCAGGACCGGGCCGGGCAGGGACGCCATGCCTCCCAGGGCGATCATGATGAACAGGTCGATGGACTTCCCGAGCCCAAACTCCGCCGGGCTGATGTACCCCACGACGTGGGCGTAGAGTCCGCCCGCCAGACCGGCGTAGAGGGCGCTCAGGAAGAACGCGAGCGCTTTGTACTTGGCGAGGCTCACCCCGCACGCCTGGGCCGCCGCGCTCTTATCACGGATGGCAACGAACGCCCGGCCAACCCGTGATCGCACGATGTTCCGCGCCACCCAAAGAAGCACGACCACCATCACCAGCGCCAGGTAGAACATCGCGACGTCGTTCCGGGTCACGGTGACCCCGAGGAAGCTCTCCCGCGGGACGCTCATCCCCTGGTAACCTCCGGTGACGGACGCCCACCGCGGCAGTGCCTCCACCACCGCGGTGCCGAACGCCAGCGTGGCAATCGCGAGGTAGATCGCGGTCAGCCGCAGGGCGGGGACGAGCAGGATGAACCCCGCCAGGCCGCTCAGGAGCCCCGCCACGGGGATCCCGACCCAGAACGGTAGGCCCGCGTACTGAGCGAGAAGCGCTGTCCCGTACGCCCCAATCGCCAGAAACCCAGCGTGCCCGATCGAGAGTTGTCCCGTGAATCCGGTGAGGAGAGCGAGGCCGATCGCGGCGATGATCTTCACCGCCGCCAGGTTGAGGAGGTAGAGGTTGTAGCTCCGCAGGACAAGGGGCAGGAGCGCCAACAGAGCAACGACAACGGTCCAGAAGATGGCCCGCTTCATCCGTGGCCTCCTGCCGACCGTTCGCCCAGAAGGCCGTGGGGCCGAACCACGAGCACGAGGATGATCAGGGTGAACACGAACGTCGTCTTGAGCGGGGCGATCGCCGTTGGCATGTACCCGCTGAACAGGTTCTCGATCACACCGAGGACGAGGCCGCCCACCACCGCGCCGGGAAGGCTCGTGAACCCGCCGAGGACCGCCGCGGCAATCGCCTTGATCATGACGAAGATCATCGACTGGAGATCGAGAAACACGATTGGTGCCACCAGGCAGCCCGCGATCGCCCCCGTCCCGAGGCCGAGCGCCCAGCTCCACGTCCCGATCCGACCGACGTTGATCCCCATGAGCTGCGCGGCCCGCTTGTTCTGCGAGGTGGCCCGCATCGCGATCCCGACCTTGGTGAACTTGAAAACGATGAAGAAGAGAAGCGACACCGCGAGCGCGACCCCGAACACGAGGAGGTCGTGTTGGCGCAGAACCACGTCCCCGATGAACAGCGGCCGGCCCCGCAACACGTAGGGGAAGGGCCGCGAGTCGATGAGCCCCATCCAGAGGGCAATCGCCTGCAGGATCATCCCGATCCCGAGCGTGGCGATGAACAGGCTCGTCACCGGAGCGTTCTTCGCCCAGCGGAGAAGCCCCCGGTCCACCACAATCCCGAGGAGCCCCCCTGTGACCAGCGCTGCCCCCAGGGCCGCCAGAAGCGGTAGTCCGTACGATTGGAAGAGCAACAGGGCGATGAACGTGCTGAACATCGCCATGTCCCCCTGGCCGAAGTTGAGGATGTGGGTCGTCTTGTAGATGAGGATCAGGCCGAGGGCCATGATCCCGTAGAGACTCCCCGCCGCCAGTCCGCTGACGATCAGCTGTGCCAACACGCGCCATCAGCCCCCACGCCTACCTCCCACGATGAGCGGGTCCCCTCGGTTCCGAGCTGACCCGCGGGTTGGCCGCCCCGACTCCGCGGACAGGCCTATGACACCTGAATCACCTGTCAGCATAGCGATGGGGGGAGCGATCGTCAACCCCCACCTGGCCCTATCGCTCCACGCCGTGCAAGATGAAGCCAGTCAGAAAGGGGAGCACCTCTTCGGCAGGCCGATCGGGATCCCCCCACAACACCCATCTCTGCCCGCTGAAGTGAGCAATTCCCAGGAGAGCGTAGGTGAGGGCCTCGGGATCACACCGGCGGATCTCGCCCCGGTCCATGGCCGCCGCCAGCCCGCGCGCGTACCCCTCGGCAAGCCGCGTGTAGTACCACCTTCCCACGCCCTCATCCACGAACTCCGCCTCGCGGACGATCCGGTACGCCCCAGGGTGGTCTCGGACCCACTTCAGGAACGACCGCAGCCCCAAGACCTCCGCTGTCCGCCGATCGCGGCACGAAGCCACAGCGAGGGTCTGACCCCGCCGGAACCCCCTGCTGATCTCCCGCACGAGCTCACTGAACACCGCGACCTTACTCGGGAAGTGAAGGTAGAACGTGCCCTGGCCCACACCGGCGAGGTAGGTGATCGTCGCGATCGTGGTCCGGTGGAACCCGACCTGGCCGAACGCCCGCTCCGATGCCCGCAGAAGGGCCCTCCGCGTCGCCTCCCCTCCTTCGGAATCCACCCGGGCGGGGTTTCCCGCTGTCCGCGACGCCACCTTCGGTGGCTCCGCCGCGTCGGCGAGGGGTTGGGTTCCCGTGAACCCCCTCCGAATGAGCTCCGCACCCCCGCGCCGCGCCTCCGGAGGCACGGCTCCCTGTCCCCACATCACGTACCGCAGCGCGAGGAAGAAGACCACCCCTAGGATACCGTACGCCACCACTTCAGGATCGGCATCGCGAAAGTCGCCGGTCGCGATCCCTTCGCGAACGACCGCGACTAGCTCATCGCAGATGGCCCCGTAGAATCGCATCGGGATCTCGGACCGGACGAACTCCGCTTCGCGGAACACCTGGAACGTCCCAGCGTTCTCCGTGATGTAGTCGAGGAGGGTGCCGTACGCCTGAAGGAGCTTCTGCGGGGGGGTGCGCGCGGCGGCGACGTCGGCCCGCAGCCGCCCGACGAGCCTCTCCTGAAGCCCCTCTACCAGGCGGAGGTAGATCTCCTCCTTGTTCGCGAAGTAGAGGTAGAACGTGCCTTGGGCAATCCCCGCCCGGCGGCAGATCGCCGACACGGAGGCGAGTTCGTACCCACGCTCACGGAACACGTCCTCCGCGTTGCGCAGGATTCGGTCCAGCGTCTCCTGGCCGCGGGCAGTCCGTGGCAATCGAGTGGTCGCCTTTTCGCTCCGTGTCCCCATGCCTCACGCCTCCTCGTCAGGAACCCCGCTCCTCCCCGTGGGCCGACCGCTCAATGGCGTGGCTCCTGGCGCGTCGTGCGGGGGTGAGTGTACATCGTGTCCTGGCTTCCTCGGGGGCGTGCGAACGCCGCCGACACGCCGGGCGGCAACGGTCAAGGGACCACGCGTACCACCAGGCTCAACTCGTCGGTGAGGCCCGCGTCGTCGGTCACGACCAGGGTCACCAGGTACACCCCGGGCTCGGGGAACGTCCACTCCGCACGGACCCCCTCCGCATCGAGCGTCCGGTCCCCCGTGAAATCCCACTCGTAGCGCACGACCTTCCCCAGCGATGGACCCGCGTCGAACCTCACCGCCTCGCCCGCCCGAGGCGAGGGGGGTGTCCAGGTGAAATCCGCCACCGGAGGTCGGTACACGATCACGACCGGCCGCGGCCTCTCCCAAATCCCAAACAGGACCTCCTCCGCAGCCCCCGGGGCTAGATTCACCTCCACCACAGCCGGGGTTGTGGGCTCATGCCGCTCGGGGAGCGTGTCCGCATCCACCCGAACCCTGTACTCCCCGGCGGGAAGGTCGGGGAACGAGAACGAGCCCGTCGGTGTCGTGAACGCCTCGGCCACCTCGGCCCCGCCCTGCTCCAGAACGATCCGCACCCGCCCCACGCCGGCCTCGCCCGCCGTGCGCGTCCCGCTTTGATCTCCGTCGCGGTACACCACGCCCGAGATCATCCCCACCCGCTCGCACGGGACGTGGACGATCGTCCGTCCGGCGAGGTCCACCGTGACCTCCGGGGGGAGCTCTGCACGGGACCGGAACCCTGCGGGCAGCCGTTCCACGGCAAGGGCATACGTGCCCGGTGGGAGGGGTGGGAACAGGAACCGGCCGTCCGCACTGCTGGCTACCCTCTTGCCATCCGCGACCAGAACGGCGTTGGCGATCCCCTCTTCTCCCAGGTCGAACCGCCCGTTCCCGTTATCGTCTGCGAACACCACCCCCTCCAGCCACCCCTTGGAGGGGAGGAAGGGTGGCGTCCACGCGAACGTGTAGTTGAACGAGATCGAGCCGAAGAGCGAGGTCACCTCGCCGAGGGGGCCCCACCTTGCCTCCACGCGCCCCGTTGCCGACAGCGCGGACGCCACGGCCACCGGGAGTACCACCCCCACGCTACCGCCATCGGTCCGGCCCCGGAACTCAACGGCGATGCCCGCCGGAGTGAGCAGGTCCAGGCGCACCTCGTTCCCCGCGACGAGGAGCGCGCCCGTGTCGTCGTAGGTGGCGGCCTGGGTGAGGGCAAGGGTCGCCCTCGTCCGTCCGAGCGTAAGGCCGAACCGCTCCTCGTACTCCCCGGTCCAGCGGCGGGTGGGAGCAACGACGTCCTCTTCCCACCGCCACCGTCCGCCCAAACGCACAGTGAGGGGGGCTTCTCCGAGGTGGAGCGCCAGTCCCAAGGTGCCGATCCGGAGGTCCGGGTTCAAACCTGGGCCGAACCCTTGGCTTCGACGGAGGGAAGCCGTGCCCAGGAGGGCGACGAGCCCTCCCGGCGGCAGCCAATCCCAAGCCGCGAACAGGTCCGTTCTCACCACGGTCGGCACGACCGGGATCGCGAGGACGTTGTCCCTTTCCCAGCGCACGGTGAACCGAAACGCGAGGGGGTCCACGGCCAGCTTTCCCGACAGATCCATCCCGGCGCGGTCGGCGCGCGGCCCCGGCACGTGTGGGCCCACAGCGTACCCCGTGGCCCCCACCGAGAAATCCGACCCTGTGCCCACCAAGAACCCCATCAGGAAGCCCGCGTCGAGGTGGGAACCGGCAAGGGCAAGGCCTCCCTCGCCGTGGACGGTCAAGGACTCGTCGACCTGTCCCTTCACCCACAGGGTCCCTGCACGAACCGTGTCCACTCCCCGGGTCTCCCGGAACGCCAGCCCCAGTTCCCCCCAGGGTCCAATCCAGGCTCCGTGCAGGCCGAACCGGCCTTCGCCTCCCGCCCACCCCGTGAGGAACGCCGCCCGCCCGTAGTCCGTCCCGATCCCGGCTCCCATCCCGCTTGCCCCGAGCGAAAAGAGGAGCGCCGAGAGGTCGAGCCCCACCTCTCCTACCGTGACCCACGCCCACGGCCCGTCGTAGGAGAAGGCGAACCGCGACAGCCGGTACGGGGTCGGCTCCCACGGGCCGCTTGCGTGGACGACAAGTTCAACCGCGCCGTCCAGGACCCCACCTTTCCCCGTCAGCGTCAGCCGGGACAGCCGCCGGTCCGAGATCACGTCGTAGCCCAGCGCCAACCCCAGCTGCATGTCGAGTTCGGACAGGACGGTGCCGACGATCGCCCCCGGCCCCGGGGGAAGGACCGTAGTGATCCACCCCGTGCGCCCCTCCGCCCCGTCTTGAGATCGAACCACCGCCGTCAGGAAGTCGCGACCGGGCTCAGAGTCGGTCGGGATGGAGAGGACGATCCGCACGGTGCCCAGCTCTCCCGGACGCAGGCTGAACTCCCGAGGTTCGACCCGCACCGACCACCCCTGTGCCGAAGACGCTCCCACGGAGAACCGATCGAGCGCGTTCCCCCGGTTCACGACTACAAGCTCGTAGGTCACGGAATCCCCGGGTTGGCCCTCGCCCGACCGGGGGGGAAAGATCTCCACCCTGGCCACGGCCAGGAGGCGGACCTTTGCCTCGGCGGCTGCCTCTCCTCCAGGCCAGGTCGCGGCCATACGGACCGCGTGCTCCCCGGCTTCAGCCTCCCGGGGCACAATGAGCGTCAGGAAGACCGCTTCTTCCTCCCCCGGGGCCAGGGAAAGCGCCGGCGGGAGTCCAAGGTGCTGCCAGCCCTCAGGAACACTGACACTGAGGGCGATCGCACTCGAGGTCTCTCCCGTGTTGCGCACCGCAAACACGTGGACCACCACCTCGCCGGGAGACACGGTGCGCGGTGGGGAGAGCACACCCACGGTCACCTCGGCCGCACCGCCCGTCCCCACAAGGATCGCCCCCGCAACGCAGGCGACAAGGCGCGCCCTCACCCAAGACATTCCCATGCCCGAGAAGGTAAGGGTGGGCCCTGGCAGCGGCGAGGAAAGGGGTCCGGGGGGCAGAGGAAGTTCCACACCCCGAACGGGCGACGGGATCTACGGAGTACGGGCGGCGAGGAGTCGCGCCAGCGCCTCCACATCGGCCTCATCCACGCGGCCGTCGTTGTTGAAGTCGAACGCCCGCGCGTTTCCCTGCACCGCCGGGCTCCTCAGCTGCTCGCGAAACAGGGCCACATCAGCCTCCGAGAAGACACCGTCCCCGTCTACATCCTCGTACAGGCCGTCGCCATCGAGGTCGCGCGGGAGGGCGCCCCCGGCAAGGGGAACGAGGGCCAACGGGCGCACCCGCAGGTACGCCTGACCCGCGAGGATCCCCTCTCCCCCGGCGTCCACCCGGGCGACGACGAGGTACGTCCCCGGCTCAAGACAGAGCTCCGTCTCGGCGACAATCCACCGGGTCGCACCCGGAAGGCAGGGGACAGGGGCGGGCGCGACGCGCGCCAGGCGCTCTCCCCAAGCATCGTAGACCTGGACCTCGACCCGGACCTCGCGCAGGTTCACGAGCCCCACGTTGGCGAACTCCACCACCAGCCAGAGCGGGTTCAGGCCGCGGAACTCGATCTTCCGCACCTCCCCTTCGTTGGGCCCCGACCCCACCGTCGCGTAGACTTTGACCCCGATCCGGCGGGCGACCATCACCGTCGTCCCCCCGTGGTCCACCGGCCGCGGCTCGCCATGGACGAACACGACACCCCAATAGGTCCCCACCGCTGCGCCCGCGGGGACGTGGAGCGACCCCCTCACCTCCCGAGTCTCCCCCGGGCCCAAGGAGAAGGAGGAAGGGGCCACTGAGAGCCACGCGGCAAGCGAGCGCGGGATCGTCCCCGGGGGGTAGAACCGATTCCCCCCCATCACATCGCGATCCCAGTCCCCGACGTAGACGGAGAACGTCTCTGCAACCGCCGTCTCGTTGCGGGCGATGAACGAGAACGTGTAGACCCCGCCCGGAGCGACGTCAAGGTCGACCTCGAGGAGGTTGACCTCGAGCCCCAGGCCCGTGACGCCCAGGAGAAGGATGGCGATCCAGAGGAACTTGCGCATCGGGGGGATTATACGCCCCACGGCCTACGGTGCGGTCAGCGTGTACGTGAAGCGAAGCTCGTACGTGCCGGGGACGGTGGTGTCGTAGTCCACCCGAAGCCGCAGGGCGACCTCGAGCCACAGGCCGGTGCCCGCCGGCCCCCCGGCCACCCTCTGCGACCCAAGGGACAGCCCCACGTACGTCGTCTGGGGGCCAGAGATACCAGGGCCGAAGGCGCCCACCCGCCACTCCAGGTGCGAGGCCGGCTTCCCGGGGTAGGCCTCAGAACCAACGTAGGCCCACGTCCCCCCGTCCGCGGCCACGTACAGGGACCACGCGGTGGCGCTGGATACCGTTACCCGCTGCGCGGGGGAGACCTCCCGGTAGCCCGCATCGTAGTCGGCGAGGGTGAGCACGCCAAGGTCCACGAGCTGCGGGGTGACCGTCAGCGCCTGGGTGATCCCTTCTCGGTAGTGCACCCGCACCGCCACCCAGTCCAGCTGGGCGTAGCCCAGGGCACGGACCTCAACCCACAGCACCCCGTCCGCAAGGTCTGCTGTCGTCCAACTCCGCCCCCAAAGGTCGCTGCTGCCGCCCAGGACGTAGTCCTGCCAGCGCACGGGGTAGAGCCCCGTCGCAGCGTAGCCCGTGTTCGTCCAGCTGATTCCCCCGTCGCCGGACAGCTCGACCCCCAGGGCTCCCGCCTGCGCCGGGGCCCTCCGCGCCCGGAGGAGGACCTCGATCCCCACGATTTCGCTTCCCGCCGGCACGGCAGCCCCAAAACCCCCGTAGCGGTGCACCGCGTTCGCCCCGACCGCGAAGGGCCCTCCGGGAGCATACGCCGCGGGGCCATTGGAAAACTGCCCCTGATCGACAGACGGGCTGAGCCAGCCCGTGCTCTGGGCCAGGCCCCCAGACCCCAAGAGCAGTAACGTCAGCAACAGTACCAGTTGGTACATCGCCATGTTCATCCGTCTTCCGAAGAGAAGAAGGGCAGCCCGGATTCTTCTCGGACCCGGGCCGCCCATGAACCCCTCATCATGGGGCGGTGAGCGTGTAGGTGAACCCCAACCTGTAGTCGCCGGCCGGGTCGTTCTCCCAGCTCACGAGGACCTCGAAGTCCATGGAGAGCTGGATGTTCCCGCCCCTCGTGCCGGCGGCCACCTGGGTTGCCCCCGTCGTGAGCCCGGTGAACGTGCTCGCGTACGAGGACACGCGGCCATCGGAGGTCGCCGCGCGGAACAGAAGGTCGGTGGACGGCTTCGCCCACGGCCCGGTCCACGTGGCGGTGTCGGCGGCCACGTTCAGGATCCAGTTCCGGTTGCTCCAGATCTGGACACCCTGGGCGGACAGAACCTGCTTCTGCCCAGCATCGTAGTCCGCCTCGGTGAGTGCCCCGAAGTCGATCGTGCTCGTCGAGAGGGAGAGCCGGATCAACGTCGGCACCGTGAACTGCGCCACCGAGCCCTGCGTCACCTGCGCCATCCCTGCCACGCCCACAAGCAGCCCCAAAGCCAACATGCCAACTGTAAGCGTACGAACCTTCATCATCACTTCTCCTCCAAGGATAGTTAGATTGGGTAATCCGTTTAACCTTGGAGGCGTTTCGGCAACCCAGCCATCTCCCCACAAAAGAGAGATCTGTGGTTTTGCGTCCCCGGGTCGCCCCGGGTTTGCCCGTTCGATCACCTCGTGTTCCCACAAGAAACCGTACTCCTGCACTCGCGGATCTCCCGGTCGGACAACCACCTCCCCTCGGCCCCAGGATACGGGGCACGCCCGCAGGCTCTCGGGCACCGTCCACTTCCCCACGTCGCGTCCGTCCATCGGCGTGGGCACGTCTATCCCTCGACGGCGTAGATCAGGGTGAGCAGGCGCTCACCGCTCCACCCAGCCTCGCCCAGGTTCACCCGGTAGTCGAGCACGATCTCGTGCACACCCGGTCGACCCGTGGCGAGAACCAGCCCGTCCGGCCCCACCGGCCGGTATTCTCCACGCCCGAGGCGTACCTCCACAACCCCCGGGAAGGAGAGGTCTGAGGAGCGTACGACGAGCGTCCACGGCACGTTGCTGCGCACGAGGAGGGTAACTGCCTGCCGCAGCTCGATCGGTCCCGAACGATCGGGCACCGGAGCACGGATCTCCACCGCGACTGGGATCTCCCGCCCGGAGTCCTTCGCGCCCAGAACGGAGAGGCGACTGAGCGCGGGAATGGTGACCGTAGCTTGAGCCCCTAGAGCGGTCGACGTCGCCCGCCCGACGACAGTCCCCGCTGTCAGCCCGACCATCACCAGCAGCACTGCTTTCCTGACCATGCTTCGGCAACCCAGCCATCCCTGAGGGACCTGTAGGCTTTGCGTCCCCACGTTGCCGTGGGTTTGCCCTTATCGGACGGTCGAGGTCAGTTGCCCGGCGACACCCCCTTCCCCGCACCGCGGGCGGTCCGAGTTACTTGCAGTATATACGGATATAAACCACCGTCAAGTACACCTGTCACGCTCTTCGCTTTCACGTATAGGAAAAGGATCTTCCTCGATCCAGGTTACCTTCCACGGTGTCGCGCGACACCGGCTCACCCCCGTAGAATGGGCTGCCTACCCCCGTACGGGGGTGGGCAAGGCTGTGGGAGCGATGCGCACGAAAACATGGGTTGGAGTCGCAGCAGTGGCCGTGATCACCGTCCTACTAGCTGTTGTTCTCTGGCCAGCGCCGGACCCGTGGGCACGCGTGCACACGGTGGCGATCCAGCCCCCGGACTGGGAGCGCACGGATCAAGTCCTGCGCGTCCCGTTCATGGATGGGCTCACCGTCACGTTGGGAGCGAAGAACGTGCGGATCGTTGCCGACCCCCAGGCCGCGGATGCCGTGCTTGTCGTCCAGAGCGTGCGGGTGGACTTGATCGAGCTCCGTCTCGACTCCGGCGAGCTCAGGGGGAAGATGAGCGCAACGTGCGTCCTCATTGAGCTTCGGACAGGCCGGTCACAGGTCATGGACTTCCACCTCGAACTCCGCGGCGGCACTGTGCGCGCCACCCTTACCGCCCGCCGGTTCTGGGAGTTTTGGAAGCGCGGGTAGAGAGTCGGAGCCCGTGTGCAGATTCGCCGAGCGTCGCGCACTGACCTTCCGGCGATCGTCGCGATCGAGGATCAGAGCTTTCCCGACCCGTGGCCCCAAAGCTCGATCGCGGCGTACTTCGGCGACCCGCACGCGGTGATCCTCTTGGCGGTCGATCCCCAACCCGTCGGGTTTCTCATCGCCCGCCGCGAGGCCACCCCGCGCGGAGGCTGGGTCTTCCACATCCACGATCTGGCTGTGGCCCCCACCCACCGCCGCCAAGGCGCGGCGAGCGCGCTCCTAGCGGAGCTCGGCGCGATTGCTCGAGCGCAGAGGGTTTCCGGAATCCGGCTCGAGGTTCGGGTAGACAACGAGAGCGCCCATCGGTTCTACGAGCACCAGGGATTCAAGGTCGTGCGAGAGCTGGCGCGGTACTACGAAGACGGTGGAGCTGCCCTCCGGATGGAGCTCGCCCTCACCGAAAGGTGAAGGCCCTCAGCCCGAGACTCCCCGCCCCACCGTCAACACGAAGTACATCGCGCCCATCCACCCCGCCACAATCCCCAGCGCGAGCCACCGAGAGAGGCCTAGCTTCCCTCGCGCGCGGAGAACAAGGAACAGCGGGCCGAGCGCCATCAAGGCAAGTGCCCCCAGCCCCGCCACAAGGTGCGAGCGGTCGAGCACGGTGAAGATCGGCTTGGCGTAGAGGAGATCCGATAGCCCCAGGACGAGCACGTTGAACGCGCAGCTCCCGTAGACGTTTCCGAGGGCCATCTCCTTTGATCCCAGCCGCAGCGCGCCCCACGTCACGCTCGTCTCGGGCATTGTGGTCACGACCGCCACAGCCAGCACGCCCATGAAGCTCCCCGAGATCCCGAAGATCTCCGCCAGCCGATCCGCGCTCGCCGCGAGAAGGGGTGCCGCCACAAGGACCCCTCCTGCAGCCAATCCGAACATGACCCACGCTCGTCTCGCCGACGGGCGAGAGGCATCGGATGAAGCCCTCCCATGATCCGGCTCAAGCTGGACTTCCACCGCGCGAGCTCGGTACACGGCCATCATCCCCAGGACGTACCCCCCGAGGAGGAGGATCGTCCCCAGGCTCACCGGACCAAGGTTCCCCGGCCCTTCCAGCCCCACCAAGACGGTTACGACAACTGTCAGAGCGAGGGCCGTGGCCACGAGCAGCCGTTGGTCGCGCGTCGCCGGGCGGATCGCCACCTTCGGGAACAGGCTGACGAGGACGACAAGGACAACGATGTTGAGCATGTTGGCCCCGAGGATGTTCCCACCGGCAAGGGCAGGGGCATCGAGGCGAACCGCGGAGAGGTTCGTCACGAGCTCGGGGAGCGAGGTCGCGATGGCAAGGAGGATCGTCCCCACCCACAACCGACCGAGCCCGGTCGCCTCGGCGAGGTGATCACCCGCCTTAGACAAACTGAGGCCGCTCCGCACGACCACCGCCGCGCTGAGGAGAAACAGCCCTGCCCAGCCTAGAGCCTGAGTCACGGTGCTACACCCTGAGGACCCACAAGGGAGCGATCTTGCGTCAGAGCCGTCCCCACTGCAACTGGAAACATAAGACGAGGCCCGGAAGCCGGAGCTCCGGGCCCTACAGGGTCACCGTCGTGCCGTTCCTAGCGCCCGGCGACGGCCTCCCGGACCTCGAATACCAGAACCCGGAACAGGGTGCTCCCGAGGGAGATCCACAGCCGGTAGGTTCCCGGCGGGAGGTCCGCCGTGGCAACCTGGAACTGGTAGTTGTCCGTCGGTTCGATCCGCCTCCCCACGAGCACGTGCTGCTCGAGGTCAGGCGGGAGAACCGCCCCTGCCCCGCCCGCCGCGTCGTCAGCGCGCGTCAACACGGCGTGGGGAAGGCAGGGTGTATCGTCACAGGCAGTTGGAGCGACGACCGCCACCGTGACCACGTCGCCCCTCTCCACCACCTGAGCTGCCTGGTCATCGGCAGATCGAAGGAGAACGGGCTCGTTCGTCGTGCGTGCCGTGGCCACAAGGCACACCTCATCCGTATCAAGACCATTGATCACGATGTACTGGTTGGAGTCCCAGTTCCCGTCAAGGTCTGGAAGGGACGGGTCCACTCGCTCCATCGTCGCAAATGGCAGCGCCCCGTGCAAACCGTAGCCCACAGCCCACCCATCGCGGTCGGAGTTGTCGGCGTTCGCCGTGTCCACGATGTTCCCCGCAGGGTCCACAAGCTCCAGCACCTCCCCCAGGTCGGACAGTTCAAGAGTAAACGGCAGATACGCCAGATCCGTGGGGAACTCTGTCGGATCCACCTCCGGATACGCCCACAGGAGGAACTGCTCGTTCACCGCCCGTGGGGTGGCCACGAGGGGAATCCCGTCGCGGTCCGTGCCATACGTGAGGGTTCCTGAGTTCGCCTGCCAATTGTGCTCCGCATCGCGGGCAAACGGGTTCACCCGCTCCATCGTCGCGTACGGATGAGCGTTACCCAGACCGTAACCAGTGGCCCAACCGGGCCGCCCGAGGCGTTCCGCGTTCGCCGTGTCCACCACTGTGCCCAGCGGATCCACGAGCTCCATGACCTCGCCGCGCGGATCGAGGGCCACAGTGTAGATGAGATCGGCAGGTATATTCCTCACCACGTCGTCACTCCCCCGCTCGAGGAGGTACGTTGCGCACGGGGCGATCGTCCCGCGGAGTTCGACCACCTTCCACTCCCGCTCCCCGGCTGTGGTCGGCTGGGTAAGACGCCAGCGGAGGGTCCATCCCGTGAGGTCCACCGCGTTTTCCGTAATGTTGGTAAGCTCGATCCACTGGTCGTTCGGGCTTGCCGCGGTCCCGCCCCACGCGATTTCCGTGATCACGACCGGCCCCGTCTCCTCGTAGATGAGGTCGGCCTCGATGTCGCTCACCACGTCGTCGGTGCGGCGCTCCATGAGGTAGAACCCGAAGGGGTCGATCACCCCGCGGAGATCCACAACCTTCACGTACTGCTCCAGCACGTGCCCCGGCTGCTTGCGCCGCCAGCGGAGGGTCCATCCGGTGAGGTCGATCGGTTCGCCAAACGAGCTGTAGAGCTCGATCCACTCGTGATTCGGGTCTGCCTTGGTGCCGCCCCACGCAATCTCGTTGATCACGATCCGCGGTCCCAATGCACCGCCTCCACCGGCGATCTCCTCCCCGCAGTCCAAAACCGTGATCCGAACCATTCCCACCGCAAACGCGCCGGTGGGATCGGTGACGGTGTAGGCGATGAAGTCCGTGCCGAGGAAACCAAGCTGCGGCACGTACACCACGTCCACCAACGCGCTGTGCGGCGCGCTGTATGTAACAGCACTCAGGCTCCCGCTCACCGCACCGTAGGTCGGCGCCCCCTGGATCGCGAATGCCAGCGGATGCGACGCTGAGTTCGCGGGGTTCACGTCGGGGTCGCTGCCACGCAGGGAGAAGGCGAGGGGCGTGTTCCGACAGGTCACGAACGAGAGCGTCTCTGCCGTGGGGGGCTCGTTACTGCGCACCCAGTTCTTGACGGCATCCGGCCCGTTCACACCCCCGGATCCCGTCGTTCGGCGCAGGAGAAGCCCGGCAACGGTCACATCCGCCGTCGCCCGGATGGCGACACCACCCGGGTTCGACGAGAACAGAGTCACGGAAGCCTGCCCGCTGCTCGTTGTCACCGCTGCCGGCGTAACGAACGTAGCTCCAGCCGTGTTGGTAAGAAGCGTGAACACGACCGGCGTGCCATTTGAAGCTGGTACCCAGCCAGCGCCGGCGTTGACCTCCACCAGCGCGGTCACGGTATGGCCTGTGGCTACTGGATTGACCGAACTCAACGGGGTCACGCTGATCCGCGCATCTACGTAGGTTTTCGCGGCGTTGCTGCCATTCCCAGGCGTGCCCGTCACACGGACAAACGTCCCGGTGCCGAATAGGTCCGCTGCCGCCTGAATCAGGACCGTTCCCGGCGTCGAAGAGACGATCTGCGCCGTCGCCTGACCCGCGCTGTTGGTGACCGAGGTGTTGACCCCGCCGACAAAGATCGCGGCTCCACCTACGATGGAGAACGTGACTCCCACGCCAGGCGCTGGGAACCACGCGAACCCGTCGGTTGTCGTTTCAACCAGCGCAACCATCGTATGAGGATCCCCCACCTCATTCGTGGCGGACAACGGACTCAGGTTGATCCGTCCCTGCACGTAGGTCTTCCGCGCGGGCACGGTGCTTCCGCCTAGGCCGTCCGTCGTCCGCACAACCTGCGTCCCGCCGGGGAACGTCATCGTCACCGTCGGGGTTGCCAAGAACGCACCCGGCGCTGTGCTATTGATCGTCAGGTTCCACGTTGCGCTCATCCCGTCCGGGGCCACCGTAGGTCCGCTCAAGCTCTGGATCCCCGGCGTCGGCGCCACGGTGTAGCTGAGGGCCCACGAACTGGGCGCCGCACCTTCCGCGTACGCGGTAATCACAAACGTGTGCGGGTCGCCCACCGCGTTTGTCGCCTGTCCTGGCGTGATGGCGATGTAGCCATCTATCCCAAAGTAGTGGCTCGGATCGGTGTCGCTCACCGTCTGCCCCTGGTACGTCGTCTCGGCCTTCCCTACGTTCGCGTACTGCCCAGGAACGGCCGTACCCGTCTTCGTCAGCGTCGCGCTCGCTCCCACCGCCAGGCTCGGGATCGTCCCGATCGCTCCCACCTTGTCGTCGGTCACGACCACGTTCGAAAGCGGCACGTTCCCCGTGTTCGTCACCTCGTACGTCCACGTCACCGTCGACCCCACCACCACCACCGGCCCGGTCGGCGTGTCCGCATCGTCCCCGTTCGTCTTCTTCTCCAGCACCAGCCCCGGC
>CAKZSO010000015.1 GCA_937921255.1 Candidatus Bipolaricaulota bacterium
TGAGACGCGCTTGACCCCCGCGATGTACCAGAACGAGCCGCACCCAGAAGGCAGCCTAGCCGTTCGAGGAAAGGACTGGGCTCACCGTCGCTCCGCCAGCAGGCCAGAAACTGCCGCCCGCATCGCTGTCACGAACGCGGCAAACTCGCCTTCCCCGTACACGGGTGGGGTCACCTGACGGAAGTCGATCGGTGCCCCGGGGAACGGGTCATCCCGGTGGCGGGGGAAGAGGTGCATGTGCAGGTGGGGAACGGTGTTCCCGTGGATCTCGTAGTTGATCTTCACCGCCCCGACGACGGCCTTCAGCGCTCGGGCGCAGATCTGGGCCTCCCTCATGAACGCGAGCAGGTCAGGGTCGGCCAGGTCGTAGAGCTCGACCGCGTGGGGCTTGAGGAGGAGGCAGCACGTGCCCCGGAGGCACACCCGGGGATGGGCGATAAGCCACGACCGGGGGAACTCCCAGATCGTCACGTGATCCTCGGGCTCCGGCCAGTTCTGGCACACCGGGCAGCCCTCCCGCTGGCAGAACCTCTCCCACTCCTCAAAGTTCTGGTGGAAGCTCACAGCACCTCCTCCTGAGCATACCCCATCTCGGGCGGAGGGATGGCGCTGGAGGGGCCCCGCTCAGTGTATCCCGAGCGTGCCCCGGGCCCGGCACAGCCGTTCGACCGCACAGAAGAGCCCCCAACCCAGGGTCAGCATCACGACCATGAACCCCCCGAGCACCGCCGCCGCAGCCCCGAGAGCCAGGAGGGGCGGGATCCCCAGGATGAGCGAGCGCACGACATCAAACCCACAGGCGGTCCGCAGGGCGAGCGAAACCTCGAGGAGCCCGCGCGGAAGCACGGTCACGGGGAATCCGGAGCCGGAGAGCCCCGCTACGAGAAAGTTCGATACATCCACGACCGTGTTCGCATCGCCGGATGAGCGGGCCAACCCAGCGAATACAACCCCGAACAGGCCGGCAAGCATCGGGACCGCGATCCGGATCACCTTCGTCACCGACCCATTGGCGGTGAACCCGAACAAGAGCCAGCTCGCTGTGCGCACTCCCGCACAGTTGAGCGTGGTCGGGACCAGGCTCGTCAGCGTCCGCCCTGCGAGGACCGCCAGCCGGGGCACGGGGGTCATCCAGTTCGACTCGAGGACACCCGAACCTATCTCCATTTTCAGCGAGTAGCCGATCCCCCAGAACACGGCGCTGATGTACGCCCCGAGGAAGCTTCAGAGGAAGATGAACAAGAACGCCCCATGCCCCGTATACTCCCGACGGAACTGCATGCACAGCGGTGCTAGACCAGGAGGAACAATATGAACATCGGGATCATCGTCCATTCTCAGACCGGGAACACCCTTTCAGTGGCCGAAAAGCTGCGGGAGGCCCTCGCCCAAGCCGGCCACACCGTGACCGTGGACCGGGTGGAGGCCGAGGGGAAGCCCGACGGCCAACCGATCAAGCTCAGGCGCGCTCCTGACGCGGGGAAGTACGACGTGGTCGTTCTCGGAGCGCCGGTCCACGCGTTCTCCCTCGCCCCCGCGATGCGGGCGTACCTTGCCCAGGTCCCGCCCCTGAAGGGCAAGCGGGTGGCGGGGTTCGTCACCCAGCAGTTCCCGTTCGCCTGGATGGGGGGAAACCACGCCCTCCGGCAGCTGCGAAGGGCGTGCGAGGCCAAGGGAGCCACGGTCTGCGGGTCCGGGGCCGTCAACTGGTCTCGCCGGAGCCGGGACCGACAGATCGCCGAACTCGTGGACAGGCTCAGCGGCTGCCTCGCCCCGTAGTTGCTGGGCCGTGGATCGTCACTCTACCCTTCGGAGGGAGTGCGCGACGAGGTCCATCTCCGCCTTGATCCGGGCCAGCGCGCGCTCCTCGAGCCGGGACACCGCCTGGGGGCTGATGTCCATCTGCTCGGCAACCTCCCTCTGCGAGAGCGGTCGGAGAGGGTCACCGGTGAGGTCCAGCCCGTAGCGGAGGCAGATCACCTCCCGCTGCTTGTCGGTCAACGAGACCCCGATCACCCGCCGCAGCTTGCTTCCCAGCCGCGGATCGAGCCCGCCTTCTGAGGAGGGAGCTCGCTCGTCGGCAATGAGGTTCATCACGCTCCGGCCGCGCTCCTCCATCGCCTCGAACGACACCACCCTCCGTCCGGCAGCCACCATCCTCAGGAACTCGTAGACCCTGTCGAGGGGGATCCCCAAGTCGCCCGCGATCTCCTCGGGAGTGGGGGGCCGCTCGAGGAGGTCCCCTAGCTTCTGGATCGCAACCTTGAACTCGCGAAGCTCCTTCAGCCGCGACTCCGGGATCCGGGCTGCCCCGGTCCACCACCGGCCGAGGGCAAGCTGGATCTCCCGGCGGATCCACCACACGGCGTAGGAGCTGAACTTGCACCCCTTCCGCCAGTCGAACCGGTCCACCGCCTTGATCAGCCCGACCTGGCCTTCTTGAAACAGGTCGTCCCACAGGTAGATCAACCCGCGGAACTCGGTGCGGAGGACGTGCCCAATGAGCCCCTGGTTGGCAAGGATGAGCTGCTCGCGGGCAGC
>CAKZSO010000016.1 GCA_937921255.1 Candidatus Bipolaricaulota bacterium
GGTGGACTCGAACACCACCGTCGTCCGGGGCGTTCCCCGCTGGAGATGCCTCCCCACCGTCTCCGTCGCCGCGACGAGCGGGCGAAGGTCCGGTTGTCTGGCCGCGTCAACCGGGGTAGGGACAGCTACAATTACGAACCTACATGCTTCTAAGGGTGCCGGGTCCGAGGTCACACAAAGCCGTGCTCTTCTCAACCGTTCGGAAGGCACCTCACCGTTTCGATCAAATCCCCGTTGCAGCTCCGCAACACGCTGGGTGTTCACGTCAAACCCAACGGTGTCGCTCACTTCGCCAAGGGCCACCGCAAGGGGTAGTCCCACGTACCCCAAACCCACGACCCCCACTGGTGAAGGAAGGTGGTTGTTCATGACCCTCCAAGCGCAATGTTGGCGGCCCAGTGCCGGTTTTCCCTGTACCAGGCCGCTGTGGCGCGCAACCCATCCTCGAGCGTCACTCGCGGCTGCCATCCGAGCAGCTCCCGCGCTCTCCTGCAGTCAGCGGAGGTAACCGGGATTTCCCCTGGCTGCGCCGGGCCGTGTCGGATCAAGGCTCTGCATCCAGTGGCAGCTTCAATCGTTCGGACCACATCCCAAAGCTCTACTGATCGCTCTCCCCCTAGGTTCAAGACGTGGTACCCCGACAGCCTGCCTGCAGCTACCGTCCCTTCCACAACGTCCTGTACGAACGTGAACGCGCGTCTTTGGGTCCCGTCGCCGTACACGGTGATCGGCTCTCCCTCGAGTATGTTCCGGACCCAACGGAAGATGCTCATGTCCGGCCGGCCAGCCGGTCCATAGACCGTGAAGTATCGGAGGACGACTATGCTCAAACCGTGTACATAGTGGTACGTGTGGCAGAGCGCCTCAGCGGCAATCTTGGACGCCGCATAGGGAGAGAGAGGCCTTGAGGTATCGACCTCCTCCGAACAGGGCAGTTTGGCCGGAATCCCATACACGCTTGAGGTCGACGCAAGTACCAACCGCTCTATCCCCAGGCGACGGCAGACCTCAAGAACATTCAGGGTGCCGAGCACGTTCGAATCGACGTAGCTGCGCGGAGCCTCCACAGACTGGCGCACCCCGGTCCGGGCAGCGAGGTGAAACACGGTGTCGACGCATCCACCTCCGATCGCTCTTCTGAGCGCCTCCTCTAGCCCTGGAGAGCAGACGTTCTCCCGAACAAAGCAGAACGGTGACAACGGTAGCAGCTCTTCGAGGCGGTGCTCCTTCATGCGGACATCGTAGGCGTCATCCAGGTTGTCTACTCCCACGACTTCGCTTCCGTCTGCCAAAAGTCGACGGACGAGCGCCGCTCCAACGAAACCTGCACACCCCGTCACAACATGCGTCACAACCCTTCCACCTTGAGCCATCTCGTCTCCATCTTGCTTGTCGCACCACTGGGGCAAGAGCAGCCCTAGAAGAGGTAGCCACCTCATAAGCGCTGACCCCAGTTCTTGTCAGCCATGCCGCACCCTTGCACGCGTCCCAAACCCGCCATCTGCAGCGCACGAGTTCCGGTATTCTCCGACGACTGCCTCAGCTGGGCCGCGGGCGCGAACCCGGCCTCCCTCCAACCAGATCGCCTCGTGGCACCACTCTGCCACCTTGTCCAGGCCGTGACTGACGAACAGAATGGTCTTCCCTTCCCTCTTGAACCGGTCCATGCGCTGCTTGCTCTTCTCCGAGAATCGCTCGTCGCCAACAGCTAGAACCTCGTCGAGGAGCAAGATGTCCGGGTTGACGTGGACAGCAACAGAGAACGCCAACCGGGCGTACATTCCAGACGAGTAGGTACGAACCGGAGCGTCGATGAACTCCCTAAGTTCAGCGAACTCTACGATCCCATCGAACGCCCGCCGAATTTCGCGCCTGGGGAGCCCAGCCGCAAGGCCCCCGATGATGATGTTCTCCCGGCCAGACAGCTCCGGATGGAACCCTAACCCCAGGTGGAGAAGGGCGGCCACCCGCCCAGCGACGACAATCCTCCCCGATGATGGTCTGTAGATCCCGGCGACAAGCCGAAGCAACGTGCTCTTGCCCGATCCGTTCGAACCGATGATCCCCAATACCAGTCCCTGGGGAACTTGCAGCGAGACGTCGCGCAGCGCCTCGACGTGCTGCTGACCCTTGAACCGCTTCCTCCACTCGCCCCGCACGATCAGGTCCTTGAGGGTGGTGTGCCCACGGACTGGATACCGGCGGAATAGCTTCCAGACGTGCTCGAGAACTACGGCGTCGGTCATAGGTGCTCAGCGAACAACTCCTTCTTCGCGCTGAACAACCCCATGCCAACTGCTATCAGACCAGCCCCCAGCCCCAGGACCAAGCCCAGATTGCGCCAGTTGGGCCAGGTTCCGAAGAACAGCGCTCGTCGGTAACTATCGATGACCGTCGTCATGGGGTTCAGACGAAGAATCCAGTGAAACTGTGGAGGAATCCGGGCAAAATCGTACAGAATAGGCGTGAGGTAGAAGGTCATGGTCAGTATGTGACGGACGATGTACTGCATGTCCCGGAAGAACACGTTCAACGTCGCAGTAATGTAGACAAGCCCCAACAAGAGCGAGGCCTGTGTCGCCATGACCAACGGTAGCGCGACTGCAGTCACGGAAAGACGCACATCGAACAGCACATACAGGAGAAGGAGTACGGGTAAGGAGAAGAGGAAGTTCATCATCCCCGTGCCCACTGCAACCAGGGGGAGCACTTCGGCCGGGAAGACAGCGTTGGTAACAAACGGCGCGTGATCAACAACGCAGGTTGTCCCGGAGGACATGGCTTCAGTGAACCACATCATCCATGGCAACAGACCCGTGAGGACGAACGCCGGGAACTTCGGTATCTCGATACGGAAGAAGTAGGTCACAACAAGAGTGTAGATGACCATGAACACCAGCGGGTTGATCATCGTCCACACAAACCCTAGCACCGTTCCACGGTACCGGAGCTTGAGCTCCCGTCGGACAAGCTCAGTCGTCAGGGCCCGGCGGCCCCATATAGCGCCCACAACCCGGACCAACAACACCGTACGCTCTCTCATCCTCGCTTCATGTTACTGGCAGCCTGGGCTCCCATCCATACGGTATGCTGCCCACCAACGCAGCCACAGCAACGCAGGACGCGGTGCGGGGCGTGCGGGTTGGTGTCTTCCAACACACGGAGCAGTCCTTTCACAAGAGGCCCTTCACAGCAAACGTCTGCCTGGCGCCAGCAGAGCTTTCTTGAGATCGTGTACTAGCCGATCCAGCCCGTGCTCGTCCGCGCCCTCGGCCATGATCCGGATGAGGGGCTGCGTCCCCGAGGGACGGACCACGAGCCGCCCCTTCCCGTCCAGCTTCGCCTTCGCCTCCTGGATCGCCGCCTGGACGGCCGGGTCGGCAAGGGCCGCCTCCGGCTCGGCCACCGGCACGTCGGCCCGCACCTGGGGGAACAGCCGCACTGGGGCCGCCAGAGTGCCTAGGTCGGTCCCCAACCGCTTGAGGGCCCGAAGGACGAGGAGGGCGGTGAGGATCCCGTCCCCAGTTGAGGCGTGGCGCCGGAAGATCACGTGCCCGGAGGGCTCTCCCCCGAGGTCGATCCCCCGTTCCCGCATCGCCCACGCCACGTTCCGGTCCCCCACCGGCACCCGCTCGACCGCGAACCCCCGCTCAAGGAGGTACGCCTCGGCCCCGAGGTTCGCGAGCACGGTGAACACGACCGCGGGACGGGAGAGCTCCCCCCAGGCGTGGAGGTGGGGGGCCAGCGCGGCCATCAGCCGGTCCCCTTCGACCACCGTCCCCCGGCGGTCCACGAACAGGGCGCGGTCCCCGTCCCCGTCGAAGGCGACCCCGATCTCCGCCCCGCACGCGGGGACCTCCCGGGAGAGGAGCACGGGCGCCGCGGCGCCGGTCTCGTTGATCCGCCCCCCGTCGGGTTCTCCGCCGATCACAGTGACCTCCGCCCCTAAGTCCGTCAAGATCTCCGGCGCAAGGCGGGCCGTCGCCCCGTGGGCGCAGTCGAGGACGACCTTCATCCGGTTCAGGGCAAGGTCGGGGGCCGCGGCGCAGAGGACCGCCGCGTACTCCGCCTCCGCCCCGGCCCAGTCCGCCACCCCGCCGGGGGGCCGACCCCCGCCCGGCGCGTCGAGGAGCCCCTCCACCCGCGCCTCGTCCTCCGGAGGGAGCTTCAGCCCGTCGGGGCCGTAGAACTTGACACCGTTGTCCTGGGGCGGGTTGTGGGAGGCGGAGACGACCACCCCTAGGCCGTAGCCGCGGCGGGGGACGAGGTGGGAGACGGCCGGAGAGGGAAGAACGCCAGCCAGGTCCACGTCGCAGCCGGCCTCGGCGAGGCCCGCGGCGCAGGCGCTGGCGAGGGCGGGGCCCGACAGGCGGGTGTCCAGGGCGAGAAGTGCCCGCTGGGGCCGGAAGGCCAGGCCCGCCGCCCGGGCGAGCCGGAAGGCGAGCTCACAGGTAAGCTCGGTCCCGGCCACGCCCCGCACCCCGTCTGTCCCGAAGTACCTCATCGGTCCCCTCCGCCCGTCCGATGGACTGAGCATTCTGCCGTGGAGCCGCCGCCCGGAGAGGACCCCGGAGCGCCGCCTCCATCCAGCGGCAGGCCGCCCGCTTCCGGGGGATGCCGGTCGAGACAAGGCCCCGCCGCTAGGGGCGGCGGAGCATCCACCGCCAGGCGGTCTCGACGATGGGTTCGAGGGCCGCAAACCGCGGTTCCCAACCGAGCTCACGCACTGCCCGGGACGGGTCGGCGACCAGGGCGGCCGGGTCCCCCGGCCGGCGGGGGGCCGCCACAGCCCGGATCTCCCGCCCCGTCACCCGCCGGCAGCACTCGACCACCTCCCGCACCGTGTACCCCCGGCCCGTCCCCAGGTTGTACGCCTCCCCCGCCCGCCCCGCCTCGAGGGCCCGCAGGGCCGCAACGTGGGCCTGGGCAAGGTCCGTCACGTGGATGTAGTCCCGGATCGCGGTCCCATCGGGTGTGTCGTAGTCGGTCCCGAAGATCTGGAGCTCCTTCCGCCTCCCCAAGGCAGCCTCAAGCACGATCGGGATAAGGTGGGTCTCCGGGTCGTGGACCTCCCCGATCTCCCCCTCGGGGTCGGACCCGGCGGCGTTGAAGTACCGCAGGGACACGTGACGGAGCCCGTGGGCGACCCCGTAGTCGCGAAGGATCCCCTCGACGACCAGCTTCGTCCGGCCGTAGGGGTTCGTCGGCTCCTGGGGGTGGTCCTCGGGGATCGGGATCCGCCTGGGATTCCCGTACACGGCGGCGCTCGAGGAGAAGACGATTCTTCCCACCCCCGCCTCAACCATCGCCTCCAGCAGGTTCAGGGTACAGACGACGTTGTTCCAGTAGTACTTCCCGGGCTGAGCGACCGACTCGGGAACCGAGGTGTGGGCGGCGAAGTGGATCACCGCCTCGATCGGGTAGCGGCGGAAGGTCTCCCGGAGGAGCTCCCGGTCCCCGAGGTCCCCGTGGACGAACTCCCGGCACAGGACGAGCTCCCGGCGGCCGGCCGACAGGTTGTCGAGGGCCACGACCTCCCGCCCGGCCCGCAGGAGCTCCTTGATCGTGTGGCTCCCGATGTACCCCGCACCGCCTGTGACTAGGATCATCGTCCCTCCTCTAACCCCAGCGCCGACCCGTCCCCGAGGAACGCCCCGCTGACCTTGGCTCCACCCCCCATCACCGCCACGGAGCGGCCAAGCACGGATCTCTCCAGGCCCCCGCCCGCCACCCGGGCCCCCTCCATCACGATGCTGTCGACGACCGTGGCGTCGCGGACGAGGGCCCCCGGGCCGATCGCAGCGCTTGGGCCAACGGGGGACCGCTCGACCACCGCCTCCTTGCCGATGACCACGGGCCCGATCAACCGGCTCCCCAAGACCCGCGCCCCGCCCTCGATCACCACCGGCCCTTCGACCGTCGAACCTGCGTCTACCTCGCCCTCAACCCGGGGCTCGATCTGGGAAAGAAGGAGGCGGTTTGCGAGGAGGAGGTCCTCCGGCCGACCCACGTCCTGCCACCAACCCCTGATCTCGTGGGGGAGCACGGTGTGGCCGTGGTCCACGAGCCACTGGAGGCAGTCGGTGAGTTCCAGTTCCCCGCGAAACGAGGGCCGGACCTCCCGCGCCGCCCGGAAGACGAGGGGCGTGAACGCGTACGCCCCGACGATCGCCAGGTCGCTTGGGGGATCGTTCGGCTTCTCCACAAGCCGAACGAGCCTGCCCCCCTCGATCACCGCGACCCCGAACCGGCGGGGGTCCTCCACCCGGCGCAGGCTGACCACCGCCGCGGGGTTCCGGGAGCAAAACACGTCCACCACGCCCGTGACCCCCTCCTGGAGGAGGTTGTCCCC
>CAKZSO010000017.1 GCA_937921255.1 Candidatus Bipolaricaulota bacterium
GGTGGGGGAGCGGATGCGGCAGGTGAGGGCGCGGGCCATCGTCCGGGCCGCCCCCTTCTTCGCGTACAGGGCAGCGGCCCCCAGCTGGCGGGCCGTCTCGTAGGCGATCACGTTGCCGGCGGCCTCGGCGGTGAACACGCAGGTGACCCCGGAGCCGGAGAACGCCCGGGCCAAGGCCGCCCCAGCCAGGGCCACAAACGCGGGGTCCACCCGGTGGTTGAGGAACCCGTCCACCCGGAGGAAGTCTCCGGGGAGAACAACGGCGTTGCGGATGATCCAGTCCCGGATCTCCGCCGCCTCCGGGAGCGAGTGGGCCATGGGGAATCATACCCTGCGGTCGGGCCGGGGAAAAAGGCCTCTAGAGCTCGACGATCGTGACCCCGTCCCCCCCCTCCGAGGGCGGGGCGAGGTGGAACCCCTTCACGTACGGGGCCCGACGGAGGTAGGCGTGGAGGGCCTCCCGGAGGGTCCCGGTCCCCTTGCCGTGGACGATCCGCCCCGTGGAGATCCCGGCCCGGAGGAGGCGGTCGAGCCAGACCGTCACCTCGCGCTCCGCCTCGGCCACGGTGAGCCCGCGGACGGAGAGCTCGGGGCTCACCTCCCCCACCGGCCCGAGGATCGGCGCCAGGGCGCGCGGCCGAATCTCCTCCTCCGCCGGTTCGAGCGCGTCCGCCGAAAGCTCAACCCGCCGGCCCCGCACGTCAACCCCGACCCGATCTCCGTCCACCCACAGGACCGTCCCCACCTTGCCCGTCGCCCGGACGCGCACCGGCGCACCCGGCTCGATGGGGATCGGGCGGCGGACGGGAGAGGGACGCGCTGGGATCTCGGCCGCGAGCTCCTCCACCCGCCGGAGGATCCCCCGGCGCTCCTCTGCCGTCTCCGCCACCCGGGCCTGGGCGATCAGCTCGGAGAGCTCCTTCCGCGCCGCCCGGATCTCCCCCTCCAGGCGCGCCAGTTCCTGCCCCAACGCCTCAGCCTTCTTCTCCTTCAAGGCCGCCAGCCGCTTCTCGTACTCCGCCCGGAGCCGAGCCAAGGTCTCCCGCTCGAGCTCGAGGTTCGCCCGCAGCCTCCGCGCCGCCCCCCGTTCCCGTTCGAGCTCGGCAATGATCTCCTCGGCGCGGATCTCCCCCGAGGTGAACGACCCGCGCGCCCGCTCGAGGAGCGCCTCGGGGAGCCCGAGGCGCCGGGCGATCTCGAGGGCGCACGACCGCCCCGGCACCCCCTCCTGGACCCGGTAGGTGGGGGACAGGGTCTCCAGGCTGAACTCCATCGAGCAGGAGAGAACCCCAGGGTGGGAGACGGAGAAGTGCTTGAGCGGGGTGAGGTGGGTTGCCACCGCAGCGGTCGTCCCCAGCTCCAGGATCCGCTCGAGGATCGCCAGGCCCAGGGCCGCCCCCTCCTGTGGGTCCGTCCCCGCCCCGAGCTCGTCGAGGAGGACGAGCGTTCGGTCGTCGGCGTCGCGAAGGATCGCCACGATGTTCGTCATATGGGAGGAGAACGTCGATAGGCTCTGCTCGATCGACTGCTCTTCCCCAATGTCCGAGCGCACCTTGGGGAACACGGTCAGCACGGTCCGCGGCGAGGCGGGGATCGGGATCCCACACTGAGCCATCACGGTGAGGAGGCCGATCGTCTTGAGGAGGACGGTCTTGCCGCCCGTGTTGGGCCCGGTGATCACCGCGACCCGCTTCGCCCGCCCGAACTTGAGCGACACCGGGACCGCCTGCTCCCCGAGGAGGGGGTGGCGGGCGTCCACGAGCTCGATCTGCCCGTCCTCGACGAGGGTCGGGAGCGCCCCCCGCACCGCCTGACCGTACCGGGCGCGGGCGTACAGGCCGTCGAGGCGGGAGAGAACGGCGAGGTCCCGCCGGAGGTGCCCCTCCTCGGCGAGGAGCTTCGCGGTCAACTCGACGAGGATCCGCATCCGCTCGCGGCGGATGTCCTCCGCAGTCTCCCGGAGCCGGTTGTTGAGCTCGACCACCGGCCCTGGCTCAGCGAACAGGGTCTGCCCACTCGCCGAGGTCTCGTGGACCACGATCGAGGGCCCCCGGGCCCCGGCCTTGAGGGGAACGACGAACCTTCCCCCGCGCTGGGTGATCACGGGGTCCTGGACAAGATCTCGGTTCCGGTCCAGGTAGCGGCGGAGGAAGTCGGTGATCCGGTCGGTGAGCGCGCGCAGCTCGCGGTTGAGCTCCCCCAGCTTGGGGGTCGCGTCGTCGCGGATCTCCCCCCGTTCGTCCACCGCCCGCCAGATCGCGCGCAAGAGTTCGGTCTGGTCGGAGATCCTCTCCCCAAGGGCCGTGAGCCCCGGGAGCCGTGCCGCGGACAGGGCCTCCCGGATCTCGGACAGGGCGGTGAGGGTCGCGGCCACGGTGACAAACCCGTCCGCGGCGAGGGTTGCGCGCTCGCGGGCCTCGTCGAGAAGGGGGGATAGGTCGTGGACCCCGCCGATCGAGAAACCCTCTTGCAGGGCTTGGTCCATCTCTGCGACGAGCGCGTATTCCCGGGCAAGCGCCTCGCGGTCCGCGCGGGGGACGAGGGCCCGCACCGCCTCCGCCCCGAGCGAGGACGCGGCGAACCGGGCCACCCCCGCGAGGACCTTCGCCAACTCGAGGTCCCGCGCCGTGCGGGGGTTGACGACCTCGGGTCGCTCACCGTCCGATCCCGACAGGATCATGACCGGTACTATATCCGGTCGGTCCCAGACCTCGCTAGAACCGAATGGAGCCGATCACTACAATCGGAGACGATGCCCGCCAACCTCAGCCCCGGGTTCCTCGCCGCCCGCGACCGCCTCAACCGGGCCAAGACGGACGAGGAGCGGCTCGATGCCCTCCAAGAAATGCTCGCCACGATCCCCAAGCACAAGGGGACGGAGAAAATGCAGGCCGACATCCGCCGGCGGATCGCCAAGCTCAAAGAGAAGGCGGAGCAGCAGAGGAGATCCGGCAAGGGAGGCGCGGCCGCGTACCACGTGCCGCGGGAGGGAGCAGCCCAGGTCGCCCTCGTGGGCGCCCCCAACGCGGGGAAGTCGTCCCTCCTCGCCGCCCTGACCCGGGCGAACCCGGACATCGCTCCCTACCCGATGTCCACCGTGCGCCCCCAGCCGGGGATGATGGAGTTCGAGGACATCCAGATCCAACTCGTCGACCTGCCCCCGATCACCCGGGAGTACACCGAGGGCTGGGTGTACGGCCTGGTTCGCCTCGCGGATGCCGTCCTCCTCTGCGTGGACCTCGACAGCGTGGAGTGGAGGGAGGAAACGGAGCAGGTGATCGCGCTCCTCGCGGAGCACCACGCCGTGCTGACCGCAGGGCCCAGCCGGCAGGTCGACTGGAGGGTCGTCGAACGTCGGACCGTGGCCGTGGGACTCAAGGCCGACCTCGGCCAACAGCACATCCCGGCATTCCGCTCATGGGCTGAGAACCGGTTTCCCGCTATCGTGGCCTCCGCGACGACCGGGGAGGGCCTCGGAGACGTGCGAACGCTGATCTTCCGCCATTCGGGGGTGGTGCGGGTGTACACGAAGAAGCCCGGCCAACCCCCGGACCTATCTCAACCGTACACGATTCGGGAGGGATCCACCGTGTTGAACGTGGTAGAACAGATCCACAAGGACTTCGTAAGCCGTCTGCGCTACGTGCGGCTGTGGGGCTCAGGCCGGTTCGACGGCCAGCATGCACCCCAGGACCACATCGTTCAGGACAAGGACATCGTGGAGATCCACCTCTCATGACCGATCCCGTACGACTGGCACAGGAACTGGTACGCATCCCAAGCCTCCCGGGGGCCGAGGGTGACTTGGCCGACCACCTCCTTCGGACGCTCGCCCCGCTGGGCGAAGTCGAGCGCGGGCCCTTGGGATCGGTCGTGGGGCGGATCTCGCGGGGCGAGGGGCCGACCGTGATGCTCGAGGGTCACCTCGACACGGTCCCGGGGGGAGACGAGGACGCGTGGACCCGGGGGCTGTTCACGGGGGAGATCGCCGAAGGGCGGTTGTGGGGACGCGGTGCGGCCGACATGAAGGGGGCGATCGCCGCCCAAATCGCTGGGGCTGCCTCCACCGCCAAGGAGATCCAGGGGACCCTCCTCCTCGTGTACGTCCCGTACGAGGAGATCGTCGAGGGGGTCGCCCTGGGGCGGGTACTCGATCAGGTGGGCAAGCCCGACCTCGTGGTCTTGGGCGAGCCGACCGACCTCCGGCTGGGGATCGGGCACCGGGGCCGGGCAGTTGTCCGCCTCGAGGTGCGCGGCCGGGCCGCCCACGCCGCGATGCCCCACCTCGGGGACAACGCGATCGTGCGCATGATCGAGACCCTCCCCTTCACCTTTGACACCCTGTTCCCCGACGACCCCCTCCTCGGGGAGGAGACAGCGACCCTTGTGGGCATCGGCACCCCCTCCTCCGGACCCGTGGTCCCGGAGTCGTGCTGGGCGCTCATCGACCGCCGGATCGGGCGTAGCGAGACCCCGGAGTCGGTGCTCGCGGCGTACGAGGGGCTCGAGGCGGAGGCCCGCCTGGAGCGCGTCGAGCTGACGGCCTACACCGGGGAGAGGTTCGGCGCGGAGTGTTTCTTCCCCGCGTGGTGGATGAACCCCGAGCACCCGTGGGTCATCCGGGCCTGGGAGGGCCTCGGCTCCCCCCCGATGCGCACCTGGCGCTTCTCCACGGACGGGGTGGAGTCGTGCGCGCGACGGGGGATCCCCACGGTGGGCTACGGCCCGGGCGACGAAACGCTCGCCCACCAGGCCGATGAGAACGTGCTCCTCGCCGACCTGGAGAAGGCGGCGAACGCCTACCGTCGACTCCTGCGCTCGCTCCTCGTCCCGGGAGCGAAGGAGCCCACCTCGGCCCCAACCGCAGCGCGGGAGGAGCGACGCGGGCGCGGACGCCGCCGCCGGTAAAGGGGGAGGACGCCGCTGACCTCCCTCGGCGAAGCCCGATGACCGAGGACGAGGCCTTCCCCGTCGAGAGAGGGGAGCCCCCCGAAGCCCGACCCCGCCCCCGGCAGTGGTGGGTCGCGGGGGTCGCCCTTGCGGTGGCGGGGGTCCTCCTCGCCACGCTCGTCCCCGGTCTTCTCCCCCGCGAGAAGACGGGATCGGGAACCGGCTTCGCGATCACTCCCCACGGGCACGTCCTCACCGCCGCCCACGTCGTTCAGGGGGCCACCGAGGTCACCGTGTACTGGGCGGGAAGAGGCTATCGCGCGACGACCGTGGCCGTAAGCGTTGAGCACGACCTCTCCCTGCTCCTCTTGGAAGACGCCCCCCCGATCCCCCCGGTCGCCCTCGCCTCGGACCGCCCGGCGGTCGGAGACCCAGTCATGGCGATCGGCCACCCCACAGGGGCTGTCCAGCTGGCCTTCCTTTCCACCCACGTGGCGGGCGTGGGGTGGTGGGCAGTGGGGCCGGAGGGGACCGTCCTCCGCGACCTCATCGCGACCGCGGACCCGTTCCGCCGCGGCTACAGCGGCGCCCCGCTCGCGAACGGTGCGGGCGAGGTCGTCGGGGTGGTGACGGGCAGCGTGACCTCACAGAGTGGCCGAAAGTTCGGGTTCGCCGCCTCCATCGGACAGGCCGTGGACTGGCTCACCCGCCGGGGGATGGCGTTGCCCCTCAGTTCGCGACGCCCCTCGTTCGAGCTCCGCGAGGGCGAGATCGGGACCCTCCTCGCCCCGTCCGTGGTCCGGGTCGAAGCCCGGTTTCCGCCGGGAAGCCCGTAGCCGCCTACGCCAGGGAGGCGAGGAGCGCCCGCAGGAACGCCGGGAGGTCGCTTGGAACGCGCGACGTGATCAGGTTCCCGTCGCGGACGACCTCCTCGTCGGCCCACGTCGCCCCGGCGTTCTCGAGGTCATCCCGGATCGCGGCGACGCTCGTGACCTTCTTTCCCTTCACAACCCGCGCCGAGCAGAGCATCCACCCCCCGTGGCAGATCGCGGCCACGGGCTTCCCCTGCTCGGCCATCTCCCGAACGAACGCGACGAGGGCTGGGCTCCGGCGCATGTAGTCCGGGGCGTACCCGCCGGGGATGACCACCGCGTCGAAGTCCGCCGCCCGGACCTGGGCCGCGGCGAGCTCGGCCGACGCCGGATAGCCCAGCCGGCTTTTGTACTCGCGCTTCTCCGGCCCCACGGCCACCACCGTCGCCCCTTCCTCTTTCAGCCGAAGGTAGGGGTACCAGAACTCAAGCTCCTGGTACAGGTCCGCCACCAACACCGCCACCCGCTTGCCGGTCAGGTTCATCGTCTCCCTCCTTTCAAACTCACCTTACCCTCCACACGAGCTCCTCGCCCACGTACGCCTTCCCCGTCGCCGCGCGCCGCAGCCGGTCCATCATCGCCACCCCAAGCCCCTCCTCGGGGAGGGGCTCGGCCACGATCGCCGAGAGCCCTGCCCGGTCGAGGCGGTGCAGAGCGGCGAAGAACCGCGCCCCGGCCTCCACGAGGTCGCCGCTGGGCGAGAGGACCTCGACCCGCCCGAACCCAGTCCACCCCTCCTGGTACGCGAGGAACCCGCACGCCCGGCGCTCGACCGGCTCCCCACCCGCGGGAGCCGGCCCCCGCTCGAGGAGGAGGAGGGGCGTCGCGGGAACGTAGTGGCGGGCAAGCGTCCCGGGCGAGGCCGAGGGGCCGCTGGGGGGGGCCATCCGCAGGTTGGGAACGCACTCTCGCAGCGCCTCAAGCGGCGTCCCGCCCGGCCTGAGCACGACGGGGACGTCCTCGACGAGCGAGACGACCGTGGACTCGATCCCGACCGGGGTCGGTCCGCCAGCGATCACGACGTCCACCCGTCCGTTCAGTTGGTCCAGGACGTCCTCGTGGTGGGTGGGGGACAGGCGGCCGAACCGGTTGGCGCTTGGAGCGGCAATCGGACGGCCCGCCTCCCGGATCAGCTCGAGCGCCACGGGGTGCGCGGGCATTCGCACCCCCACCGTGGGAAGCCCGGCGGTGACGATGGGGGGGACCCGCCGCCGCCGGGGGAGGACGAGGGTCAGGGGCCCCGGCCAAAACCGGTCTATGAGCTCCTGGGCGAGGGGGGGGACCTCGGTCCAGAGGAGCTCGACAGCTGAGGGTTCCGCCACGTGGACGATGACGGGGTCGAACCGGGGCCGCTCTTTGGCCGCGAACACCCGGGCCACGGCCCGGGCCGACAGGGCGTCCGCCCCGAGGCCGTACACGGTCTCGGTGGGGAACGCGACCGTGCCCTTCCGGCGGATGGCCTCCGCCGCGGCGGCGATCCCCTCGTCACCCGGCGCGAGAACCCTGGTCTCCATACGTCCCCTATCCTACAACGTCGTCGGGGAAAGAGAAGCCCCCCGTGGGGACAGGCGCGAGCGAACGGGATGAACCACAGCCGGCGCTGGGATCACAGATCCGCGATAATGACTCAGCGATGCCGGCGGACCTGATCCTCCACGGTGGGCCGATCTTCGGGGTTGAGGGCGCGGATGCGCTCGCCGTCCGCTGTAAGCGGGTCCTGGCCGTCGGCCCCGCCCCCGACGTCCTCCGCCTCAAGGGGCCGGAGACCTCCCTCGTCCCCCTCCGCGGCCGGGCCGTCCTCCCCGGGTTCTTCGATGCCCACACCCACTTCATCCGCGTGGGGCTCGAACAGGCGTTCTACGTCGAGCTGAGAACGGCGAAGTCGCTTGCCGAAGCGCTGGACCGGCTGCGGGGTGCGGCCGCCCACCGCGAGGGGTGGGTGGTCGGCCGGGGGTGGGACGAGTCCCGCTGGCCGGAGAAGCGGTACCTGGAGCGTTCGGACCTCGACCGGGCCGTGCCCCGCCAGCCCTGCTACGCGATGCGGGTGGACGGGCACATGCTCGCCGCGAACACCCTCGCCCTCGCCCGGTGCACCCGACCCGAGGGGGAGTTTGTGGACCGCGACCTCGGGCACCTCCGCGAGGACGCGGCGTGGGACCTCGTCCGCGCCGCGCGGCCAGACCGGGAAACCCTGATCGAGGCCGTGGCCGCGGCGTCGCGCCATGCCGCCTCCCTGGGCGTGACCGCGGTGGGGGACATGGCCGGCTCGGACCACCTTGGGCTCTACCAAGCCGCCCTCCGCCGCGGAACCCTAAACACCCGCGTCTTCGTCTACCCCCCTGCAGACCTTCTTCCCTCCCTCCGGGCCGTCGGGCTGGGGAGGGGGTTCGGATCATCGCTCCTTGCGATTCAAGGGGTGAAAGCGTTCGCCGACGGTTCGGTCGGGGCCCGAACTGCGGCCCTCGGGGCCCCGTACCGGGGCGGGCAGGGGACCGGCCAACTCCTCGTCGAGCGGGACGCCCTGGCCCGCCTGTGGCGGGAGGCCGAGGAGGCGGGGCTCCAGCTCGCCGTCCACGCGATCGGCGACCGGGCGATCGAGGAGGTCCTCTCCGCAGCGGAGCTCGCCCGGGTCGGCCCGCACGCCCGGCACCGAATCGAGCACCTCGAGCTCCCGAGCCCCTCCCAGCTCGACCGGGTGGTCTCCCTGAGCCTGGTGGCCTCGATGCAGCCGAACTTCCTCCAGTGGTCGGGCCCCGGGGGGATGTACGTGGAGCGGCTGGGGCCCGAGCGGGACAGCCGGATCGACCCCCACCGGGAGGTCCTCGCCCGAGGGATCCCCCTCGCCTTCGGCTCGGACGGGATGCCGATGGGCCCTCTCTACGGGATCGGCCTGGCCCTCGACCCGCCCCACCCGCCCCAGAGGGTCTCCTGGAGCGAGTCAGTGCGGGCCTACACCGAGGGAGCGGCCTACGCGGCCGGAGCGGAGAAGGAGCTCGGGACGATTGCCCGGGGAAAGCGGGCCGACCTCGTCGTCTTGTCGGGGGACCCCGCCCGGACCCCGTGGGGCGAGCTCGAGGTGGACCTCACCTTCCTCGGGGGCGAGCGGGTCTACAGCCGGGAGGCCACCCCCTAGGCCGTGCCCGAGCTCCCCGAGGTGGAAACGATGGTCCGCGGGCTCCGGCCCCACGTGGAGGGAGAGGGGCTCCGGGCGATCGAGGTCTACGATCCCAAGCTGGGAGATCTTGACGGGGCACTCCATCTCCCCGTCCCGGTGAAGGCGATCTCCCGCCGGGGGAAGTACGTCCTGTTCGACCTTGGAGTTCGCACGCTTGTCCTCCACCTCCGGATGAGCGGGCGGCTTGTTTGGGCAAAGAGAAAGCCAGGGGGCAGGGTTCGGCTCGTCCTGCGGTTTCCCGAGGGCGGGGTCTACTTCGTGGACCCCCGGCGTCTCGGGACCGCCGAGGTCGTGTCCGAGTTCACCGCCGACCTCGGGCCCGAGCCGCTGGGGGACCTCGCCTGGCTTCCGGCGGCTCTGCAACAGAGCCGAACGCCCCTCAAGCTCTGGCTCATGGACCAACGGAAGATCGCTGGAATCGGGAACATCTACGCCGCGGAGATCCTGTTCCGTTCGGGGATCGCCCCCGTCCGACGGGCCGACTCCCTGACCCGGGGCGAGGTCCGAAAGCTCCAGAAGGCGATTCCAGCCGTCCTCGAGGAGGCGATCGCCTGTTGCGGGACCACCCTCACCGACGGCCAGTATCGCGGACCACAGGGCGAGATCGGCGTATTCGCTTGCGAACTGGCCGTGTACGGCCGGGACGGGGAGCCGTGCCGGCAATGCGGCACGCCAATCCGGCGGACCGTCCTCGGGGGGCGGGGGACCTTCTTCTGCCCCCGCTGCCAGAGGTAGCCTCCCGAATCGCCTCTCCCGGGCCTGAGATCGCTCCCTCTCTCTGCGTTTCGGGTCCTTACCCTGAGTGCAGACCCCGCATCACGGCCCGAGGACGCGTGCCGGGGACGAGACGTAGAGCTTGAGCCCCACCCGCTCGAAGGCGAGCTCGGCGAAGAACGCGGTGTACCCCGTCCCCGCCACCGCGACGCGGGCCTCCCAGCCCGTTGCCGTCCCCGGGAGCTCCCGCTCGACCCACCTCGCCTGGCGGAAGTCCGGGGTTGCGCTCTCCGCCACCCACAGCCGGGCCTCAACCGGTGCCCAGTCCGTCTGGACCACGACCGTTGCCTCATCCGAGGCCAGGCGGACGGCGGTCTCCACCCGCGGGGGCTCCTCCCCTTGCGCCACCAGCCGCGCGAACAGGGCGAGGGAGCCCATCACCCGCCCCAGATCGAGCACCGCGTGGCCGGCGTTCGGGACCACCAAAAGAAGCTTGGGATCGGGAAGACCCGGCCAGTAGAGGCCCGTCGCGCCTACGGTCCAGTAGGGGTCGTTCGAGCCCACCACCACGAGCTTGGGCATGGTCAGGGCGTAGCGGTAGGAGTAGGGGTCCACGATCCACGCCAGGCGCGCCGCGGTGGGGGAACCCTCGAACAACCCGGTCAGCCCCCGCCCGGTGTAGTCCCTGAGCATCGGCGACGGGCCGCCGAGGAACGCGTGCTGCTGCTCAAGCTGGGCCGGGAAGTTGAGGAAGTCGAACACGATCGGGACCATCCCCAGCACCCGGTCCGGCGCGGTGGCCGCGGTGAGGTAGGTCGTCCAGCCGCGCTTGGAGGCGCCGGCGACCACGAACCCGCGGAGCTCCGTTCCCCACAGCTCAAGCGCAAGGTCCGCCAGGGCTTCCATCGCCGCGTGGGCGCTCTGGACCATCGGGAGGAGGAGCGGCCAGTCGGGGTCGCCCTCCTGGAGGTACCGCTCGAACGTGTGGGCGATGAGCGCGTCCTCGCGGAGCCCGAACAGGGGCTGATTCGGGACACCCCCCAACACGGCCACCCGCAGGCCCGCCAGCGACGCCATCGTCAGCCCCAGCAGGGCGTCGGCCCGGCCCTCCCCGCCGGTGATGTAGATCACCATCGCGTCCTTGACGAGCGCGTTCCCCGGATCGCACACAAACACCGTGTGGTCCCAGGGGATCCCCCGCCAGACCTGGGACCGGAGGCGGACCTCGGTGATCCGGCCCGCGCCGACCGCCTGCGTCCCCACCACCTCCCAGACCGCTGTTCCTTTCGCTGCGTCGAGGTAGTCGAACAGCTCCGCCGGGGGGCGCCCAACGCCCAGGATTCCAGTCCACAGGACCGCGATCACCAGCAACCCGTGCCGCAACGTTCCTCCTTCGTCACGAGTTGAGTCTACCCCCTCATCGGGCATCGATGTCGATGACGGGCCGATCAACTCCCCTCTCGGACCACCCAGATTGGGAACCGATCGTCCCACCGGCTCCCAGGCTGTACAATGCGTTCGCCGGGCGGGATCTGGGCGATCTGGATGGGAGGTGAACAGTGGCGGACGAGGACCGACGCAGGCTCGCCGCATTGATGCTCACCGACCTGGTGGGCTACACCTCCCTCTGCCAAAGCAACGAGCGTCTCGCCCTCGAAGTCCTCCGCGAACACGCCCAGCTCGTCCGCGCGGAGGTCTCCCGTCACGCCGGTCGGGAGGTCAAGTGCACGGGCGACGGATACCTGGTTGAGTTTCCCAGCGTCCTGGCCTCCCTGGAGTGTGCGGTCGCGATCCAACGAGCGGTGGACCGCCGCAATGCGGCTGTGCCTGACGAGAAGGCGTTCCACCTCCGAATCGGGCTTCACGTGGGCGACGTGGTGGACCGAGGCGGTGACCTGTTCGGGGATGGGGTGAACCTCGTCGCTCGCATCGAGCCTCTCGCCCTGCCGGGGGGGATCTGCACCTCTCAGCAGGTCTACGATCAGGTGTGGAACAAGACCGAAGAACGCTTGGTCTACGCGGGAACCGAGTCGCTGAAGGGCCTGCCGCACCCCACGAAGATCTACCGCGTCACCCGCACCGGCGATCCCTCCCGCCGCGCGGCCGATCGGGGAGCCGACCGGCGGCGGATCGCCGTGCTCCCCTTGGTGAACATCAGTCCCGACCCCGCTGATGCCTATTTCACGGACGGGATGACCGACGAACTCATCTGCACGTTGGCCCAACACCCAGAACTGAAGGTGATTGCGCACACATCCGTGCTCCGCTACAGAGGAACCACCAAATCCGTCGCCGAGATCCGGGAGGAACTTGGGGTGGGGACCGTGGTCGAAGGCAGCGTGCGCAAGGTGGGCGATCGGATCCGGATCTCGCTCCAACTCATCGACTCCGAAACCGAGGAACACCTCTGGGCGCAAGCCTACGATGGGGTTCTCGGCGACGTGTTCGCGTTCCAGGCCGACGTCGCCTCCCAGGTCGCCCACGCCCTAGAGCTCCTACTTGGGGAGGGAGGGCCGCGGCCGGTGCGGCGCGAGCCAACGCACAACATCGAAGCCTACACGCTCTACCTCAAAGGTCGTTACCTCTGGAACCGGCGCACCGAGGCCGACCTGCGGGCGGCGATCGGTTGCTTCGCGAGGGCAGCCGAGCTTGACCCCCGCTTCGCCCTCGCCCACGTGGGACTTGCCGATGCCTACAACCTCCTCCCCGAGTACGGGACCCTGTCGCCGCACGACGCCCACCCCCAGGCCCGCGTGGCCGCTCTCCGAGCGCTCGAGCTGGACGAGTCCCTGGCCGAAGCCCACGCGTCCCTGGGGATGGTGTGCGCCCACCAGTCGTTCGACTTCGAGGCGGCCCAGCGCGAGCTGCGGCGTGCGATCGAGCTCAACCCCAACTACGCAACCGCCCACCATTGGTACGCGCTCGTGCTCATGTACATCCACCGGCTCGATGAGGCCCTGCGCGCCATCGACCGGGCACTGGAGCTTGACCCCTTGTCGCTCGTGGTGAACCGGAACCTTGGCCGGATCCTCCTCGCCTCCCGCCGGACGGATGAGGCGATCTCAGCGTTCGAGAGGGTGTTGGTCCTCGATCCGTCGTTTCCCATGACCCGCATCAACCTCGCCCTGGCCTGCGTGCAGAAGGGCGACCTGCGCCGGGCGCTGGACGCGGTGGCGGCGGAGCACTCCGCAACCATGGGTTCCCCGTGGCCAGCGGTGATCGAAGGCTGCCTCCGCGAGATGGCTGGCGAGCAAGGGACCGTGGCCGCAACGTTGGTGGAGCTTGGCAGGGAGGCCGAACGACGCCACGTGCCGCCGACGTGCTTCGCCGCCTGCTACCTGGCCACCGGGGACACAGACAACGCGCTGGCCTGGCTCGAGCGGGCGTACGATGAGCGCGATGAGTGGCTTCTCACCGCCCTGACATCCTCGTTTGTCGATCCCGTGCGGTCTGACCCAAGGTTTCGCCAGCTGGTGGCCAAGGTCGTTGGCGGCTGAGACGCGCTTGACCCCCGCGATGTACCAGAACGAGCCGCACCCAGAAGGCAGCCTAGCCGTTCGAGGAAAGGACTGGGCTCACCGTCGCTCCGCCAGCAG
>CAKZSO010000018.1 GCA_937921255.1 Candidatus Bipolaricaulota bacterium
CAACGAGGAGGTGGTGGCTGTCGTGGGCCACCGTGCTCGCCAGGGCGCACCCGGGAGAGAGGCCGAGCCCAACGAGGACGGCCTTCCCAATCCGGCCGCTCCGGTGGTGGCGCTCCACCACCGCCGCCAGCGCCTTCCCCGACGCGAGCTCCACCCGCCCGTTCCGAACCCGAAGGCGGACCCGCGCCTCCCGGGTCGGGGCCTGGTGTTCCACGAGCTCGATCGCCCGGACCTCGACCTCCCCTTCGGCGATCGGTCCCGAGAGGACGAAGTCCTCAGGGGACAGGGGGCGGGCGAGGCGGACCGTCCCCCGGGCCCAGCCCGGGTAGGAGAACGCGGGGAGATCCACCCGGAGCTCACCCGCCTCGGCGGCGATCCGGCCCGAGGCCACGACGAGATCAACGAGGAAACGCTCCAGGTCGGCTACCACGAGGATGTCCGCGATCCGCCCCGGGGCGATGGCCCCGATATCCCGATCCACGCGGAAGTGCTCGGCCGTGTTCAGGGTCGCCATCTGGACCGCCGTGACAGGGGGAACGCCGGCGGCGATCGCCGACCGGACGACGTCGTCCATGTGCCCCTCCCGGAGGAGGGTTCGGGCGTCCCGGTCGTCGGTGGCGAGAAGAACGTGGCGTGGATCGAGCCCGAGCTCCGTCACTGCCCGCAGGCCCTGGGCGAGGTCCCGCCACGCCGACCCCTGGCGAAGGATCGCCCGCATCCCCTGCCGGACCCGGGCGAGGGCGTCCTCGGCCCGGGTCCCCTCGTGGCAGTCCGCCGGGCCCCCAGCGGCGTAGGCGTGAAACGGCCGCCCGAGGTCGGGGGACGCGTAGTGGCCTCCGACCACCTGGCCCAGACGAAGCGCCGCAGCGATCTTCCCGTGAACCTCCGGGGCTCCGCCGATCACCCCCGGGTAGTCCATCACCTCCCCCAAGCCCACCACCCCTGGCCAGGCGAGGGCTTCCTCCACCTCGGCCACCCCGAGCTCCGCCCCCGGCGTGTCCAACCCGCGCACCGCTGGGACGCAGGACGGAACCTGAAGAAAGACCTTGAGGGGGAGGGCCCGGGCCTCGTCGAGGAACAGCTTCACCCCCCGGAGGCCGAGGACGTTGGCGATCTCGTGGGGGTCAGCGAACACCCCGGTCGTCCCCCGGGGGAGGACAGCCTGGGCAAACTCGGTTGGGGTGAGCATCGCGCTCTCGATGTGGACGTGGGCGTCGAGGAGCCCGGGGACGAGGTACCGGCCCGAAGCGTCGATCACCCGGGTGTCGGGGCCGATCATGGGGCGGGCGTCGGGCCCGCAGTAGGCGATCCGGTCCCCGAGGACCGCGACGTCCGTTCCCGGGAGGACCTCTCCGGAGAAGACGTTGACCAGGCGTCCGTTCCGGAGGACGAGGTCGGCCGGGCGGTCGCCCCGGGCCACAGCCACAAGCTCCCGCCTGACGTCAGCCGACGAACCCATGGAGAAGGGACGGGGCGGCTGCCCCAAGCAGCCGCCCCTATCCCAGTCTTCGCTTACGGTTCGCCCGGCCACGGGCCGACCACGCCCCGCGCCGCCCACTCCATGGTGATGAGGTGGTCGTAGCTCATCCACATCCCTTTGGGCACCACGAGGTTCCCCTTCCGGTCGTAGATCGGCCCCTCGAACGGATCAAACGTGATCCCCGGGTCCGCGAACTGGTTGTAGCGCAGGAACACAAGGTCGTACACGGAGATCCGGCCGAACTGGGGATGGTTCACCGTGAACGCCTTGAGAGGGGCCACGTACTTCGGGTTCACGGGCATCCCCATCTCTGCGCCCATCGAGGCTGCGTTCTGGGCCATCAGCCACCAGTAGTCGACATGGGCGAGGTTCTTCGTGGTGTAGGTTCCGTTGTGGACCTTGACGAGGAAGTCGTCGTAGATGACCTCCCAGTGGACGAGCTGGCCGGATACCACGTAGTCCGGCGCGAACACGTACATCGGGGAGTAGTGGGCAAACGAGGTGAAGCCCCGCTCCGCAGCCACCTGGATCACCGTGGGGGAGTCCTCGGTGAACGCGAACACGTCGCATCCCTCGGCGATAAGGGCCTCCGTGGCCTCCTTCGCCGCCGCCGGGTTGTACCACTCGTAGATCCACCGCACGTGAACCTCGGCCGTGGGGTTCACTTCCCGGACTCCGATCGTGAACGCGCTGATGTGCCGCTTGAGTTCCGGGATGGGGAACGCGGCCACGTACCCGATCTTCCCCGTCTTCGTCAGCGCCCCGGCCATGAGGCCGTTGAGGTAGTACACCTGGTAGAAGTCGGCCATGTAGGTGGCCATGTTCGGGGCCCGCTTGAACCCGGACGCATGGGCGAAGATGACGTTCGGGTACCGCTGCGCCGCGGCGTAGGTTCCATCGATGAACCCGAAGCTTGTGGTGAAGATCACGTTGCAGCCCTGGCGCACGAGCTGGTCGATGTAGGTCTCGACCTCGCCCTCTGGCACCGACTCCACGTACACTGTGCTCAGCCAGTCGTACTTTTCGTCCACGATCCGCCGTGCCACATCGTGGGCATGGGTCCACCCGTAGTCGCCGATCGGGCCGACATAGATGAACCCGGCCTTGATCGCCTGCGCGCCCAGGCCCAGGGAACCCACCACCGTCACCGCCAACGCCAATAACATCAGCTTCCGCACGTTCATCGGTCACCTCCTGAGAGTTATCGCCGTCCAAAGCTCACGATGGCCTGCTTGCTTCCTCTCAACTCTCACCTCCTCTCACCGTTCGCCCCGTACGTAGGGAAGTCCAAGGGCGCCGGGAGCGCCCCCCCGCCGTCGAGCCCCGCCGAACCCGCTCACGGCCAACACCAGGATCGCGAACGCGTACGGCATCATCTTCAGGAGCTCGGGAGACACGTACGCCTGGAGGCGGAACGACAGGTGGTACAGAGCGCCGAAGAAAAAGGCTCCCCAGATGGCCCGGAGCGGGTTCCAGGACGCGAAGATGGTGAGGGCAATCACGATCCATCCCATCCCCGCGGTCATCCCCTCCGTCCACGACGGGCGATAGGCCACCGACAGGTAGCCTCCACCCACGCCGGCGAGGAGCCCGCCCACGGCCACACAGAGGTACCGTACAAGCCCGACGTGGATCCCCACCGCGTCCGCGGTGGCGGGAGACTCGCCCACCGAGCGGACCACGATCCCCCATCGGGTTCGGAACAGGACAATCCAGAGCACCAATGCAGCGACGATCCCGAGATAGGTAAGGACCGTTTGGTCGCGGAACAACATCGGTCCGAGGACGGGGAGGTCACCCAGCACGGGGACGGCGAGCGAACCGAGCGGAGCACGGAGCGGTCGTCCCTCCCACCCTCGGCCGAGGAGTCCGGCCAGGCCAAGCCCGAACAGGGTGAGGGCAAGTCCGGACACGTACTGGTTCGCGCGGAGGGTGACGGTGAGAAACGCATGCCAGAGTGCAGCTACCATCCCCACGGCGGCCGCGGCGAGAAGCCCCCACCCTGGGTGGCCGTACGTCTGCGCGACGGCGAACCCGGCGTAGGCTCCGAGGATCATCATCCCCTCCACACCGAGGTTCACGATGCCGGACCGCTCGGCGTAGATCTCGCCGAGGGTTCCCCACAGCAGGGGAACGCCGAACGCGAGCGCTCGGCTCACCGTGCCTACGAGCCAGCTTGTCCAGTCCACGCCTTCTCCTTGGAGGCCAGCCGCACCCGCCAGTACATGAGGAGGTCTGAGCTGATGAGGGAGAACAGGATCAGCCCGTTGAACACGCCGGTGATCTGGAACGGAAGGCCGAGGGTGGTCTTCATGAGGTCACCCGCAGCAAAGATGAGGCCGAACAGGAGCGCGGTGAAGATCGCCGCGAGAGGGCTCCCCCGTGCCAGCCAGGCGACGATGATCGCCGTGTACCCGTAGCCCATGGAGACGTGCCCCGGGCTGCGCAGCCGCCAGTGAACCCCTGCCACTTCCCCCACCCCCGCCAGCGCGGCCAGGCCACCCGACACGACCAGGGCGAGGGCAAGGACGGTGGTGAAGTTGATCCCTGCGTACCGCGCCGCGTCCGGACTCTGGCCGACGACGCGGATCTCGTACCCGAGGCGCGTTCGCGCCAGGAGGAGCGCCACCAGGATTGCGGCTGCTACCCCGACGACGAGCGTTGGCCAGTGGATCCGGGTGCCCGTGAGGTAGGGAAGCCGAGCGGCAACCGGGAACATGTCCGTGTAGGCAAACCCGCGCATCGTGGGACCCTTCCACGGCCCATGGACGAGCCACTCGACAATGTAGGCCATGATGTAGTTCATCATCAACGTCGAGATGACCTCGTTGACCCGAAGCTTGACCCGCAGCAGGGCCGGGATCAGTGCCCACACCGCCCCTGCGCTGAACCCGGCGAGGAACATGAGGGGAAGACGAAACCCGTCGGGGACCCGAACGAACAGGGCCACCCCCGTGGCGGCCACCGCCCCGGCTAGGAGTTGCCCTTCCGCACCGATGTTCCAGAACTGGGCCCGGAACGAGAGCGTCAGTCCGACCCCACACAAGATGAGGGGGATCGCCCGGCGGACGATGTCGGAGAGCCCCCCGACGGTCCCCAAGGTCCCCCGGCCGATCTCGGAGTACGCGCGGACCGGGCTCACTCCGTAGGCCCAGAACACGAGCGCGGCAAGCAGCAGGGCCACCACGACCGCAAGCAGCGACACCCCGAACACGACGTGGCGCGGCGGGGCGAGCCGCCGCTCGAGAACGAACGGCCCGAGGCGCTTCATCGCCCGCCTCCAGCGGCGGCGGCAGCGCGCCGCTCCCCGGCCATCATCAGGCCAATCTCCTCCAGGCTGGCCTCCCCCGCGGGGACGACCCCCATGATCTCCCCGCGGAACAGGACCGCGATCCGATCCGCGAGCTCCATGATCTCCTCCAGGTCCTCGGAGACGAGGAGGATCCCCGCCCCGGCGTCCCGCTGGCGGAGGAGGAGCTCCCGGATCTGCTCGGTAGCCCCGACGTCGAGGCCGTAGGTGGGGTGGGCCGCGATCACCAGGGCCGGGCTCCCCGAAAGTTCCCGGGCCAGGATGAGCTTCTGGATGTTCCCCCCCGACAGGAGCTTGGCCGGGGTCCGAGCGCTGGGGGTCTGGATCCGGTACTCCTCGATCGCTTGGCCGGCAAAGCGCCGGGCCGCGGCCAGCCGAAGGATCCCGCCCCGGCAGAACGGCGGCCGGTGGTGCCGTTTGAGGATCAGGTTCTCCTCAACCGACAGCCCCGGCACGATCCCCATCCGGATCCGCTCCTCGGGGATGTGGGCCACGCCGGAGTCCGACAGGCGGCGGGCCGAGGCGCGGGTGAGGTCTTGACCCAAGACCTGAACCCGCCCCCTCTCGGCCCGGCGGAGCCCGGTCAGGACCTCGACGAGCTCCCGCTGGCCGTTCCCCGCCACCCCCGCCACGCCGAGGATCTCCCCCCGGCACAGGGCGAGCGAGATCCCCTTCAGGGCCAGGGAGCCGCGGTCCGAGCGGACGTGGAGGTCCTCGGCCACAAGCGCCGCCTCGCCGGGGGTGCACGCCTTCTTCGTGAGGCGGAACACGACCTCCCGCCCGACCATCATCCGGGCCAAGGCCGCCTTGTCCGTCTCCTCGGCCCGCACCGTGCCCACGACCTGGCCGCGGCGCATCACCGTGACCCAATCTGCGGCCTCGAGGACCTCATCGAGCTTGTGGGAGATGAACACGATCGCGTGCCCCTCGGCCTTCATCCGCCCGAGGACCTTGAGGAGCTCCCCCACCTCGTGGGGGGTGAGGACGCTTGTGGGCTCGTCGAGGACAAGCACCTCTGCCCCGCGGATCAAGGCCTTGAGGATCTCCACCCGCTGCTGCTCCCCCGCCGAGAGGTCCCACACCCGGCGGTCGGGGTCCACGGGGAGGCCGTACCGGTCAGAGAGGTCGCCCAACCGGCGGGCCACCGCCCGCGTCGGGGCCCAGAACGGCGTTCCGGAGAGGCCCAACGCAACGTTCTCCGCCACCGTGTGCGGGAGGACGAGCTTGAAGTGCTGGTGGACCATTCCGATCCCGAGGGAGAGGGCGTGGCGCGGGGACCGGATGTTGACCTTCCGGCCCTTGACCCAGATCTCGCCGGCATCGGCGCGGTACAGGCCGTAGAGGATGTTCATGAGGGTCGTTTTCCCGGCCCCGTTCTCGCCGAGGAGGGCGTGGACCTCACCGGAGCGGAGGGCGAGCGAGACGCGGTCGTTGGCCAATACCCCCGGGAACGACTTGGTGATGTTCTGCAGGTGGATAGCTGCCCAGGCCGCTTCCGCCATACCCCCAGTATACCGGCGGCCGAAACCAACGGTCAAGTTGCCTGACAGGCTGGGAGGTTGCTATACTGCCCGCGGTGAACCCGATGGACGGAGGGCGGATCCACCGGTTCCACGTCGCGCGGGATGTGGAGGAGGCCCTGTCTCTCCTCTCCGCCTACGGCGGGAAGGGGGCGCTCCTCGCGGGAGGGGTGGACCTCCTTCGCGGTCCGCTGGCCCGGGTCGAGGGGCTGATCGACATCACGCGGATGGGGTTGTCGTCGGTCGCCGAGGCGCGCGGGGGGGTGACCGTGGGGGCCACCTCCACCTTGACCCAGATCCTGGAGAGCCCAGCCGCGCGTCGCTACGTCCGGGGGATCCTGGTGGAGGTGATGCGCGCAGTCGCGGTGCCTCCCCTCCGGAACATGGCCACGCTCGGCGGGGCCCTCGTCTCGGCCCACCCCTGGGCCGATCTCCCGACGGCCCTCGTCGCCTTGGGCGCAGAGGCGCGGTGGCGGGGGGAGAAAGAGGGAAAGGCTCCCGTCGAGGACCTCTACCGCGGGGAGTTCCGCAAGACGTTCCGAACTGCGGTTCTGATCGAGGTCTCTCTTCCGCCGTGGGACGGGGCATTCGCCTACGAGAAGGTGGGCCGGACCCGGTACGACATCGCCCTCGTCAACGCCTGCTGCGGGCTTGGGATCGAGGACGGGACGATCCGGTGGGCACGGGTGGCCGTCGGGGCGAGGCCGGACCGGGGGGAGCGGCTTCCGGAGATCGAAGCGGCGCTCGTGGGACGGGAGCCGGGCGAGAAGCTCTGGACGGAGATTCAAGAGCTCGTTGAGGCGCGGGTCGAGGTGGGGGACGACCGCCGCGCCGGGAGGGCGTGGCGCCGGAAGACGGCGGGCGTCCTCGTCCGCCGGGCCCTCATCCGCGCCGCGAGGGGGGCCGCGGCGTGAAGCTCTCGTTCGAGCTCAACGGGGTCGCTCAGTACCTCGAGGCCGACCCGGGGGAGCGGCTTCTGTCCCTCCTCCGCCGGATCGGGATGAAGTCGGTCAAGGAGGGCTGTGACACCGGGGACTGCGGGGCGTGCACGATCCTCATCGACGGCCGTGCGGTGCGGTCCTGCCTGATGGTCGCCCCCCAGGTGCAGGGCAAGCGGGTGACCACGCTCGAGGGGCTGGGGACAGTGGACGACCCCCACCCCCTGCAGCGGGCGTTCCTTGAGGCCGGCGCCGTCCAGTGCGGGTTCTGCACCCCGGGGATGGTCGTCATCGCCTACGAGCTCCTCAGCCGGAACGACGACCCGACGCCCGACGAGGTGCGGGAGGCGATCGCGGGGAACCTCTGTCGGTGCACGGGGTACGTCAAGATCGTGGACGCGGTGCTCCTCGCCGCGCGGTGGAAGCGGGAGGGGAGATGGCGGTAGAGACGCGGAGGCGGAGCGCGGTCGGACAGAGCGTGACCAAGGTCGACGGGCCGTCCCTCGTTGCCGGGAAGCCCGTCTTCACCCTCGACCTCGACCTCCCGGGGGCCCTGGTCGGGAAGATTCTCCCCTCCCCCCACGCCCACGCCGAGATCGTCCGAATCGACACCCTGGAGGCCGAGGCCGTCCCCGGAGTGCGGGCGATCCTCCACTTTGGCAACGTCCCCCGGGTCCCCTACACCACGGCCGGGCAGGGGTGGCCCGAGCCCTCCCCCTACGACACGGTCCTGTTCGACCACAAAGTGCGGTTCGTGGGGGATCGGGTGGCGGCGGTGGCCGCGGAGACGGAAGAGGCGGCCCGGGAGGCCCTCGGGAAAATCCGGGTTGAGTACAACGTCCTCCCCGCCGTCCTCTCCCCCGAGGAGGCCCTCGCCGACGGGGCCCCGACCATCCACGACGAGCCCGACTCCGAGGGGATCTACGACCCCAAGCACAACATCGCCGCCGCGGTGGACATCCCGGTCGGCGACGTCGCCCGCGGCCTCGCCGAGGCCCCGGTGCGGGCGGAGGCCACGGGCGAGATCCCCTACTCCCAGCACGCGGCGATCGAGCCCCACTGTGTTCTCGCCTACTTCGACGAGGCGGGGCGCCTCGTCCTACGCACCTCGACCCAGGTACCGTTCCACGTCCGGCGGATTGTGGCCCGGGTCGTGGGCCTCGACCCAGCCCGGATCCGGGTGGTCAAACCCCGGATCGGCGGGGGGTTCGGCTCCAAGCAGGAGATCCTCCTCGAGCCGGTGGCGGCGCTGCTCGCCTTGAGGACGGGGCGGCCCGTGCGGATGTCCTATACCCGCCAGGAGGTGTTTGTGGCAAGCCGAACCCGGCACCCGATGCGGGTTGCGGTTCGGCTGGGGGCGGGCAACGACGGGGTCCTCCAGGCGGTGGACATGGAGGTCCTCTCGAACACCGGGGCCTACGGAACCCACGCCCTCACGGTTCTCTCCAACGTGGGCTCGAAGACCCTGCCCCTCTACAACAAGGCCCGCCACCTTCGGTTCCACGGGAAGGCGGTGTACACGAACCTCCCCGTGGCCGGGGCGTACCGGGGGTACGGGGCGACCCAGGGGTACTTCGCCCTCGAGGTGGCGATGGACGCCCTCGCCGAGAAGCTCGGGCTTGATCCCGTCGAGCTCCGGCGGCGGAACCACATCCGGGTCGGGGAGACCTCGCCCATCTTCGAGAAGATCGGGGAGGGACGGGAGGGGACGGCCCAGATCATCCGCTCCTGCGCGCTCGCCGACTGCCTGCGGATCGGCGCCGAGCGCATTGGGTGGAAGGAGAAGCGGGGCCGGAGGCGGGAGAACGGGCCGTGGGTCCACGGAGTGGGAATGGCGTGTGCGATGCAGGGGTCGGGGATCACCGGGGTGGACATGGCCGCGGCGACCCTGGTCATGCAGGACGACGGGAGCTTCCGGCTCCTCGTCGGGGCGACCGACCTCGGGACCGGATCGGACACGATCCTTGCCCAGATCGCCGCCGAGGAGCTCGGGGTCGCCGTGGACCGGGTCCTCGTCTACTCCTCGGACACGGACTTCACCCCGTTCGACACCGGGGCCTACGCCTCGAGCACGACCTACGTCTCGGGGAACGCCGTCTTCCGGGCGGCCCAGGACGTGCGGGGGCAGATCCTCGAGGTGGCCGGGGCGGCCCTCGGGGAACCGCCGGAGGTCCTGGAACTGGCCGGCGGGGCGGTGGAGAGCCGGCGGAGCGGGAGGCGGCTCACCCTGGCCGAGGTCGGGCACCGGGCGATGTACGTCACGGACCAGAAGCAGATCGCGGCCACCGCCTCGTTTGCCTGCCCGGAGTCCCCGCCCCCGTTCGCCGCCTTCTTCTGCGAGGCCGCGGTGGACCGGGAGACGGGCGTGGTGCGGGTGGAGCGGTTCGTCGTCGCCGCTGACTGCGGGACGGCGATCCACCCCCAGGGGGCGGAGGGGCAGCTCGAGGGGGCGGTCCTCCAGGGGATCGGCCACGCCCTGTACGAGGAGATGCTGTTTGCCCCGAGCGGCCGGTGCGTGAACGCGAGCTTTTTCGACTACAAGATCCCGTCGTCCCTCGACGTGCCCCAGATCGAGGCAATCCTTGTCCCGAGCGAGGAGCCCACCGGCCCGTGGGGGGCGAAGTCCATCTCCGAAATCGGGATCAACGGCCCGCTGCCGGCGATCTCCAACGCGATCTACGATGCGGTTGGAGTGCGGATGGTCCGCGCCCCGTTCACCCCGGAGCGGGTGGCGGCTGCCCTGCGGATGGGTGGAGGGGGGTGATCGCCGGAACGAGGTTGCGGTGGGTCGCGCGCTTTCAATCCTCAGGTGATAGAAGGAGGAGGTCCAGAATGAAACGCATTTGGGTGTGCGCGTTGCTGGTCGCCGTGGCCAGCGTGGGGTTGGCCCAGACGACCCTCAAGTTCACCCTCGACTGGGCGTACCAAGGCCCCCAGGCTCCGTTCCTCGTCGCCCTGTACAAGGGGTACTTTGCCGAGGAAGGCTTGAACGTGATCATTGACCGGGGCTACGGGTCTGCAGGAGCGGTGAGCCAGATCGCCGGCGGGGCGTACGACCTCGGGTACGCCGACATCAACTCGATGATCGAGTTCAACGTCGCCAACCCGGACCGGGCCCTGATCGCGATTGCGATGGTCCTCGACTACGCCCCGTTCTCGATCGTCACCCTGAAGGGCAAGGGCATTGCCAGCCCGAAGGACCTCGAGGGGAAGCAGCTCGGGGCCCCAGCGGGCGATGCCTCGCGCCGGTTGTTCCCGCTGTTTGCCCGGGCGGCGGGGATTGACCTCGGGAAGATCGGGGAGTGGACGACGATGGAACCCGCGTTGCGGGAGCGGCTGCTGATCCAGGGCCAGGTGGACGCAATCAGCGCCCACTTCTTCACCGCGGTGCTCAACCTCGAGGCCGCGGGGGTCGCCACAGACCAGATCGAGGTTTTCCTCTACGCCGACTTCGGGCTGGATCTCTACGGAAACGCCGTGATGTGCTCCCCGAAGCTCCTCCAGGAGAAGCCGGAGGCCGTGCGGGCGTTCCTGCGGGCCCTGACGAAGGCCTGGCACGATACGATCGCCGACCCCGACGAGGCGATTCGGATCCTGCAGAGGCGGGACTCCCTCATCAACCCGGCGGTGGAGAAGGCACGGCTTGGGCTCGCGATCGAGCGGTGCATGCTCACCCCCGACGTGCGGGCCCTCGGGTTCGGCGACGTGGCGCTGGGGCGGCTCGAGCGGGCGATCGCGACCGTGGCCGAGGCGTTCGGGCTACCCGTGGTACCGTCGGCGTGCTCCGTGTTCACCGGCGCGTTCCTCCCGCCCCGCGCGGACCGGCTCCCAAAGTAGGAACGGACGAGGCCGGGGTCGCTCCCCGGCCTCGTCTCCCAATGGCTCCGGAGACGAAGACCGACCTCAGCGCGCTTGCGGTGGAGTTCCGCGACGTTTCGCTCACCTACGTGGCGCGCGACCGGTGCACGGTCGCGCTCGAGAACGTCCACCTCGCGGTTCGCCCGAGCGAGTTCGTGGCGATCGTCGGCCCGAGCGGCTGTGGGAAGACGACGTTTCTCAAGCTCACCTCGGGCCTCCTGCGGCCGTCGGGGGGCGAGGTGTGGGTGGAAGGGCGTCCCGTCCGCGGCCCGTTGAAGATCGTGGGGATGGCGTTCCAGAACCCGACCCTCCTCCCGTGGCGGACGACCTTGGAGAACGTGCTCCTCCCCCTGGAGATCGTCCAGCCCCACCGCCAGCAGTACCGCCGCGGGAGGGCTGCCTACCGGGCGAAGGCCCTCGAGCTCCTCCGGTCGGTGGGGCTCGACGGGTTCGCCGACCGCCACCCGTGGCAGCTGTCGGGGGGGATGCAGCAGCGGGCGTCCCTGTGCCGGGCCCTCATCCACGAGCCGGACATCCTCCTTCTCGACGAGCCGTTCGGGGCCCTCGACGCGTTCACCCGGGAGGAGCTGTGGCTCGTCCTCCAGCGGCTCGCGGCGGACCGGGGGTGCACGGTGATCCTCGTCACCCACGACCTGCGCGAGGCGATCTTCCTTGCCGACACGGTGTACGTGATGAGCAGGCGGCCGGGAAAGCTCGTCGCCCAGTGGGAGGTGGGGTTCCCCCGGCCGCGGGAGCTCGCCGACTGCTTCACCGAGGGGTTCCTTGAGCTGTTCCAGGGGATCCGGAGCCAGATCGGCGAGGTGCGGGAGGCGCTGTGACGGGACGGGAACGGTTCGTGAACTACGGGCTCCCCGCCCTGACCCTCCTTGTGCTGTTCCTCCTCTGGGAGGGGGGGGTGTACGCGTTCAAGCTCCCCCGGTTCATCCTCCCCGCCCCGTCCGTAGTCGCCCAGTCCCTCTGGCAGTGGCGGAACGCGATCTGGAGCCACGCCCTGCAGACCCTGTACACGACCCTCGCCGGGTTCGGGGTGGCGGTCGGGTTCGGGCTCGTCCTGGGGTGGATCGTCGGGTTCTCGCCGCTCGTCTACAAGGCCCTGTACCCCGTCCTGATCGGGTTCAACAGCATCCCGAAGGTGGCGATCGTCCCCGTCCTCGTCATCTGGTTTGGGATCGGGACGGTTCCCGCGGTGCTCACCGCTTTTCTGATCTCGTTTTTCCCGATCGTAGTCAACGTCGCGACCGGGCTCGCCACGCTTGAGCCCGAGCTCCAGGACGTCCTGCGGTCGCTCGGGGCGGGGAAGCTCCAGATCTTCCGCAAGGTGGGACTGCCCCGGACGCTCCCCTACTTCTTCGCCTCGATGAAGGTCGCGGTGACGCTCGCGTTCGTGGGGTCCGTGATCAGCGAGACGGTGGCCTCGAACCGCGGGGTGGGGTACCTGATGATCGCCGCGAGCTCCCGGTTCGACGTGCCCCTCGTGTTCGCCGGCCTCCTCGTGATTGCTGCGCTCGGGGTGGTCCTCTACGCCGCGTTCGCGGTGCTCGAGGGGAGGCTCACGAGCTGGGCCTACCGGAGGTGACCCGGTGAGGAGCCGGACCGTGCTTGCTCTGCTCGTTGCCGCAATCGCGGGAGGAGGCGTGGGACGGACGTTCCTCGACGCCCCGCCCACGCGCGGGATCCACCACCCCACCGCCTACACCCTCGCCCGGGGAGAGACCCAGGTCCAGTTCTTCTCGTTCACCTCCCCCACGAACCCGCTCGCGTTCCTCGAGTTCGAGCGCGGGCTCACCGACGCGTTCCAGATCGGGTTCCGGCCCGTATCGGCGTTCTTCGGGACCGTGCGGGCGTGGGCCAAGCACCACGTGGGGACCACGGCGAACGTTGCGCTCGCGATCCCGTTCTCCGTGGACGTCCTCATCCCCACGTGGTCCTGGGAGCTCCGTGGGGGGTGGGTCCTCTCGTGGCGGGTGCTCCCGTTTCTCACCCTCCACCCGGGGATCGACCTCGCGTTCGCGCCGGGGATGAGCCTCGAGCCCTACCTGGGGGTGGACCTCGGACTCGGGCGGAACCTCAAGCTCGTCGTCGAGGTGGACGGCCAGGACCCGTACGTCCACCTGGGGGTCCTCGTCTGGGCGTTCGGGTTCGTCCAGTTCAGAGTTGACACGCCTCTCCCCACCGTGAGCCTTCGGGTGAGCGTGAGCGGCCGGTTCTAGGGAGCACCCGCCGGCCTCCGCGGCCCTCTACACCCTCGCAGGCCGTCCCAGCGAACACCCGGGCGCCAGGCTTCGCCGTTGTTCTCGGGCCCCGCCGGAACCCGGCACGTCCGCAGGGAAGGGAACCGCGGGGGGACCAAGCGTAAGGGGCCGGGTTGCCCCGGCCCCTTCCCGCGGTTGGCGCTTCTATCGGTGACTACCTCGCTGGACCCGGCTCCGGCGTCGTCGTCTGGAACAGCTCGTCGAAGCTGAACGTCGCTGACAACACCAACGTTT
>CAKZSO010000019.1 GCA_937921255.1 Candidatus Bipolaricaulota bacterium
ATGAGGATCTCCCGGGAGAGGGCGACCATCCGGGAGAAGAGCCACCGGGGGGCGTGGCCCCCGTGGAGGGGGAGGTCGGCGGTTCCCGTGCGCCCGGCCACGGGCTGATCGTAGCCCACGTTCCTTGCCCGGCAACCGATCGGAACGCTACACTCAACGCTGTGCTGCGGCAAGACGTGGTCGCCTTCCTCGACGAGCGCTTTTCCCCGGGCCTGGCCGAGGGGTGGGACCGGTCCGGGCTCCAGGTGGGGCCGCTCGACGCCCCCTGCCGGCGGGTGGTCGTGGCCCTCGACTTCGACCTCTCCTTGGCAGGCGAGCTCGGAGGGGTGGACCTCCTCATTACCCACCACCCGCTCCTGTTTCGGCCCCTCGACCGCGTGCTTCCGGAGACGCCCCTCGGGGCGAAGCTGAAGGCGCTGCTCTCCTCTGGAACCGCGTGCTACGCCGTTCACACCCCGTACGACTCGGCCCGGGGTGGCCTGGGCGAGGTGCTCGCTGGGCTCCTGGGCGTTGAGGGAGCGCGGCCCCTCCAGGGGCGGGGGAGGCTTCTGAAGCTCGTCGTGTTCGTCCCCCAGGGGCACGAGGACGCCGTGGCCCAGGCCCTGTTCGGGGCCGGAGCCGGCCACATCGGGAACTACGCCCACTGCTCGTTCCGCGCCCCCGGGACGGGGACGTTCCTCCCCGGCGCGGGGACGCGCCCGTTCCTCGGCGAGGTCGGGGTGGAGGAGCGCGTCCCCGAGGTCCGGCTGGAGACGGTCGTTCCCGCGGAGCGGTTGCCCCAAGTCCTCGCCGCAATGCGACTGGCCCATCCCTACGAGGAGAGCGCCTACGACGTCTACCCGCTCGAGAACGCGTTCTCCCTCCACGGCCTCGGCCGGGTGGGCGACCTCCCAGGGCCGGCCCCGGCACGGGACGTCGTCCGTTCGTTCGGCCGCGCCCTCGGCGGGGTTAAGCCCCAGGCCGTGTACGGGGACCTCCAGCGGGAGGTCCGCCGCGTGGCCCTGTGCGGGGGGAGCGGAGGAGACCTCGGAGAGGAGGCCCTCGCCTCCGGCGCGGACCTCTACCTCACGGGCGAGCTCGACCACCACCGCGGCCTCGCTGCGGCCGAGGCGGGCCTGACGGCGGTTGCGTTCGGGCACCGGGAGACGGAACGCCCGTTCGTCTCCCACGTGGGAGGGCTCGTCCGCAAGCGGTTTCCGGACCTCGAGGTGGAGGAACGATGAACGATACCCTGGCCCGACTCCTTGCCCTGTCGGAGGCGGACGCCCTCCTTCGCGCGCTCGACGGGAGGCTCGCCGACCTCGAGCGGGAAACGAACCACCTCGACGACCGGCTCCGGGCGGAGGACGAGGGGTTCAAGCTCCGCCAGGACAGGAACCGCACCCTGCGCCTGGCGGCCCTCGCCAAGTCCGGCGAGGCCGACGACACGGACGCGAGGATTCGCAGCTACCAGCACAAGCTCGACCACGACATCATCCCCTACAAGGAGATGGAGCATCTGCGGGAGCAGCTGACCTTCCTCCGCGGGCGGCTGGACCTCCTCGCCGATGAGGCCCTGCGCCTGATGGCGGAGGCGGACGCCGACGACGAGAAGCTCGTGGCGGACACCGCCGAGCACAACGCGCGGCGGGCGCGGCTCGAGGCTGAGCGGGATGCCGTGGAGCGCCGCCGGGCCGAGACCGTGGCCGAGCGCGACCGCGAGCGAGCGAAGCGGGAGAAGCTCCTCCAGGAGGTCCCGTTCCACCTCCGGGGGACCTACGAGCGCCTCCTTGCGGGGGGGGGAAACCCCGTGGTGCCGGTGGTGGGGGGAGTGTGCGGGGGGTGCCACCTTCGGCTCGTGGACACGACCGTGGAGAAGGTGAAGGCCGATCGGGAGGCTGTGACCTGCGAGCACTGTTCGCGGTTCCTCTACTGGCGGCCGTCCTAGGGGCAGCCCAACCCCGTCCGGAGCTCCCCCAGCAGGTCGGCGCGATCAACGACTGGGGCCAGACCCTGCAGCGGGCGGACCGGGAGCGGCTGGAGAGCCTGATCGGTTCCCTTCGCGGGCAGGGCCTATCGTTCGTCTATCTCGCGTCGTGGCACGACCCGTTCTCGGACCCGGCGGCGTACGCCGGGGCTGTGTTCTCCGCGTGGCGCCTTCCCCCGGACGCGGCCCTCGTCGTCTTCCTGCGGGGCGAGGACCGGCGGTGGCGGGTCGAGGCATGCCTGGGCGAGGCGGCGCGGGCGCGGGTGGCATCCTCGGCGTGGGAGGAGATCCTCGCCGAGGCGCGGGTCGCGACGAACCGCGCCCAGCCTGCGGTTGCCGCTACAAACCTTGCCGAAAGGCTCCTCGACCTCCTCGTCTCCGGCTCCCAAGAGCGGGTCGAGCGGCGGCGCTCCTGGACGTGGGTGTACGTCGTTCTCGCGGTTCTTGGGACCGGTGGGCTCGTTCTCCTCGTCCGCGCGCTGTTCTGCCCCCACTGCCTCCGCCCCCTGCGCCGGCGGACGTCGTTCAGGGGTATACTGTGGGTGTGCCCTCGGTGCAAGTTCACGAGGGCCGGCCTGCGGTAGGGAGACGGCCAGGGGGCCGCGGGGGAAACCCTGAGGAAGGTCCGGACTCCGCCGGGCAGGCTGCTCGGGGCAATCCGAGAGGGGGCGACCCCTGGAAAGTGCCACAGAGAAGAGACCGCCAACGGCCCATCTCGGGCGCGGGCAAGGGTGAAACGGTGGGGTAAGAGCCCACCGCCGGGGCCGCGAGGCTCCCGGGCATGGCAAACCCCAGCCGGAGCAAGGCCAAATAGGGAGGCGGTTGAGGATGGCCCGTCCGATGCCTCCGGGTAGGCCGCCTAGATGAATGGCCCTCCACGACAGAATCCGGCCTACGGCCCTCTCCCTCACCCGGGCTACAATCGCCTTGGATCCTAAGGAGGTGTACCGATGTTCTGGCTGTTCTACCCGGAAACGCTGATCGTGCTCCTGCCGGCGCTGATCCTGTCGATCTACGCCCAGTACAAGGTGCGGAGCACGTACGCCAAGTACCTGCACGTGCCCATTCAGAAGCGGGTCACCGCCGAGCGAGCGGCGGAGCTGATCCTCCAGGAAGCGGCGGTGAGCGGGGTCAGGATCGAGCGAACCGACCGACCGCTCGGCGACCACTACGACCCCCGCCGGAAGGCGCTTCGCCTCTCGGCCCCCGGCTCGAACTCCGTGGCCGCGGTCGGCGTGGCGGCCCACGAGGCCGGGCACGCGATCCAGCACGCCCACGGCTATGCCCCGCTGGCCCTCCGCTCGACGATCGTCCCCGTGGCGAGCTTTGGATCCCAGCTCGCGTTTCCGCTGTTCTTCGTCGGCCTGTTCTTCCAGTCCGATATGCTGATCAACGTGGGGATCCTCCTCTTTTCCGCGGCGGTGTTCTTCACCCTCGTCACGTTGCCTGTGGAGTTCAACGCCTCGCGGCGGGCGGTGGCTGCGTTGAGCTCGGGCGGGATCGTGACCCGCGAGGAACTCAACGGTGTCCGGCAGGTTCTCACCGCTGCGGCCCTGACCTACGTCGCCGCGGCAGCAATGGCCGCGCTCCAGCTCGTCTCGATGCTCGCGATGGCCAACCGCCGCCGGTAGTGAAGCTCGCCGCCTCGATCCTCGCCGCGGACTTCGCCCACCTCGCCCGAGACGTCCAGCGGGTGGAGGCGATGGTGGACCTCCTTCATCTGGACGTGATGGACGGGCACTTCGTCCCCAACCTCACGTTCGGCCCTCCGGTCGCCAATGCCCTCCGCCCCCACACCCGGCTCCCGTTCGCGATCCACCTGATGATCGAGCGCCCCGTCCGCTACGCGCGCCAGTTTCGCGTCGGTTCGCAGGATTCGATCACGGTTCACGTCGAGGCCGCCGATCCCCCGGACGAAGCCCTGCGCGTGGTCCGCAGCCTAGGGTGCAAGGCGGGGATCTCGTTTCGGCCGGGGACGCCTCTGGAGGAGGTCCTTCCGTACCTGGACAGTGTGGACCTCGTTCTTGTGATGAGTGTGGAGCCGGGGTTCGGAGGCCAGGCGTTCCTCCCCGGGGCCCTGGACCGGATCCGGGCTCTCCGGCGGGAGATCGGGGACCGAGCGGTGGAGATCGCGGTGGACGGGGGGATCGGGCCGGAGAACGTTCGGGCCGTGGTCGAGGCCGGGGCGGACGTGATCGTGGCCGGATCGGCGATCTTCGGGAAGACTGACCCCGCCGCGGCGGCGCGGGAGCTATGGGCGAGGGCCACGAAGCGTTCCTGATGCGGGCCCTCGAGCTCGCCCGACGGGGGTGGGGCTGGACTCGCCCCAACCCCCTCGTCGGGGCGGTGGTCGTCCGGGACGGCGTGGTGGTCGGGGAGGGCTACCACGCCGTCTGCGGCGGCCCCCACGCCGAGGCGGTGGCCCTTCTCGAGGCCGGGGAGCGGGCGCGGGGGGCAGATCTCTACCTCACCCTCGAGCCGTGCGTGGACTTCCCGGGGAAGAAGACCTCCCCGTGCACCGACGCAATCCTCCGGGCTGGGATCCGCCGGGTGATCGTCGCCACGCGGGATCCCAACCCGTGGGTGGACGGCCGGGGCCTGGCTCGCCTCCGGGAGGCGGGGGTGGAGGTGGTCGAGGGGGTACTCGCCGACGAGGCCCGGAAGCTGAACGAGGCCTTCTTCCACTGGATCCGGGCCCGGACTCCGTTCGTCGTCCTTAAACTCGCCCTGAGTCTTGACGGGAAGATCGCGACCCGAACCGGGCGCTCGCGCTGGATCACCGGACCCGAGTCGCGGCGGGCGGTCCACGTCCTCCGCACCCGGTACGGGGGGATCCTCGTCGGGGTGGGGACCGTGCTCGCGGACGACCCTTCCCTGACCGTCCGCGGGGTCGAAGGACCCCAGCCGCTGCGGGTCGTCCTCGACTCCGGGGGGCGCATTCCCCTTGGGGCGAAGGTCCTCTCCCCCGGGGCGAGGACCGTCGTCGCCACCACCGACCGGATGCCACCCCAGGTCGAAGCCGAGCTCCGGAAGAGGGGGGCCGAGGTGTGGCGGCTGCCCGGAGAAGGCGGCCGCGTGGACCTGCGGGCGCTCCTCCAGCGGTTGGGGGAGGAGACGGACTCTCTCCTCGTCGAGGGCGGGTCCGAGATCGCCGGTTCGTTCCTGTCCCAGGGGCTCGTCCACAAGGTCGCGTTCTTCTACGCGCCCCTGATCCTCGGCGGGCGGGCCGCTGTCTCCGCGGTGGGTGGAGATGGGGTGGACGAGCCTGCCCAGGGAATCCCGGTCCGCGACCTAGCAATCGAGCGCGTGGGCGACGACCTCCTTGTCACCGGTTACCCGGCCCCAGGCTGTGCATGCCCTACGGAATTGGACTGACGCTCGACGAACAGACGAACCGAACGGTCCTCCTCCTCTGGAAGGCGCTCGAAGCGTCTGGGGTGGGCAGGACTCCTGGACAGCTCGGCCTTCCTCCCCACGTTACGTTCTCCCTGTTTGCAGACGGGGACCCCGCGGTGCTCGCGGCCCTCGTCGACGCCCTGGAGGTGACCGATCCGTTCCTGAAGCTCATTCCGTTCGGCGCGTTCCTGGGCGAGAAGCCTACGTTGTACCTCCACGCCGTGCTCTCGCCCGACCTGGTACGGGCCCACGCGGCCCACGTTGCGCTTGCCCATGCACGCGGGCTTTCGTGCAACCGGCTGTACACGCCGGGGAACATCGTGTTCCACTGCACGCTTGCGGTCGAGATCGAGGACAAGGACTTCGCGACTGGGGTCGAGATCTGCCGCTCTCATCCCGAGACTGTGGAGGGACGGGCAGAGACGGTCGATCTGTTCGAGTTCTTCCCCGCGAGGCGAATCCGAACGAGGCCGATCCAGGCCGCCCGCTGATGGCGGGTGTTCGGGCGCACGGGGATGATCGACCGGGCCCGCGCCGGGCAGTCCGTCCACTTCCCTCCTGCTATCCGTGTTGAACAAGCCACACGCCGAAGCTACATTCAGCGCGGAGGTGGTATCGAGTGAAGCTAGTCCGATCTCGTCTGTTCACCGCCCTTGTCTGTCTGCTGGTGGTCGCGTTCGCTGCGTGGGGCCAAGCCGACGTGAACGCGGCGAAGGCCGAAGGCAAGGTCACGTTCTACGCCAACATCACCGCAATTGAGCCAGTCCTGGCCGCTTTTGCGAGCACCTACGGATTCAACGCGGAGTACGTCCGAGTGGCCACGGACAAGTTCATCCCCACCGTGCTCACCGAGTTCCAGGCCGGGAAGCTCCTCGCGGACGTGGTCCAGGGGCCGCTCCCGATCCTCCAGATCCTCAAGGATCAGGGTGTGCTCGGCTCCTATGTCTCTCCGAATGCGTCCCTCTATCCGGAGTGGGCGCTCGACGAGGACGGGGTCATCCAGCTGTTCGGCATCGAGTACGTGTGCATTCTGTACAACACGGAGCTCCTTGCTGCCCACGAGGTGCCGACGTCGTACCTCGACCTGGCGAACCCGAAGTGGCGGGACAAGCTCCTGATGCCCGATCCCACCGTCCACGCCACCACGATTTCGTGGCTTGTGGCCCTCAAGGAAGAGGTGTTCGAGAGCGAGGCGGATTGGGTCCAGTGGTTGCGGGGGATCGCCGCGAACCGCCCGTTGTACGTGGCGTCGTTCGGCCCCACGCCCGATCCGATCGCCCGTGGCGAGCGGGTGCTCGGGATCTCGATGCCGAAGTACATCATCACCAAAGCCCCGGCTCCGCTGGGCTGGGCGAACGTGACGGAAGGCCTGTTCGGTTCGCCGCGGGCGATCGCCATCGTGAAGAATCCTCGCCACCCCGAGGCCGCCAAGTTGTTCATTGACTTCTGGCTGTCGGACGTTTCGATGAAGCTCCTGGCCGACAAGGTCGGTGAGTACGTGCTCTACGAAGGGATCTACCCACCGGTTTCCGGGATTGACCAGACCGTGGTCCGGCCGATCCGCGACCTCTCCGACGAAGAGATTCAGACCTGGAGTCAGTTTTTTGCCGGGATCTTCAAGTAGATAGCTCACTGGGGTGGCCTGTCGGCCTACCGGTAGGCCACCCCGTGGTCCCTCAGAGAAAAGGATGTCGGTGTGCGGGTATCGGTCACTGAGCTAACGAAGACCTTTCGATCCAAGCACGAGGAGGTCAAGGCCCTCGATCGGGTCTCGCTGATCACCCCACCGCGCAAGATCCTCACCCTGCTCGGCCCGTCGGGGTGTGGGAAAACCAGCCTCCTTCGTTGCATTGCTGGTCTGGAGAACCCCGACCGGGGAGAGATCGCGGTGGGGGATGAGGTCGTGTGGTCGAAAGCCCGCGGGATCGCCTTCCCCCCCGAGCGCCGGGGCCTCGGCATGGTGTTTCAGTCCTACGCGATCTGGCCTCACATGACCGTGCTTGACAACGTGGCGTACCCGCTTCGGCTGCGCAGGGTTCCCCGTCCCGAGATCATGCGGCGGGTGAAGGCGGTGTTGGACATGGTTCAGCTGGAGGGCCTGGAGAACCGCCCCGCGACCAAGCTCAGCGGGGGCCAACAGCAGAGGGTGGCCTTGGCCCGGGCGCTGGTGGCCGAACCCAAGGTCATTCTGTTCGACGAACCGCTCAGCAACCTCGATGCCAAACTGCGCGAGAGCACGCGCCAGGAACTGCGGGCGTTCATCACCTCGCTTGGGCTGTCCTCGATCTACGTCACCCACGACCGGGTGGAGGCCCTCGCCATCTCGGACGAGGTCGCGGTCATGCACCGGGGGGCGATCGTGGAGCGGGGCACACCGACGGAGCTCTACTTCCAGTCCGACAACCCGTTCGTGGTTGACTTCATCGGCCGGGCGAACTTCGTTCAGGCAAAGGTCGTCTCCCACGACGGGGACGCCTTCGTCGTGGCGGACACGCGATTGGGCCGCCTGAAGGCAGCAGCGCCGGCGGAGGTCACCCCGCGCCAGGAAGTGACGATGTACTTCCGAACGGAATCGGTCGAGCTGGTCCGGTCGGGGGAAGGCGGAGGGCTCAACGAGTTCGACGCCCGGGTCAAGGCATCCCTGTTCACCGGCGAGGCCTACGAGGTGCGGGTGGAGGTCAACGGGGTCGAGATCCTCGCGAAGCTGGGCCTGGGCGATCGCGTGACCGAGGGGGAGCAGGTTCGGCTCAGGGTCCGCCCCGAGTGGTGCCGCGTGCTTCGGCCGCAGTCATGAACGCGCGCGGTTGGCTTCGGGGCGCTGTCCCGCCGCGGACCCTGTTCGTCGCGGCGCTGATCTTGGTGGTCGCCTCCCTCACCGTGGGCCCGGTGGTGATGCTCCTCTTGGGGAGCTTCTCCCGCGGGTTGGGCGCGCTGGGGACGTTCACGCTCGCCAAGTACATCGCCGCCTACTCCGATCCCTCGCTTCCTCGGGTGCTCCTCAACACGGTCCTCTTCACCCTCGGCTCGGCCCTGTTCTCGACGGTACTTGGGACGTTCCTGGCCTACCTCAGCGTCCGCACGAACATCCCCCTCAAGCGGGCGTTCAGCATTCTGCCCCTGATTCCGATGATGTTCCCCCACGTCCTGTTCGCCGCGGCGTGGATCATCCTCCTCAACCCGACGAACGGGATCCTCAACCAGTGGCTGCGGGTTCTCCTTGGGACAAGCTGGGGCCCGCTCAACATCTACTCCCTGGGGGGGATGATCTTCCTCGAGGGCCTCCTCGATCTTCCGGTGACGTTCATGGTGATCTCACCCGCGTTGTACTCGTTCGACATCAGCCTGGAGGAGGCGTCGCGGGTGAGCGGAGCGTCGAATGTGCGGACCCTGATGAAGATCACGTTGCCGATGCTCCGGCCGGCGATCTTGGCGGCGTTCATGCTTGCGGTGATTCGCAGCCTGGCTGCGTTTGCAGTACCGCAGATGATTGGAATCCCTGGCCGGATCCAGGTGCTCACGACCTACGTCTACCGCGTCATCTCGGTGGGGTGGTCGCCCGACTACGGCCGCGCGGCGGCGCTGGGAGTGATCGTCCTCGTCTCGGCGATCTCGCTGATCCTCCTTTACCGCTACCTCACCTCGGCCAGCGAGCGGTTCGTGACCGTTACCGGGAAGGGGTTCCGACCCACCGTGGTCAACCTTGGCCGGCTGCGGTACCTGTTCTTCGGGATCGTGGCGGTCCTGTTTTGCGTGCTCATCGTGATCCCGGCGCTGACGCTCGGGTACATGTCGTTCCTCCCGTACACGGTGATGCCGGGAAGCCGGGCCCTGACCTTATTTTCGTTGGCCAACTGGAACGCTGTGCTTCAGGATAGGATCGCCATTCGTTCGATCGGGAACACGGCGTTGCTCGCCGTGGGCGGGGCGACTCTCGGCGTACTCCTCTCGGTGTTCATCGCCTACGTGCTCGTCAAGACCAAAGGGCGGGCGACGAGCCTCCTCGACTCGCTTGTGTTCCTGTCGTTCTCGTTTCCAGGACTGATCATCGGCGTGGGCTTCATGTGGTTCCTGATCCGCACGCCCATTTACGCGACCCTGTGGGCGCTGCTCGTCGCCTACATCGGGACCTACCTCCCGTACGGCGTCCGCCCCCTCACCAGTGCCTTCATCCAGGTCCACCACGACCTCGAGGACTCGTCTCGGGTCTGCGGGGCCGGCTTCCTGGGCACCCTGCGGCGGGTGACCGTGCCCTTGATCGCCCCGGGTGTTCTCTCGGCGTGGGTGTTGATGGCGGCGATGTTCGTGCGCGAGCTGAGCGTCTCCGCGGTGCTTGCCCGTCCCGGGAGCGAGGTCTTGTCGGTTCAGATCATGCGCTACGCCTACGATGGGTTGTGGGGGAGGGTGTCGGCGCTTGGGATCCTGATGATCGGCCTCTCGGCGAGCCTCGTGATCGTCGCTAACATCGTGAAGGGACGCCTCAGCTCTGTGAACTAGCGGGGGGAAGGCTCCTCCGACCCGATGGAGGGCGCCCTACGTTTCTGGGGAGCGGCGCTTGGAGAAGTAGGCGATGTCCTTGTGCGCGACGTACCCCAGCCGGGCGAAGAACGTCATCGATTCCTCGTTCCAGTCCTCGATGAGCGAGCCGATGACCTCAATCCCCATCGCCTCCAGGCGTGCTTCCGCTGCGTGAACGAGCGCCCGGTCGATCCCTCGTCGGCGATGGGAGGGATGGACGGCGAGCCGGTTGATCCAGCCCTTGCGCCCATCGTGCGTTCCCAGGACCGCGCCGACGAGCTTTCCGCCCTCTTCCGCTCCGAGGAAGAGGGACGTGCCTCCCTCCGTCTGGCGGGCGATCGCCTCCCGGCTGTCCCGGCCATGCGGTCGAGACGGAAGGCCCGCCTCCTGCCACAGGCGGATGAGGTCGTCGTAATCGTCCATTGAGAGCTGTCGGATGTTCACGGCTGTTGGATCCTTCTCTTCCATCGGGAAGAACTACGCAGATGGTCACGATGCCTCACGGTTGCCCCCTCAGCCCTGGCCCGGAAGGGTGCTTTCGTCGCACATGGCAGCCAGCTGGGCGGTTGTGTAGACCTCGATACCCAGCCCCCGAAAGTCGCGGTCATTCGTCCAGATTGGTGTAATGGGCCAAGAGATCGTTACCACCCCTGAGGGCCCAGTCGGCACTGACTCGATCGAGCACCAGGGGCGGGAAGAGGGCGAACTCCTGGGGTAGATCGTACCCGAGCTCGCGCAGCACCTGGAACGGCGGTCTCCCGTCCATCCCCTCCCCGTAGTGCGGCCGCTCCAGGTTGTAGTAGTACACCCACCCTGCTGCTTTCTTCCGCAACCCCTCTTCGGTGTACACCTTGCCCAGGAACGGCAGATAGAACTCCTCGTCGTCCGTGCGGTGGGATCGCTCGACCCGCCCGTTGTGTTCCTTTCACCCCAGCGGGATCCGCGCCAACCTCGCCCCCAGGGGCGCGTAGTACCTCTCCTGGAGCCGGTGGAGCTTCTGGGGGTTACTGCCCCCGAACTCCTCCCCCCAGTCCGTCGGCCACGCCACTTCTCCTTCGATCCCGTGCCCCCGCAGCCACAGCATCACCAGGGCCATGAAGCACAACCCGTTGGTGAGGGTGATCTCGTGGCTCCAGGCTAGGAACCGAAGCCTCGTCCGCCCCTCGAGGAACGTCCACGGGTACCGGGAAAGCTTCCGCTTCGCCCGATGATCCCAGAGCTTGGTTCCCAGCGCCCCCTTGTCGAGCACGTCCTTCACGTCCACCTGGGCAAGCGAGAACGGGTGTTCTTCCTCCTACGCCCAGTGGGCAGGGTGGAACGTCTTCCTTTTCGTCTTGTGCCCCGTGAACCCGTTCCGACGGAGGATGTGGCGGATCGTGTGCGGGGAAAGAACGAGCCCTTTCTCCCGCCACAGGTACCAGGCGAGCTTCTTCCGGCCGTAGCTTGTGGCCTTCTTCGCTTCGACTACAACCTCCTCGGTCTGGGCTTGGGTCTGGCTGGGAGAGCGGTGGGGACGGCGAGACCGATCGCCCAGTCCCTCCACTCCGCCGGCGCGATAGCGCTCGACCCACTTCCGGACGACGTTCCGCGAGGTGGGCCATCGGCGCGCGGTCTCGGCGATGCTCCCCGTCTCGATGTACGCCTCCCCCAGCCGCATCCTTGCCGCCTCCCGGCTCATGCCCTACGCTTCCTTGTAGGCAAGATCCACTGCCCCCTGCTCCTCCTTTCCTTGTTGGCAAGCTCTCTTAGGAGGAGCACCGCCTTCGTTCAACCACCCCGTCACCAACCCCTCCGCCTGGTAACGATCTCCTGGCGCACCAAGAGGGGTCACTTGACATGATCGGCCACATCGGCCACAATAGGCTGCATAGAAGCAGACAGGAACAAATCGCATGCAGCGGATGCGGACAGGCCGCGCCGCCGATGCGGGCTCGTGACTGAAGGGGAGGGGGCCGATATGGCGGAAGCAGAGCGTGCTGGGATCAAGAACCCGGTTGGGATTGGGGTTGGGGTTGGTATTACCCTTGGGGCCGGGATGGGACTTGCTCTGGGGAATGTAGGTTTGGGCGTTGGGCTGGGCATTGTGTTTGGAGCGGCAATCGGATCAACATGGAAGAAGAAGCAAGAAGCCAGCAGGGACAGTTGACGCCACAGAACTGCCCCTCCTCCCTTTGACATGGAGTTGCCCCGCTTTGGTGGACAGTGTACCGCTTGACGCCCACGCTGTTCGCCTGACCGTGGTCGTCATCCGTGACCCCTGTGTTCCACTGACGCTACATCGACGGGTTCCGCCGTCTCCTCGGCACCGCTCCCTTCCCGG
>CAKZSO010000020.1 GCA_937921255.1 Candidatus Bipolaricaulota bacterium
GGGGCGGGCGGTGCCCCCGGAGGAGAGCGCGGCCCACGCCGTGGCCGCCCGGGCCGTGGTCGAGGAGGTGTCCGTTCCGGTGGGGATCAACGTCGTCCACAACGGGGGGGTGGTGGCCCTGGCGATCGCCCTGGCCGCCGGCGCCCGGTTCATCCGGGTCTGCCTCCTCACCGGGGCCCAGGTGTGGGACACGGGCGAGCTCGACCACGGCTGCGCCGCCGAGCTCCTCCGCAAGCGGAAGGAGCTCCACGCCGAGGGGGTCAAGCTCCTCTGCGACGTGGACAAGAAGCACGCCGTCCGGTTTCCGGGGATTGATCTGGAGACCCACATCGAGTGGACGGAGTTCTACGGGGCCGATGCCTTGATCGTCTCCGGCCGGATGACGGGGAGCGCCCCCGAGTTGGACAAGGTCCGGCGGGCGAAGGAGCTTGCCACCCGGCCGGTGCTCCTCGGGTCGGGGACAACAGAGGAGAACGTGGGCTCGTTTCTCCGCTGGGCCGACGGGGTGATCGTGGGATCGAGCCTGAAGCGGGGGGGGGACCCCACCGCCCCGGTGGACGAGGAGCGGGTGAGGCGGTTTGTCGCGGCCGCCCGGTCCGTCGCGGGGTAGGGATGCCCCTTCCCTGGCCCCCCGGATCCCGTCCCGTGATTGGGGTGATCCACCTTCCCCCCCTGCCGGGGGCGCCGCTCGATTCCGGGGGAGGCCTCCCCGGGGTTCTCGCCCGCGCCCGGGCCGATCTTGCCTCCCTCGAGGCGGGCGGGGCGGACGGGGCGATCGTGGAGAACTTCGGCGACGCCCCGTTCCGGAAGAAGGCCGACCCGACGACGATCGCCGCCCTGGCGATCGTGGTTCGGGAGCTTGCCCGCAGCGCGCGGATCCCCCTCGGGGTGAACGTCCTCCGCTCGGACGGGGTCGCGGCGATGGCGATCGCGTCCCTTGCCGGGGCGTCGTTCATCCGCGTCAACGTGTTTTCGGGCGTTGCGTTCACGGATCAGGGCGTGATTGAAGGCGAGGCGCGGGACGTCCTCGACCTCCGCCGGCGGCTCCGGGCCGAGGTGGCGGTCCTGGCCGACGTCCACGTGAAGCACGCCGTTCACCTTGGGGACCTCGGGGCGGCGGCCCGAGACGCGGCCCGCAACGGCCCCGACGCCCTGATCGTCACGGGGGGAGGGACGGGCGACCCCGCGCTCCCCGCGGACGTGCACGTCGCGAAGGCCGCCTCCGGCCTCCCCGTGTTCGTGGGAAGCGGGGTCGGGCCCGCCACCGTTGCCCGGTTCCCCGATGCCGACGGGTTCATCGTGGGGACCGCGCTCAAGGTGGGCGGGAAGGTGGGGAACGCGGTCGAGGAGGGCCAGGTGCGGGCGCTCGTCCAGGCGCGGGACGGCCTCCTCCAGGGAGAGGGGTAGCGCGGCCCCGTGTATACTATGTCACACCTAGGAGGTGGTGCTGTGAAGCGGACTCTGCTGGCAGTGTTGGTGGCAACGGTGGCGCTCGGGGCGACGGGCCTCGCCCAGGCGCTCGGGACGCGGGGGAACCCGATCATCTGGGTGTTCCCGCCCTCTACCCGGCCCACGGTGATCCAGGATGTGGCAACCCAGATCGTGATCGACATTGGCCGCGCGACGGGCCTGTACATCGTGCCGCGGGTGATGCCCGACTACGCGTCGCTGATCGAGGCGTTCAAGGCGGCCCAAGGGAACGTGATGGGCGTCCCGACCACGGATCAGTACGCGCGGATTGCGATCGAGACGAACTACCAGGCGACCCCGCGGCTTGCTGCGGTACGGCAGGGCTACAGCTACTACTTCGCCAGCATCTACGCCTGGCGCGACTCCGGGATCAAGACGATCGACGACCTCGCGGGCAAGGTTTGGATCTACAACAGCGAGGGATCCACCTCGGGTTACGTGTTCCCGAACATGGCGTTTCAGGCGCGGGGCATCCAGTTCGCCGGGGTGGTCAAATCCGGCGGACACACGAACTCGATCATCGCGCTCATGGAGCGCCAGGGCGACTTCTGCACCGGCTACGGCTCACCTCCAACTCCGCCGGCTAACTACAAGGGCCCCCGCTGGGAGTTCGGTGACGACCCCGAGAAGTGGATCTGGGATCGGCAGAACAACGCCCTCTACCCGCCCGAGCTGCGCGGCGAGGTTCGCGATATGCGGTACGCACTTGCGGGAACGGGCCTGTATGGGGACTACTGGGACATCGTTCAGAAGATCGGGATCGTGGACGTCATCGGCCCACTGCCGAATGACTGCATTGCGTTCTCGCCTGGGTTCCCCGAGGACCTTCAGGACATCCTTGTCGCGGCGATTCTCGAGCACATCCGCGGCGAGGGGTATCCGCTGTGGAGCAACCGCAACTTCTACGAGTGGTACGACGCCGAGGAGATCGACGACACGTACTACGATGCGTACCGAGTTCTGGTTGGCTTGCCGGTGCCCGAGCGGTAGACACGAGATCGGATCGGCTGTGGGAGCCTAGGCTCCCACAGCCGGTCTTCTCATGACGGACGCCTACCTTCGGATCGAGGATCTGACCAAGGTCTACGAGCGCGGGCAGGTGGTGGCCCTGCGCGATCTGTCGTTTACCGTGGCCAAGGGGGAGTTCCTCGTGGTCATTGGTCTGTCCGGTTCTGGCAAGTCCACTCTCCTCCGCTGCATCAACCGCCTCATCGAGCCGACCAGGGGGAAGATCGTCCTTGACGGGGTGGAGATCACGGGTCTTTCCCCGTCACGGATGCGGAGGGTTCGCCGTCGGATCGGGATGATCTTCCAGCAGTTCAACCTCATCCGCCGGTCCACGGTCATCGCCAACACCCTCACCGGCCGGCTCGGCTACATGCCGACGTGGAAGGCGATGATCGGGCTGTTCTCGCAGGACGACCGGGAGCGGGCCCTGGAGAACCTGGCCCGCGTGGGACTGCGGGAGAAGGCGTACGTGCGGGCCGACGAGCTGTCCGGCGGTCAGCAGCAGCGGGTGGGGATCGCCCGGGCCCTGATGCAGGACCCGGAGCTGCTTCTTGCCGATGAACCCGTGTCCGCGCTCGACCCAGCCACGTCGCACTCGATCATGCAGTACCTCGAGTGGATGAACCGCGAGCGCGGCGTGACCGTGCTCGCCAGCCTCCACTTCCTATCCCTGGCGCGACGGTACGGGACACGGATCATCGCCCTCAAGGACGGCCAGCTCGTGTTCGACGGCCCGCCGAAGCTGATTGACAACGCGAAGTTCAAGGAGATCTACGGCGAAGACGCGGAGGAAGTCGAGGTTCGCTGAACCCATGGCCGATTCCTCCCCTGCCCTCCCGCTGAAGACCCGTCTCCTGTCGTTCTTCCTTGACTGGCTCGTCTGGGGGTACGTCGCCTACGGGGTGATGTACCTCCTCAATCACTACTGGTACACCGTTCACGTGGACTGGTACGGCACGCTGACCCTGCCCGCTTGGGGCTGGCCGCTGGTTGTGGCGGGCACGTTGGAGATGGCGGCGCTGTGTCGGGCGCTCGGGCGCAGTCTTGGACAGCGGGTGTGGGGCCTCAACGTGGTCAGCGTGAGCGGAGCCCGTCCAAGGCTGGGGCAGCGGCTGCGGAGGGCCGTTGTTTGGTCCCTTACCGTTCCCGTGCAGCCTGCGTTCGCCGTCCTGCGACGCCCCCTTCTGCACGAGGTACTCAGCGGGACGAGGCTTGTTCCCGCGCCGCGGGCTTCCGGGACGCCCGCCCGCGCGGCGTTGCTCACGCAGTGGGGCGTGATGAGCGTGTTCCTGGCCGTGTTCACGATCTGGCTCGGGTGGTTGATCGCCGAGGTGAACGTGCCGGTCCTGTTCGAACGGCTGCGGCCCGTGTCCACGACGCGCGACGCGCGGGTGCCGGCGCTGCGCTCCGGGGAGGCGACGACGCTGCGGGTTCCGGCCACCCTGGCCGAGGCTCGGCAGGTGTTCACCGTCACCGCCGACCCCCAGGGCCGGGTGGCGGAGAGCGACACTGTGAACAACACCCAGCGCATCACGCTCGATCTCAATGCCAGCCGTCCTGACCTGGTGATCGAGGCGATCATCCCCCGCTCGTGGGACCGCAGTCGAGGGTTGGGGCAGCCGTTCGAGGTCGAGGTCGTTGTCCGGAACCAAGGCCCCGCGGATGCGGGTCCGTTCATGGTGCGGTTGCAGACCGGTGAAACCGCTTATGACGCGGGGGTCAGTGCTCTGCCGGGGAGGGAGGCGGTCTCGATCTCGTACCCGGTGGTCCTCACGACGAGTCCGCAGGTGTTCACCGCCATCGCCGACGTGGGGAACGAAGTTGCCGAGAGCGACGCGACGAACAACGCCCAGCGGCTGACCCTCGATCTGGCGACCGCGGGGCCCGATCTCGTCATCAGTTCGATCACCCACAGCCCGCTCAACCCCGACCTCGGGCGGGGCCAGCCGGTCACCCTCACCGTGGTCGTCCGCAACCAAGGGACCGCGGATGCCGGGCCGTTCGTCGTTCGGACGGGATGGACCGAGACGTCGCGGGTTGTGGAGATGTGGCGCGAGCTGGGGAACCCCGACTTCGAGTACTTCCTCCAGCCCGATCCGGTGTTTGTCCGGCGGGGGCTGTCCCACTCGATCCTCAACCTGATGGTGGTTACGATCTTCATGGCCCTCCTGGCGACGGTTCTCGGGGCCCTGTTCGCCTTCCCGGTCTCGTTTGCCGGGGCGCGGAACATCATGGGGTTCAACGCTGCCGGGTGGGCGGTGTACGGCCTCGTCCGCGGGTTCTTCAACGTGTTCCGGTCGATCGAGACCATCCTCTGGGCGTCCGTGTTCGCGGTGTGGGTGGGATGGGGGACGTTCGCCGGTGTTCTTGCGTTGACCATTCACACGATCGCCGCGCTTGGGAAGCTCTACTCCGAGCAAGTGGAGTCGATCGATCCAGGGCCGCTGGAGGCGGTGTTGGCCGTCGGCGGGTCGCGGTGGGAGGTCATCCGCCACGCGGTGATCCCCCAGGTGATTCCGAGCTTCTGGGCGTTCACCCTCTACCGGTGGGACATCAACGTGCGGATGTCCACGATCATCGCCCTCGTTGGGGGAGGCGGCATTGGCGACATGCTCTTCTTGTACAAGGACGAGGGCATGTGGGGCAAGGTCGGTGCTGTCGTGATCTGCATTGTGGTTGTGGTCTGGCTGATGGACTACATCAGCGGGCGACTGCGGGAGAGGATCACCTGATGCGTGACTACCCTGAGGGGTACCTGTCCGAGCGGCCGTCGTGGACCACGGCGGCAGGTCTGGCGGACCTGGTGAGCGCCAAGCTGACGGTGGTCGGGCGGGGCCTATCGCGGTCCCTCCTCGACATCCTCGCCGTGGCCCTGCTGTGGGTGCTCGTGACCTACATCTACCTCTGGTACGGGCACAAGATCTACGGATACACCGTGATCCCGTGGTGGCTGTTTGGGGTGCTGACCGTGGAGCTGGGGGCGTTGTGGGGGGCGTTTGGGGTGTCACCCGCCCAGCGGCTGAGCGGCCGGCGGCTCGTGCGGGAGGACGGAGGGTCTCCGCGCCTGTCGCAGCGGGTCGTCTACTGGCTGGCGTGGCACGTGAGCGTGGTGCCGGTGTTGACGCTGCTCGTTGAGCCCCCCCTCCACGAGCGGCTGAGCGGGTTGCGGTTCGAACGGGTGAGGACCACCGGAGCGGCACCCATCCCGTGGTACCGGACGAGCACCGGGCTGTACACCGCGGGGGTGATGGTGGCCACGGTCGTGGCCGCGATCGGGGTCACGGTGACTTGGACGAACCTCCAGCGGTTGATCAGCGACGCATGGCGCACGGCCAAGTTCTGGCAGGCCCTCGTGTCCCCCGACACCTCGATCCTTCAGGCCAGCTTCCGCGATCTGATCGTCACTGTGTTCATGGCGGTGATGGCCACGACGTTTTCCGTGATCGTAGCGGTGCCGCTCAGTTTCCTTGCCGCCCGCAACCTCATGAAGGGCCCCCTGGGGCGGATCGTGTACACCCTTCTCCGCGGCACGATGAGCATCGTTCGGTCCATCGAGCCCATCGTGTGGGCGATTGTGTTTCTGGTGTGGGTGACGGCGCGGCGGGCCCCGTTTGCGGGGCTGCTGGCGCTGTGGGTGCACTCGATCGCCGATCTGGTGAAGCTCTATGCCGAGCAGTTGGAGAGCATCAACCCCGGGCTCATTGAGGCGATCACCTCCACCGGGGCGGGCCGGCTGTCCGTCCTGCGGTACGCGGTGGTGCCGCAGATCATCAACCCCTACGTCTCGTTCACCCTGTACCGCTGGGACATCAACATCCGCATGGCAACGGTGGTGGGAGTGGTGGGAGGAGGGGGGATCGGGCAGCGGCTCTACTCCTACGTGAGCGGGCAGCAGTGGTCGTTGGCCGGAACCGTGATGCTGATGATCGTGATCCTCGTGTGGGCGATCGACTACCTCTCGGCCCGGCTGCGGGCCAAGCTCGCCTAGGTCCCAGGCCCGTACCATTGTCTCGCGTTCCCCAACCCATCGTGGTGTTATACATCCGTGTGTTATACAGAGTTGTATAATGGCCCCATGGACAACCCGTTCCGCTACAGCGGGGTTGTGACCGGTGACCTGTTCGTGGATCGCGAGGACGAGATCGCTGCGCTCCACCGCGCGTTCCGCGCTGGCGAGCACGTGTTCCTCTACTCCCCGCGACGCTACGGGAAGACGTCCCTCATCCACGAGGCGTTCCAGCGCCTTCGTTGGGGGGAACGGTGGGCGTACGTGGATCTCTCGCGCGCCCTGTCCGTTCAGGGCTTCGTCGAGCTCTTCATCTCCGCGGTTCTCGACGGGACGGAGTCGCACGCCGATCGGGTCCGGCGGTGGGCGCGTGCGTTCCTCTCGCGCCTCCAGCCCCGCCTGATCCTCGACTCGGTGGGACGCGTGCAGGTCGAGGTCGGCTACGGGCCGCGCCTCGCCGAGCCGGCGACGCTTGGGGAGGCCCTCGATCTCCCGGAGCGGGTGGCCGAGGACCTCGGGGTCAGGCTGGCGGTGGCGCTCGACGAGTTCCCCGCGATCGCCGAGCTCGGGGGGGACGAATTGGTGCGGGCGATGCGGGCTGCGTTCCAGATGCACCGCCGGGTGAGCTACGTGTTCGCGGGAAGCCAGACCAGGATGATGGAGGAGCTTTTCGCCGCTGAGCGGTCCCCGTTCTTCCGCATGGGGCGCCCCCTGCGGCTCGGGAGGATCCCGCGGGCCGCGTTCGTCCCGTTCCTCGGGGAGGGTTTCCGGAAGGGAGGGATCGAGCTCTCGGCGGACCTCGCGGCCGAGCTCTGCCAGTCCGTGGACGACCATCCCTACTTCGTCCAGACCCTCGCCCACGAGCTGTGGGATCGGGCGCGGGCGAGGAGGGGTTCGATCACCGGAGCCGATCTCGCGCAAGCCCTCGCTTCGGTCGTCGGCTGGCACGACGCGTACTACCGCCGCCTGTGGGAGCGGCTGACCCTCCACCAGCGGAGGTGCCTTCTTGCCCTCGCCGAGCTCGGCGCGGGGGCGTCTCTTTTCGCTGCCGACACGGTCGCGCGGTTCGCGCTCAAGAGCGCGTCCCACGTCCAGCGGGCCCTGGAGGCCCTGCAGCGGGAGGAGCTGGTGGAGCGGCGGGATGGGGAGTACGACCTGGCCGATCCGTTGTTCCCCCACTGGGCACGGGCGGCGGGGCTGGTGCCGGGCCACGGGGAGCGGGGGTAAGATCCGGGAGAGATGCGCGCGGTGGACCTGATCGAGACGAAGCGGGATGGAGGCGCGCTCGCCCCGGAGGAGATCCGCTGGCTTGTGGGGTCGTACGTCGCCGGGCGGGTCCCCGACTACCAGATGGCGGCGTTCCTGATGGCCGTCTACTTCCGGGGGATGAGCGAGGAGGAGACCGTTGCCCTGACCCAGGCGATGGCCGAAAGCGGGGAGCGGATTGACCTCTCCGGGGTTCCGGGGGTCAAGGTGGACAAGCACTCGACGGGCGGGGTCGGGGACACGGTGACCCTCGTCCTCGTCCCCCTGATGGCGGCGGCGGGGCTCGTGGTGGCCAAGCTCTCCGGCCGGTCGCTTGGGCACACCGGGGGGACGATCGACAAGCTCGAGGCGATCCCCGGGCTGCGGACCGAGCTCACCCTGGAGGAGATCCGGCGCCAGGCCGAGCGGGTGGGGGCCGTGGTGGCCGACCACACCGCCGACGTCGTCCCCGCCGACCGGCTCCTGTACGAGCTCCGGGACGTGACCGGAACCGTCCCGTCCCTTCCCCTCATTGCTGGGTCCGTTCTCTCCAAAAAGCTCGCCGGGGGGGCCGACGCGATCGTCCTCGACGTGAAATGCGGGGACGGGGCGTTCATGCGCGAGGAGGCGCAGGCCCGCGAGCTCGCCGAGACCCTTGTGCGGGTGGGTAATCGGCTTGGGAAGAGGTTTTCCGCCCTCATCACCGCGATGGACGAGCCGTTGGGGACGGCGGCGGGGAACGCCCTCGAGGTGAAGGGGGCGATTGCGGTTCTGCACGGGGAGGGGCCGGCCGATCTGCGGGAGGTGACCCTCGCCCTGGGGGCCGAGCTCCTTCTTCTGGCCGGCGAGGTGGGGTCGGCCGAGGCCGGCCGGGCGCGGTTGGCGGACCTGATCGCATGGGGCAGGGCGTGGGCGAAGTTCCGGGAGCTCGTGGCGGCCCAGGGGGGGGACGTCCGGGCGATCGAGGAGCCCGACCGGCTGCCCACGGCACAGCAGGTGGTCGAAGTCCCCTCCCCCGCCTCCGGGTACGTGGAGCGGCTGCGGGCGCACCCGATCGGGGTTGCGTGCGGGCTTCTTGGGGCCGGGCGCGAGGTGAAGGGGCAGGCGGTGGACCCCGGGGCCGGGGTTGAGCTCGTGGCCAAGGTTGGCGATGAGGCGGCGAGGGGGGAGCCCCTGGCCCGGCTCCACGTCGGGCGCCCCGACCGTGTTCCCGAGGCGACGAAGCTCGTGAGGGACGCCTACACCATCGGCTCCCAGCGAGCCCGGCCGAAGCCCCTTATCCTCGGCCAGGTCCGGTAGAACGGGGAGTCCGTGGTCCGTGGTTCGTGATCCGTAGCGTCGCACCCTGTGTCCGACGAACGCCCGCCGCAAGTTTTGTGGCGACGAGTGTCTGGGAGGCCGTAGAATCCTCGCACAGCGAAAGGAGGTGGCCGATGGCCTACGTGACCAAGAAGGACCTCATCGAGAAGCTGAAGCCGACCCTCACCGAGCTTTCCCAGCTCCAGGAGGAGCTGGAGTCGGCCCTTGAGCGGCTGGAGGACCTATTGGACAAGGTCGAGGAGGCGTTGGACGAAGCCGAAGACGACTGACGTCGTCGTCGGCGGGTGAAGCGGCGGTTGCGTCGGGCGCCTGGCCCGACGTCTCTGTTGGGGGAGCAGGGGTCCCGCCGTCTGGCCCAAGGGTGGCGGGCCCTGACCGCGGGCACGGGCTCCCACGCCGCGGCCCACGGGCAACGGATCACGGATTACGGACACACGTCCGGCCCCACCCGGACGGGGTGGCTTCGGCGGGGCGGACGGGCGGGGGTACGGTGAGGCCGAAGATGGGACATGGGATGGAACGGGCCGCGGGGCGTCGCACCGCCGTTGTAGCGTCGGGGTTCATCCCCGCCGTCCGGCGTTCGGTGCGGGTCTTGCGTCGGACACCTGCCTGCAGCAGGCAGGCAGGGTACGGACCACGGACCACGGGTGTGGGACCCCGATTTGACCGGGGAGAGGCGGAGGGCTACCATACGGGCCGTTGTCGTGCGAGCGGAGTGCGTTGTGTACTTGACCAGGCGGGACGGCGGTTGTACGATTCGGTCAGGTTGTGCTCGATGCGCACGAACGTTGGCGTTCTATCGGGGAGGTGGTGAGCGGTTGGCAACACTCACAAGGGAGGCATCATGAAGGGTGTGAGAGTTTCATCTATCGGTGAAAAAGGAGGTACTACGTTGGCAAGGAAAGGTGTACTGATTGGGCTATTGGTGGCCGTGCTGGCGAGCACGGCGTGGGGTTTTCAGCCCTACTTCTCCGACGCGGCCGGGAACAAGCTCGGCACGGTCTGGGAGGGGCGGCAGGTGTACATC
>CAKZSO010000021.1 GCA_937921255.1 Candidatus Bipolaricaulota bacterium
CGGGGGGGACGGGGTAGACCCCGGGGGCGAGCCCTCCTCCCTCCCGGGAAAGCCAGAGAAGCGAGAGGAGCTGGAGGGAGAACGAGAGGTCCATGATCTCGACCGGGTGGCCGTCCCCGGCGACGAGGTTCACGAGCCGCCCCTGGGCGAGGAGGTAGGCCCGCTTCCCGTTCGGCAGGGTGAACTCCTCGACGTGGTCCCGCACCCGACGGGCCTGGGCCCGCTCCCGCAGGGCCCGGACGTCGATCTCGACGTCGAAGTGGCCGGCGTTGGCGAGGACCACCCCGTCCTTGGCCCGGAGGAGGTCCTCGTACCCCACGGCCCCGACGCACCCCGTGGCCGTGACGACGAAGTCGGCCTGGGCGATCGCCTCCCCGGCTGGGGCGACGGCGAACCCCGCGAGGAGGGCCTCGGAGGCCCGGACGGGGTCGACCTCGGCCACGGTCACGTGGGCCCCAAGGCCCCGGGCCCGGTCGGCGATGCCCCGACCGCACGGGCCGAAGCCCACGACGAGGACCCGCTTCCCTGCCACGAGGAGGTTCGTCGTCCGCATCACGGCGTCCCACACCGACTGCCCGGTCCCGTGGCGGTTGTCGAACAGGTGCTTCATCCGGGCGTCGTTCACCGCCACGGCCGGGAACCGGAGCCGCCCCTCCCCCTGGAGCTTCCTCAGGCGCAGAAGGCCCGTCGTCGTCTCCTCGCAGACCCCGATCACGTCCTCCCCGAGGGCTGCGGCCTCCCCGTGGAGGAGGAGGGTGAGGTCGCCCCCGTCGTCGAGGACGAGGTGGGGGCGGATCCCGAGGGTCCTGCGGAGGAAGTCGAGGTACTCCTCCTCCCTCGCCCCGTACCGGGCGTGGACCTCGAGCCGTCCGCGGAGGGCGGCGACGACGTCGTCCTTGGCCGAAAGCGGGTTCGAGCTCGCGAGGGAGACCTCGGCCCCCAGGGCCTGGAGGGCGAGGGCGAACCGGGCCGTCTTCGCCTCGAGGTGGATGCACACCGCGATCCGCTTCCCGGAAAACGGCCTTTCCGGGCGGAGGTCCTCCTCCAGGGACCGGAGGACAGGCATGTGGGCACCGGCCCAGGCGATCCGCTCCTCTCCCTGCCGGACGAGCTCGGGCATCCCTTGATCCTAGCCTAGAGCCGGACCCCGCGCAGGGCGCGGACGATCCCGAGGAGGACCAGGGCCACCCCGGCCCCCTGGAGGGGGCTCGGGACCTCGCGGAAGAGGAGGTACGCCCACAGGGTAGCCCCTACGGGCTCCCCGAGGATCGCCACGGCCACCGCCGAGGCGGGGAACCGCCGCAGGGCCCAGTTCACGCTCGTGTGCCCGAGGAGCTGGGGGCCGGCCGCAAGGAGGCCGATCCAGAGCCAGTCTCCCGGGAGAGGCGGGAGCGCCCCGCCCCCTCCGGCGGCGGCGAGGAGGAGCAGGGCGGCGACCCCGTAGGCGAGGGCGACGTAGGGGAGGAGGGCGCCCTCCTGCCGGGCCCGCCGGCCGAGGAGGAGGTAGGCCGACGCTGCGACCGCCCCGAGGAGGGCAAGCATGTCCCCAAGGAGCGCGCTCCCCCCGAGGGCGAAGTCCCCCCACCCAATGAGGAGCCCCCCGGCCACGGAGAGGAGGATCCCCTCCCACAGGGCGCGCGACGGCCGCTCCCCGAGGACGGCCCACGACAGGAGGCCGACGAAGATCGGGTTCGTCGTGACGAGAGCCACCGAGCTCGCCACGGTGGTGAGGCGGAGGGACTCCGTCCACAGGGCGAAGTGGAGGGCGAGGAACGCTCCGGCAAGGGCGGCGAGCCGCGCTCCTGACCGGGACAGGGGCGGGCGGGCTGCGACCACAACGGGGGTGAGGACCAGGGCGGAGAGGGCCATCCTCCCCGCAGCCACGGCCAGGGAGGGGGAAGCGGTGAACCGGATGAGGAGCGCGGCCCAGGAAAGGGAGAGGACCCCCAACCCGAGGGTCCCTGCCGACGCGAAGGAGCCCCTCACGCGAGGAGGGCCTGGAGCCCGGGCAGGGCCTCCTGGGCGGCCCGGTACCCCGCCGCGCGCCCCTCCCCGGCCGAGGTGTAGGTCGGAGCCCGATCCCCAAAGCGAGGGCGGATCACCACCTCCGGGCGGAGGAGCGCGATCTCCAGGTCCGCGATCCGCTTCTGGAAGATCGTTGCCATCTGGAAGAGGACCGAGAACACCGTCACCCGGCCGAGGCGCTTCTCCTCCGGGGGGAGAAGGACGTCTACCGCGACCACCACCTCGGCCCCGAGGGCCCGGGCCACGTCCACGGGGAGGGGGTGGACGACCCCCCCGTCGATGGCGGTCCGGCCCTCGACCTCCACCGGGACGAAGAGACCAGGCACAGAGATCGAGGCCCGGATCGCGTCCACGAGGTCCCCCCGCCGCAGGGCGACGGCCTGTCCGGAGTGGAGGTCGGTGACCACGGCCGCAAATGGGATGGGGAGGTCCTCGATCCGCCGCTCCCCGACCATTCCCCGGAGCCTCCGCCGCAGCTCCTCCCCCGTGCTCCACCCCCGCCAGGGGACGGTGGGGAGGAGGAACCGCGCCGTCTGCCACAGCCCCGCCTCCTCCCACAGCTGGGTGATCTCGTCCAGTGGGATCCCAGCAGCGAACATGCCCCCGACGTACGCCCCCACGCTCGTTCCCGCCACCGCCCCCACGGGGATTCCTGCCTCGACAAGGGCCTGGAGAACCCCGACGTGGGCGATCCCCCGGGCCCCTCCCGCGCCCAGGGCCAGCCCCACCCGCTTCATGGACAAGGGGACGGGCTGGAGGGCCCGTCCCCGATCCCTACTTGCTGATCGCGCCCACCGGGCACTGATCCACGGCCTCGTCGACGCACGACAGGGAAACGTTGGCACCCTGGATCACATGGGCGTACCCGTCGTCGCCGACCTCGAACACCTCGGGGCACACCTGTGCGCACAGGCCACACCCGGTACACAAGTCCTGATCCACCTTGACCGCCATGACACCTCCTTCGTTCCGTGCTGGCCGCGTACTATAGCTGAGACCCGCCACCCCATCCACACAAACCTGTTGCCCTGGCTGCGGGGCGCCAGTATAGTACCGCAAACCCCCTGTGGAGGTGGTGTGCCGTGTCCCGTCGAAAACCGTGGATCCTGTGCGTCCTCGCCCTGGTTGTCCTGCCCGCCCATGGCCAGACCCCCGCCGAGCTCGCGGCGCAGGGCGACGCCCTGTTTCGGGAGGTTTGGACCACGCAGTACACCTTGAGCGATGCCCCGGAGCTTCAGGCGAAGCTGGAGCAGGCGATCGCCCTCTACGAGCGAGCTTTGGCTCAGGATAGCACCAATGCCTACATCCTCGGCAGGCTTTCCCGCTTCTACTACACCCTGGCCGACCTCTTCCTCCCCGACAAGGAGAAGTCGGACGGTCACGCCAAGGGCCAGGAGTACGGGGAGCGCTCGCTCCGCACGAACGCGGAGTTCGTTCGGGTCGAGAAAGAGAGGGGGTTCGCCGAGGCGGTGAAGGTTTCCACGGACGTCGCGGCCCTATTCTGGACGTACTCCAACTGGGCGCGGAAGGTCCAGCTGGGCGGGGCGGTGGGGCTGCTTGCGGCGGCGCTCCGGGGGGACGACAAGAAGCTCATGGCCCTCATGGAGCGGTGCCTGGAGCTGGACCGGGGGTACATCTCCGGAGGGCCCCTGCGCGCGCTCGCCGGGTATTGGGCCGAGCACCCGTTCAGCAAAGACCCGGAGAAGGTGCGGACCTTGATGGAGGAGGCGATCGCCACCTATCCTGATTACCTCGAGAACCACGTCTTCTACGCCCAGTACTACCTCATCCCCGCCGAGAGGTGGGCCCAGGCGCGCGAGGTCCTGCAGCAGGTGATCGACGCTCCAATCGGCGAGGATGCCCTTGAGAACGGTTACGCGAAGATCCTGGCCCTCAACCTGCTGGGGCGAATCGAAGGGAAGTAGCTCGGGGCTAGGGTTTTAGGAAGGAGGCGATGATGGGGGGGATTCTCGTGATTCTGGACGGGCTTTCGGGTCGGCCCACCGACCTCGGGGGGGCGACGTGCCTCGAGGCGGCGGCGACGCCGGTCCTGGATGAGCTCGCCGCCCGGGGGGCCGTGGGGCTTATGGACCCGGTGGCGCCCGGTGTCCGTCCCGGCTCGGACACCTCCCACCTCTCCATCTTCGGCTACGACCCCTTTCGCGTGTACACCGGCCGGGGGGCGTTCGAGGCCCTGGGGATCGGCCTCGACGTCCGGGGAGGGGACGTCTGCTTTCGAGCCAACTTCGCCACGGTGGAGGAGCGGGGCGGGGAGCTTGTGGTCGTGGATCGACGGGCGGGGCGGCTTCCCAATGGAAAACCCCTCGAGGCGGCGATCGCCGCGATCGACCTTCACGAGTTCGGGCTCGAACTTCTGTTCCGCATCTCGACCGAGCACCGGGGGGCCCTCGTCCTCCGGGGGGCCGGGGCCTCGCCGGCGATCACCGACACCGACCCCCGGAAGGAGGGGAAGCCTGTGGAGCGGTGCCGGCCCCTCGATCCGGCGGCGGGGAGGACCGCCGACGCGGTGAACCTGTTCACCCGGCGGGCCCACGAGGTCCTCCAGGACCATCCGTTCAACCAGGCGCGGGTGCAGCGGGGGGAGAGGCCCGCCAACGCGATCCTCCTTCGGGGGGCGGCGGTCATGCCCCACCTCCGGCCGATCACCGTCGAGTACGGGATTCGGGGGGTTTGCGTCGCCGGCGGGGCACTGTACAAGGGGGTGGCGAGGCTTGCCGGCCTCACCGTCCTCGATGTCCCGGGGGCCACGGGCGACCTCAAGACCGACCTCCGGGCCAAGGCCGAAGCCGCCCGCGCCGCCCTCGACCGAGCGGAGCTCGCCTTCGTTCACATCAAGGGGACCGACAACGCCTCCCACGACGGGGACGCCGAAGCGAAGCGGGCGTTCCTCGAACGGATCGACCGGGAGTTCTTCGCCCCCCTGGCGGAGGGGCTTCCCTGGGATCGGGTTCACCTCTGTGTCTCGGGGGACCACACCACTCCCCCGGCGGTGAAGGAGCACACGGCCGACCCCGTCCCGGCCCTGTTCGTGGGGCCCTCGGTCCGACCCGACCGGGTCCGGGCGTTTGGGGAGCGGGCGGCCGGGGAAGGGGGGCTCGGCCGGTTCTCCGGCCGGCTCGTCCCCCAGCTCCTTGGGTACTGTGACCTCGGCCCCAAGTTCGGATCGTGAGGAGGAGCTTTGAAGCTGCGGGACGTCGCTAGGCTCGTGGAAGCGGAGTTCGTGACGGGAGCCGATCAGGCGGACCGGGAGGTGACCCGGGCCTTCGCTGCGGATCTCCTGTCGGACGTGCTGGCGATGGTTCAGGACGAGGGGGTCCTCCTCATCACCGGGATGACCACCCCCCAGGTGGTGCGCGTCGCCGAGGTGATGAGCATGGGGGCCGTCCTGTTCGTGCGGGGGAAGCTCCCCGCAACTGCCACGATCGAATACGCGATCGGAACAGGAATCCCTCTCCTCGCCACCCGCCGGATCATGTTCGACACGTGCGGGATCCTCTACCAGGCCGGGCTCAAGGCCGCCCAGCGCAAGTCGATGCCCCTCGACCATGCCCCGGACCTCTCTCGTCCTTAAGCGGATCTACCCCGTGGCTCCCCGCGACCTCGAGCGGGCCGGTACGGTTTCCACCGCGGTGCGGCGCGAGCTCCTCGACCTGGGGGTGGGGGCCGACGTGGTGCGCCGCGCGAGCATCATCTGCTTCGAGGGGGAGATGAACCTCGTCCTCTACTCGACGGGAGGCCGGGTGATCCTCCTCGTCGAGGACGATCGGGTGGAGCTCCTCTTCTCCGACCACGGGCCAGGCATCGCTGACGTCGAGCTCGCGAGCCAACCGGGCTACTCCACGGCCCCGGACTGGGCCCGGGAGCTTGGGTTCGGGGCGGGCTTGGGAATCACCAACATGGAGCAGAACTCCGATTTGTTCAAGATCCGGTCCCGCGTGGGGAAGGGGACGGTGGTTCGCGCGACCATCCTCCGCGGGATTCCGTTCTTCTGAGGAGGCAGGATGCAGCTTTCGCAGGTTTCGGCGGAACTCGGTCTCGATGCGCTCGCCACCCCGGAGCCAAACCGTGAGGTACGGGGCGGTTACTGCTCAGACCTTCTGTCGGATGTCCTGGCGCACGCCCAACCCGGGGACCTCTGGATCACCCACCAGCGCCACCTCAACGTGGTGGCCGTGGCCAAGCTTCGTGAGGCAGCGGGAGTGGTGTTCGTCCGCGGCCTGCGCCCGGCTCCCGAGGTGATCGCCCGCGCCCAGGCCGAAGGGGTCAACCTCCTCCTCGCCGCGCACCCCGCGTTCGAGACGGCGGGCCGGCTGTACGCCCTCCTGCACCGATGAGAGGGTGGCGGGCCGATCTCCACATCCACTCCGTTCTGTCGCCCTGTGCGAGCCTGGCCATGTCCCCTGCGCGGATCGTCCGCGAGGCCCGCCGGGCGGGTCTTGATCTCATCGCGGTCTGCGACCACAATGCCGCCGAGAACGGCCGGTACGCCCGCCGCCTCGCGGCGGGAGAACCGGTCGTGTTGATGGGGATGGAGATTCAGACATCGGAAGAGGTCGAGGTCCTGGCGTACTTCGCCGACGAGGAACCGGCGCTCCTTCTCCAGGGGGAGCTGCACGCGTTCTTGCCCGACATCCCATGTGATCCGGACTTGTTTGGAGATCAGCTGGTGGTGGACGATGGGGACGAGATCGTGCGCCGAATCGACACCCTCCTCTTGTCCCCGGTGGGGCTCGCCCTGTACGACGTGGTGGCACGGGTCGAGGACCTGGGCGGGGTCGCCGTTCCCGCCCACGTCGACCGGGTGCCGGGTGGGCTCCTCGGTGTCCTCGGCCTGTTCCCAGAAGGGGAGTGGCCCCCAGCGGTCGAGATCGCACCGTGGACCTCGCTTGCGGATGCGTACCGCACGTGGCCCGAGCTGCGGCAGCGGGCGATCCTCCGGAGCTCCGATGCCCACTACCCGGAAGAGATCGGTCGTGCATGGACGGAGTTTTACGTGTCCGACCTCACCCTGGACGAGGTTCGCCGCGCCCTCCACGGCCGAGACGGGCGACGGATTCAGCCAGGCCCCGCAGTGAAGGAGAACCGATGAACGCAGATCTTGAAACCCGCGTCGCCGAGTTCGCCAAGGCCTACGCCGGACAGCCGTCCGAGCTGATCCAGGCCCTGCACCGCGTGCAGAGCGAACTCGGCTACGTTCCCCCGGCGGCCCAGGCCGCGGTTGCCCGCGTCGTGGGCGTGCCCCTGTCGCAGGTTCGGGGCGTGATCACCTTCTACCACTACTTTCGGGCAACCCCGGTCGGTCGGCACACGCTGCGCCTGTGCTTGGGCACGGCGTGCCACGTGCGGGGAGCCGACCAAGTCCTCAAAGCGATCCGCGAGGAGCTGGGGGTTGGCCTGGGGGAGACCTCGTCCGACGGCCTGTTCACGGTCGAGGGCGTGCGCTGCCTCGGGGCGTGCGGCCTCGCCCCAGTGATGATGATCGACGAGGAGGTGTACGGGAAGCTTGATCCCAAAAGAACAAAACGGATCCTGCGCGGGTACCGGGAGAAGGCGGAGTGATTGAGGACCTGGCGATGCACCTTGCGGATCTCGTCCAGAACTCGCTTCGCGCCGGTGCAAGCCGCATCGCAATCCGGTTGGCCCGGCGGGGCCCGACCCTCGAGCTTGGGGTCACCGACGACGGCGCGGGGATTCCCGACCCGGACCTGCCGCGGGTGCTCGACCCGTTTTTCTCGACGAAGCCCAAGGCCCAGATCGGCCTCGGGCTTCCGCTCCTTGCCCAGACCGCCGAGATGACGGGCGGGTGGTGTTTGGTCGAGCGCCGACCCGAGGGGGGGACCCGGGTGACGGCGCGGCTCGAGTGGGACCATCCTGACCGCCCCCCGCTCGGCGGGGTGGCGGAGACGCTTGTCCCGCTGATGGCGACGAGCCCGGGGGTTGAGTTTGTGGTCGAGCTCAGCGATGATCGGGCAACGTGGAAGTTGGATACCTGCGAGATCCGTGAGCGCCTCGGGGACGTTCCGCTCACCCACCCCGACGTGCTCTGTTTCTTGGAGCGTACCCTCCGCGAGGGGCTGGACACGGTCGGGCTGAAGGAGGATCGATGAAGCTCGAGGAGCTGAGGAAGATCCGGGAGCGGGCTGAGGCGGAGCTGCGCCTCCGCGGAGGCGCAGCCCGGGTCAAGGTGGTCGTGGGCATGGGCACCTCCGGCATTGCCGCCGGCGCTCGGCAGACCCTGCGCGCCGTTCTCGACGAGGTCGCTCGCCGCGGCCTGAAGGACGTGATCGTCACCCAGACTGGGGAGAAGGGTCTCGCGGCCCAGGAACCGATCGTCGAGGTCCACGAGCCGACGCGGGTCACGGTCTACGGCGAGGTGGACGAAACCGCGGCGCGGCAGATCGTGGCTGAGCACGTCGTGAACGGGCGCCCGGTCGCGGGGCGGGTCGTCGAGGTCCGGGAGGTGAGGGGTTGATCAACCTACGCATCGATGACACCCCGGTCCAGGCGAGGCCTGGGCAGACGATCCTCACCGCGGCGTGCGAGGCGGGGATCCGGATCCCCACCCTGTGCCACGTCGAGGCCCTGACCCCCGTCGGCGCTTGCCGGCTGTGCCTGGTCGAGATCCGAAACTGGAACGGGCGGCTCGTACCGGCGTGCGCAACGCCAGCCCAGGAGGGCCTGGACGTCGTCGCGCACTCCGACAAGCTGACCGCCCTCCGCCGCACGATCCTTGAGCTGCTGTTCGCCGAACGAAACCACATCTGTGCGTTCTGCGTTTCGAACGGGCACTGCGAGCTCCAGGACCTGGCAACCGAGCTGGGGATGGATCATGTCACGTTTCCCTATCGGTTCCCCTCTCTCCCCGTCGACGCGAGCCACCCCAAGTTCGGACTCGATCACAACCGGTGCGTTCTGTGCGGTCGGTGTGTGCGTGCCTGTTCGGAGGTGGAGGGCGCCTGCACGTGGGGGTTCTCGGGGCGCGGGGTGGAGACCCGGGTCGAGGCCGACCTGGGGGATCCGTGGGGGGCCTCGAGGACGTGCACCGCGTGCGGAAAGTGTGTGCAGGCGTGCCCTGTGGGGGCTCTGTTCGAGAAGGGGAAGGCCACCGCAGAACAGGTGAAGCGACCCGAGATCCTCGCCGAGGTCACGGAAAGGAGGCCCCGTGCCTAAGGTTCGGCTTGCGTCGGTGTGGTTTTCCGGGTGCTCGGGGTGCCACATGTCGTTTCTCGACCTCGACGAACGGCTGCTTGAGCTTGCGACCAAGGTTGAACTCGTCTACTCGCCGATCGTGGACATCAAGGAGTACCCAGACGACGTGGATGTCCTCCTCGTCGAGGGTGCGATTGGGAACACCGAGCAGCGCCACCTCCTCGAGGAGATGCGCAAGAAGACGAAGCTCGTCGTTGCATTCGGCGACTGCGCCGTCACCGGGAACATCCCCTCGCTGCGTAACCCAATCCCGCGCGAGGAGCTCCTCCGCGCGGTGTACGGGGAGGGCGACATCCCGGGTTTGGAGGAGGGCGACGTCCCCAAGATGCTCCCCCAGGCCGTGCCGATCCACACGGTGGTCAAGGTCGATCGGTTCATCCCCGGGTGCCCCCCGTCCGCGGATCGGATTTGGACGTTCCTCCAGGCGCTCCTCGCCGGGAAGCGGCCCGAGCTCACCGGTGCGGACCTGAGGTTTGGGTAGAGAGGTGCCCGTGCGCGAGATCAAAGTGCCCGTAACGCGAATCGAGGGCCACGGCCTGATCACGGTGGAACTCAACCGCGCCGGCAAGGTGAGCCGGGCGCGGTTCCACGTGACGGAAGGCCGTGGGTTTGAGCGGTTCTGTCAGGGACGGACGGTGTGGGAGATGCCGGCGATCACGGCCCGCACGTGTGGGATCTGTCCGGTGTCCCACCTCCTGTGTTCGGCCAAGGCCGGCGACGCAATCCTCGCCGTGCACCCGCCGCGAGCGGCGGACAAGCTGCGGCGGCTGATGAACTGCGGCCAGTACATCCAGTCCCACGCCCTGTCCTTCTTTCACCTCTCCAGCCCGGACCTCCTCCTGGGGTGGGACTCCGCGCCGGCGCAGCGGAACGTGTTTGGGCTTGCCTCGACGAACCCCCAGCTTGCTCTCGACGGGATCCGGCTGCGGGCGTTCGGCCAGGAGATCATCGCCGCGCTCGGGGAACAGCGGATCCACCCCGCGTGGGCCGTCCCCGGCGGCGTGCGCTCCCCCCTTTCCCCTGAAGCGCGGGACCGGCTCGCCGCGAAGCTCCCCGAGGCGATGCGTATCGCCACGGACGCCCTCTCCCTCTACGAGGGGGGGATCGCCCAGTGGGGGGATGAGATCGCGTCGTTTGGGGACTTCCCGTCCTTGTTCATGGCCCTCGTCGGACCGGACGGGGCGTGGGAGCACCACGACGGCCGGATTCGCCTCGTGGATGCGGATCGGAAGATCGTTGCCGATGGCCTCGACCCGGCGCGGTACCTTGAGTACATCGGGGAGGCGGTGGAGGGCTGGTCGTACCTCAAATTCCCGTACTTCCAGGAGCGGGGCTACCCCGACGGGCTGTACCGGGTCGGGCCGCTTGCCCGCCTCAACTGCTGCGACCAGATCGGCACCCCGCTCGCCGATGCCGCCCTCGCCCGGTTCCGCGCCGCGGCGGGGGGGAAGGCGGTCACGAGCTCGTTCCACTACCACTGGGCGCGCCTGATCGAGATCGTGGCCGCGCTCGAACGGACCAAAATCTACTTCGACGACCCGGAGATCCTCTCCTCCCGCGTGCGGGCTGAGGCAGGCATCAACGAGCGGGAGGGGGTGGGCGTGCACGAGGCCCCGCGAGGGACCCTGTTCCACCACTACGCGGTGGACGAACATGGGGTGATCGAGAAGGTGAACCTCATTGTGTCCACCGGGCACAACAACCTCGCGATGAACCGCACCGTGACCCAGATCGCCCACCGCTACCTCGATGGCCAGAAGATCACCGAGGGGCTCCTCAACCGAATGGAAGGGGGGATCCGCGCCTACGACCCGTGCCTGTCGTGCTCCGTCCACGCCGTCGGCCAGATGCCGCTCAAGGTGGTCCTCCTTGGTCCGGATGGGGACGTGCTTGACGCGGTGGTGCGGACCGCATGATCCTCGTCATCGGGTTGGGCCACCCGCTTCGGCGGGACGACGGGGTGGGCCTGTGGGTGGCCAGTCGCCTCGCGAGCACGGACGACGTCAAGGTCGTCGGCGCTCAGGACCTCGCGCCCGAGCTCATCCCCCAGGTCGCGGTGGCGGACCTTGTGATCTTCGTCGATGGCCGGGTCGGGTCGGGCCCGGTGCGCTGGGAGCGGATCCGGGCCGGTGATCGTCCGGCCCTGACCCACGCGTTCACCCCCCGCGGGTTGCTGGCGTGGGCTGAGCACCTCTTTGGTCGCGCCCCGGAGGCGTGGCTTGTCACGGTTCCGGCTCGCGATCTGTCGCTTGGGGAGGGGCTGTCGCCGCGCACGCGCCGGGCCGCCGAGGCCCTCGTCGGTCGGCTGCGGGCCTTCTTGGGCGGGAGGAGGGACCGGTGACGCGCGTTCAGGTGCTTCTGTGTTCGGGAACGGCGTGTCAGTCGTCGGGGAGTGCCAAGGTGAAGCGGGCGCTCACCGAGGCGCTCGCCGGCCACGACCTTCTGTCGGAAGTGCAGATCGTGGAGACGGGCTGCATGGGTCCCTGCGAGCTTGGGCCGGTCCTCCTCGTCTACCCGGAGGGGACGTTCTACGTGCGGGTCAAGCCCGAGGACGCAGCCGAGATCGTCGCCGAGCACTTCCTCAAGGGCCGGCCCGTAGGGCGCCTCCTGTGGACAGAGGGAGCTCCCGAGCCGACGGAGATCCCGTTCTTCGCCCGCCAGCGGAAGATCGTCCTCGCCAACTGCGGGACGATCGACCCGGAGAAGATCGAGGAGTACGTCGCGGTCCGGGGGTACGAGGCCCTGGGGAAGGCCGTCACCGAGATGGCCCCGGCCGAGGTGATCGCTCAGGTCAAGCGCTCCGGGCTGCGGGGGCGGGGCGGGGCGGGGTTCCCCACCGGTACGAAGTGGGAGCTCGTGGCCGCGGCTGCGGGCGATCCCAAGTACGTGGTCTGTAACGCCGACGAGGGCGACCCGGGCGCGTTCATGGACCGGGCGATCCTCGAGGGCGATCCCCACGCGATCCTCGAGGGGATGGCGATCGCGGCGTACGCGGTTGGCGCCTCGCGTGGCTACGTCTACATCCGCGCCGAGTACCCCCTCGCCGTGCAGCGGCTTGAGACGGCGCTCGCCCAGGCCCGCAAGCTGGGGGTCCTCGGGTCGGGGATCTTCGAGAGCGGGTTCTCGTTCGACATCGAGCTCCGCATTGGGGCGGGCGCGTTCGTGTGCGGGGAGGAGACGGCCCTGATCGCCTCAATCGAGGGCCGCCGCGGGGAGCCGCGGCCGCGGCCGCCGTACCCGGCGACGAGCGGGCTGTGGGGGAAACCGACCCTCATCAACAACGTCGAGACCTACGCCAACGTCCGCCACATCCTCCTCCACGGGCCCGACGCCTTCGCCGCTGTCGGAACGGAGAAAAGCAAGGGGACGAAGGTGTTTGCCTTGGCCGGGAAGATCCGCAACACGGGCCTTGTCGAGGTCCCGATGGGGATTACCCTCCGCGAGCTTCTGTTCGACATCGGGGGCGGCGTTCCCGCGGGGCGGGAGTTCAAGGCCGTCCAGATCGGCGGGCCGTCGGGGGGGTGTCTCCCGGCGTCGCTCCTCGACGTCCCGGTGGACTACGACTCCCTGACCCAGCACGGGGCGATCATGGGCTCGGGCGGCGTGATCGTTCTCGACGACGCGGCGTGCATGGTGAACATGGCCCGGTTCTTCCTCGAGTTCACCGCCGACGAGTCGTGCGGCAAGTGCGTCCCGTGTCGGGTCGGAACGCAGATGATGCTCCGCATCCTCGACCGGATCGTGGCCGGCGAGGGGACGGACGACGACCTGGCGCGGCTTGCGGAGATCGGAGATATGATGAAAAAGGCGTCCCTGTGCGGGCTTGGCCAGACCGCTGCCAACCCGGTTCTGTCCACCCTGCGCTACTTTGCCGACGAGTACCACGCCCACATCCGAGATCGCTCCTGCCCGGCCGGCGTGTGCCCGAACCTCGTCCGGTACGTTGTCCTTCCCGATGCGTGTCGGTCCTGCGATGCCTGTCGCCGGGCGTGCCCCACGGGCGCTGCCCAGGGAACGCCCCGCGCTGGGCCGTACCGGATTGTGGATGAGCTCTGCATTCGCTGCGGGGCGTGCTTCGACGTCTGCCCGTTTGAGGCGGTGCGCAAGGAACCCCGGGAGGCCCAATGACCAAAGACGCGATCGTTGGACGGTACCCGCGCTCGCCGGAGGTCCTTCTGTCGCTCCTCCACGACCTCCAGAAGGCGAACCGGGAGAACTACCTCACTCCGGAGGACCTCGCCCGGGCCGCGTCCCACGTCGGCCTTACCCCGACGGAGGTCCGCGATGCGGTGACGTTCTACTCCATGTTCAGCCTTCGTCCCCGCGGCCGCCACATCGTCCGCGTCTGCGAGTCGCCCAACTGCCACCTCGCTGGGGCCTGGTCGGCCCTCGCCGAGCTTCGGCGCGCGTTGGGAGTAGACGTCGGGGAGACGACCGCCGACGGGCTGTTCACGCTCGAGCTCACGAGCTGCCTTGGGGCGTGTGCGGTGGCCCCGGTGATGATGGTGGACGACGAGGTGGTGGGGAACCTCACCCCGGAGCGGGTGCGGGAGACCTTGGATCGCTACCGGGAGGCGAAATGAACCTCGCCCGCGCCCACGTGTTGGTTGGGGTGGACGACGAGGCCCGCCTCGCGGGAGCTGACAAGGTCCTGGCCGCGTTTCGCGAGGCGATCGCCGCCTCGAACCTCGCCTCCGAGGTCCAGGTGGTCGAGACGGGCTCGTTGGGCGTCTCGGGCCACGGGGTCGTGGTGGCCGTCCAGCCGGACGGGGTGTACTACGCGCACGTCACCCCGGACGACGTCGGGGCAATCGTCGAGGAGCACCTCCTCAAGGGTCGTCCGGTCCAGCGGCTCCTCCTCCCGACCGCTGCCCCGGTGGCCCGGCCCGCCGACGTCCTCACCCGCCAGAAGCGGGTTGTCCTCAAGAACTGCGGGGTCATTGACCCGGAGAGGATCGAGGAGTACATCGCCACGGGCGGGTACGAGGCCCTCGGCCAGGCGGTCACGGAGATGACCCCCGAGGCGGTGATCGAGGCCGTCAAGCGGTCCGGTTTGCGCGGCCGGGGCGGGGCGGGGTTCCCAACCGGGATCAAGTGGTCGGCGGTGCGCACCGCGTCCGACCCCGAGCGGTACGTGGTTTGCAACGCTGACGAGGGCGAGCCGGGCACGTTCAAGGACCGCCTCATCCTCGAGGGCGACCCGCACCGGCTCCTCGAGGCGATGGCGATCGCCGGGTACGCGGTCGGGGCTCACGTGGGGATCGTCTACATCCGCGGCGAGTACCAGCTCTCGATCGCCCGCACCGAGCGGGCGATCCGCGATGCGGAGGCCTTGGGCATCCTCGGGGATCGGGTGTTCGACACGGACTTCTCGTTCCGGGTCGAGGTCCGCCCGGGGGCCGGGGCGTACGTGTGCGGCGAGGAGACCGCGCTCCTCGAGTCGCTTGAGGGGAAGCGTGGCTGGCCGCGGATCAAGCCCCCCTACCCGGTCACGTGCGGGCTGTGGGCGAAGCCGACCGTGGTCAACAACGTCGAGACCCTGGCCAACGTCCCGGATATCCTGCGGTTGGGGCCGGGGTGGTACCGTACCCTCGGCACCCCGACTTGCCCGGGAACGAAGGTGTACACGATCCTCGGGAACGTCCGCTATCCGGGGCTGGTCGAGGTCGAGATGGGGACCCCGCTTCGCGTCTTGGTTCACGAGCTGGGGGGCGGCCTTCTTCCGGGGCGAACGCTGAAGGGCGTGCTCATTGGGGGGGCGGCGGGGGCCTTCCTTCCCCCGGCCGAGCTCGACGTCCGGCTCGACTTCGACTCGCTTGCCGAGCGAGCGGCCGCGTTGGGGTCGGGCGCGGTCCTCGTCATGGACGAGTCGGCGTGCATGGTGGACATGCTGTCGAGCGTCCTCCGGTTCTTCCGCCACGAGTCGTGTGGCCAGTGCGTCCCTTGCCGCAGCGGGACCGACGTTCTGGTTCGGCTGATCAGTTCTCTCCAAACTGGGACTGGGGATCGCTACACGCTCGATCGGATGGTCCAGATCGTGGACGCGATGAGGGCGGCGTCGCTGTGCCCGCTTGGGCAGTCCGTGGCCTTGCCCGTTCGCAGCGCCCTCGCGGCGTTCCGGGACGAGTTCGCCTCGCACGTGGACGGCCGGCTGTGCCCCCAGTGCCAGACCACAGCCCGTGCCCACGGGCTGAGCGCGTAGGGCGGCGATGAGGCTAACCTTCGCCGGGGCCGCCGGCACGGTCACGGGATCGTGTTTCTACCTCGAGGCTGGCGGCCAGCGGGTGGTCGTGGATTGCGGGATGTTCCAAGGGCTCCCCGAGATGGAGGAGCGGAACCAAACTCCGTTCCCGTTTGACCCCCACGAGGTGGATTGGGTCCTCCTGACCCACGGTCACCTCGACCACCTCGGCCTGATCCCGCGCCTTGTTCGGGAGGGGTTCCACGGGCAGGGAGCGTGCACGCTTCCCACATGGGACATCGCCCACGTGATGCTCATGGACGCCGCCCGGATCCAGGAGGAGGAGGGGGAGGCTGCCCTGTACACCGCGGCCGATGCCGTAGCCGCGCTCGACATGTTCCAGACCCGGCTCGAGTACGGAGAGGAGCTCTGTCTGAACGGGGACGTGCGCGTCCGGTTCCACGACGCGGGTCACATCCTCGGGGCGGCGTTCGTGGAGATCCAGGCCGAGGGGAAGACGGTCGTGTTCTCGGGAGACCTCGGGAACCGGGGCAAGCCGCTCGTCGAGGACCCGGCCTACCCGCCGAAGGCAGATGTCGTGGTTCTGGAGTCCACGTACGGGGACCGCGAGCACCCTCCGGTCGAGGAGTCGGTGGTTGAGCTGCGCCAGGTCATCGTGGACACGCTCGCCGGGGGAGGGAACGTGGTCATCCCGTCGTTTGCCCTCGAGCGGACGCAGGAGGTGCTGTACCTCTTGTTCCGCCTGTGGCGGGAGGGGGGGATCCCCGCGTGCCCGATCTACCTCGACTCGCCGCTGGCGACCCACGCCACGCGGATCTTCGAACGGTATACAGAGCGGTTCCCGGCCCCGGCTCGCCGCCTGTTCCGAAAGCGAGAGGACCCGTTTGATTTTGAGCTCCTCGAGTACACCCTCACCCGTCAGGCGTCGAAGAGGATCGGGGAGGACGGGCCGGCGGTCATCATCGCGGGATCGGGGATGTGCACGGGGGGCCGGATCCTCTACCACCTTCGTGACAACCTTCCCCGTCCGGAGTCGGCGCTCGTGTTCGTTGGCTACCAGGCGGTGGGAACGCTCGGGCGGGAGATCGAGGACGGGGCGTCGCGGGTCGAGGTGTTGGGCTCCATCGTTCCCGTGCAGGCCTCCATCCACAAGATCGAGGGGCTGTCTGCCCACGCCGATGCCCCGATCCTGCTCGATTGGGCGCTGCACGCCGATCCGGACCAGGTGTACCTCGTCCACGGCGAACCCCCCGCGTTCGGGGCCCTCGCCTCCCAGCTCTCTCGGCACGGCTGCCGCACCCACACCGCGGAGTGGCACGAGACGGTCACCCTGTGAGGATGGCGGTGGTGGGCCGGCTCAGGCTCGACCTCGTGGCCGAGGTCGAGCGACTTCCCCGCCCCGGGGAGGTTGTCTCGAGCCGCGGGCTTACCCGCGAGCCCGGTGGGCCGGGGGTGGTCCAGGCGGTTGCGGCGGCAAGGCTCGGCGCGCGGGTTGCGGCGTACGGTTGGGTGGGGCTTGACCCGTTTGGCGACGAGATCCTCGCCCTCCTGAACCGGGTGGCAATCGACACGAGCGGCATCGAACGATCGCCGGAGGCGCCCACCGCCGCATCGCTTGTGTTCGTGGACCCCCAGGGAACCCAGCTCGCGGCCCACGCCCTGGGGGCCACCGGCTGCCTCGACGCCGCGCAGGTGGTGCGGGATCTCCCTCGGATGGGGGAGGCGGACGGCCTCCTCCTCGATCTGGCCGTCCCCGCTCCCGCGGCGATCGCTCTGCTCGGCGGGTTGCCCGCATCGTGCCCGGTGGTCGCAAGCCACCCCGCGGGCGAGGATCCGGGCCTTCACTGGGCGCGGCTGGACTTCCTGGTTGGGACCCGCGACGAGTTTCTCGGCCCGCCCGGTCTGGCTGGGGGAGATCTCGACGACGCGGCGCGGGCCGGGGAGGTGGTCCTCGACCGGGGGGTGCGCCACGCCGTGGTCGTGGGGGCGGATGGGGTGTACCTCGTGGAGAAGGGCGGCGTGACCCGGTTTCCCGCCCACACCTCCCTTGTCAACCTGAGCGTGGCCGTGGACGCGCTCAGCGCGGCACTCGCTGTGCGGTTCGCGGGGGGGAGTGGCCTCTACGAGGCGGTGGGGTTTGCGTGCGCTGCTGCGTCCCTGTCCTCGGCTCAGGCGCGAGGCCTGGAGTCGCTCCCCACTTCGGGTGCGGTGCAGGCGCTCCTCGCCCGGTTCAATCCCCACCCCAGCCGGCCGGCGGGCTAGTCGGAATCTCCCCAGAACGCGGCGATTGCCTCGACGACGAGCTTAGCGGCCGTGATCGCGGACACGCCGGACGGGTCGAACGGCGGGGCCAGCTCGACGAGGTCCATCCCCACCACGCGGAAGCGCTGGAGGGTTCGGAAGATCCCGATCGTGTCCTGGTAGCTGAGCCCACCGGGCTCGGGGTTGGTGACCCCCGGGCAGAGGGCGGGATCGAGGGCGTCGAGGTCGAGGGTCAGCCACACGGGTAGTCCCGGGTCCAACCGCTCGGCCAGCCGGTCGGGCTCGGCGAACACTGGCTCGCGGGCCTCGGCCCCGAAGAACGAGCGGGCGCCGACGATGACGAGGCGTTCGGCGACCTCGGACGCCCGGCGGAGGACTGTGGCGTGGGCGATCCGCTCCCCGCCGTACTCTTCGCGGAGGTCGGTGTGGGCGTCGAGGGCGACCACCTGGATCGAGCCGAGCCCGGCGGCGGCCTGGATCGCGGGCAGGGCCGCGGTGTGCTCGCCGCCCAGGACGACGACCCCCTTCCCCGCCCGGAGGACCCGCTCCACCTCTCCCCGCTCCAGGCGGAGCATCTCCTCCATCGGGAGGTGGGAGTCCACGTCGCCCAGATCGCACACCCCGATCCGGGCGAGGTCCCGATCGAAGACCCGGGAGTAGAGCTCAATCGAATCCGATGCGGCCCGAATCGCAGTCGGGGCCTGGGCGGGCCCGCCGCGGTACGACACGGTGCGCTCCAGGGGCACCCCGAGGATCGCCACCTGGGCCTCTGGGAACGTCGTTGCCAACCCGAGAAACCGCAACAGTCCGATCATCGTGCCTCCTTGGTTGGGGTCAGGTCCTCGACGAACCTGGGGAGAACAGCCGCCGCTCGGTGGAGCCGCGGGGTGTAGTACCGGGTCACGAGCCCTCGGGAGCGAAACCGTTCGTCGAGGAGGCCTTCCTCCGTGTCAAGAGAACGGTCTCCGGCGAGCGCGTACGCCCACAGGCCCGAGGGGTAGCTGGGGACGAACCCGAGGTAGGGCCGAACGAACGCAAACGCTCTCCCGAGGCCGGAGATCGCTCCGGCCAGAACCTCGGGGTGGTAGAAGGGGTCGCCGGCCTGGAGGGAGAGGACCCCACCTGCCTGGAGCGCGCGAGCGCACGCGGCCCAGAACGTGGGTTCGAACAGGGCCTGTCCCGGTCCGACCGGGTCCGTGGAGTCGATGAGAACCGCGTCGAACTCCCGCGGGCGCGTGGGGACGAACTCTTCGGCGGGCGCGATCACGACCTCGACCCGGGGGGCGTCGAGGGAGCCGCCGTGGACTGCGCCGAGGTGCGCCCGGGCGACGGCGACGACTTCGGGGTCGATCTCGACGAGCGTCACCTCCCGCACCGAGGGGTGTTCCAGCGCCAAGCGCGCGGCCCCCCCGTCTCCGCCCCCCACCACAAGCACCCGTTCCGGTCGGGCGTGGGAGAGCAGGGCGGGGTGGACAAGCATCTCGTGGTAGAACGGCCAGTCCCGCTCCGTGACCATGTACCGCCCGTCCAAGGTGAGAGCCCGCCCGAACGCCCGCGTCGGGACGACGGCGATCTCCTGGTGTGCGGTGCGTCGGCGCAGGAGGGGTTCGTCGGCCTCCAGGCACAGGCGGACGCCCGGGGCCTGTTCCTCGCAGATCCAACCCGTGGTCACGGTCGGACGCCCCTCCGGATCTCGACCACGCTCGTGTGCCGCGGTCGAAAGAGGTCGCACAGGACCTCGACTGCCTTCTCCGGGGCCACGTCGTCGCCGCAGGTGAACACGTCCACGGCGACGTAGCCGACTTCCGGCCAGGTGTGCACCGAGATGTGGGACTCAGCGAGGAGCGCCATCCCCGATACTCCGTGGGGGTTGAACGGGTGCACCTGGGCCTCGATGAGCGTTGCCCCGGCCCGTTCTACCGCCGAGAGCAGCGCCTGGCGGATCGCCTCAGGGTTGTCCGTGTTCCGTTCGCAGTCCCACAGCTCGACGACGAGCTGCCTCCCCAGTCCACGCATCGTTCACCTCCCGCTCATGACGGATCCTGCGGAGCGTCGCCCAATCGGGGTCCGGGCTTCCGGGGCGGATTGTAGTGGGAGGCTCCGTTCCCTCCAACGGGGGGCGCGGTTCCTACCGCGGCACCGGAGCGGAGTCCAAGGCGTCGCTCAACCGTTTCTCGGCGCGCCCGTTCCACGACCCCTTGTGGTAGGCGTAGCTCACGAGGAGGGGGAGGGCGAGGGTCGCCTCGGAAAACACCATCTGCTCGAGGCCCTGAGCCACCTTGCCCCACGAGCTCGCCTCCTTGAGGGTCGAGCCCGACAGTCCCCCGTCCCGCTCGTCGGCGACTGTGATCTGGATCGCGTAGCGGTGCATCGGGGCGTCCACCCCGAGGACGTCGGCGGCGACCACGACGTCCTGGGCGAAGTTCTTCGGCACCCCGCCCCCGACCATTACCAGGCCCGTCTCGTGGGAGGCGATCTTGATCTTCGTAAGCTCGAGGAAGTCTTTCACCGAGTCGATCGCCACGTGCCGGTCCGGCCGGTGCCACTGGTGGTAGACGAGGCCGAACCCAGCGCTCGAGTCGGAGAACGCGGGGCAGAAGACCGGGATCCCCCGCTCGTAGGCGACCCGGGTGATCGAGCCCGCGCCTTTGCCCCGCTCGACGAGCCACTTTCCCATCTCGCGGATGAACTCCCGCGACGAGTAGGCGCCCGGGGGGAGCCCGTCCGCGATCTCGGCGGTGGTGTGGTCGCAGATCCGGAGCTCGTCCTCGTCGATGAACGTGTCGTAGATCCGGTCGATGTGGAGCTCGCGGAGGACGTTGTCGTCCACGTTTGGGCTTCCCACGTAGTGGCGGAACCCAAGGGCCTCGAAGAAGTCCTGGTCCACGATGTTCGCCCCCGTGGCCACGACCACGTCGGCCATTCGGTTCTCGAGGAGGACGGCGATCGCCCGGCCCAACCCGGCGCTGACGAGGGACCCGGCGAGGCAGAGGAGGATCGTGCAGTCGCGATCGGCGAGCATCCGGTTGTAGATCTCGGCCGCCCGGGCGAGGTTTCGGGCCTGGAACGCCGTCTTCCCCATCGCCTCGAGGAGCGGGACGGCGCTGAACGCCGTGGGGTCGATGGGCACGACCGGGGTCCGCAGGTAGTGGCGCTTATCCTGTTCCATCGCGGGTTACGGGAGGAACACGGCCGCGGCGACGACCGTTGTGTAGCCCTTGCTGTCCACGACCGCCGACTGGGTGATGTTCATCGTGCGGACGATCTTCCCAGAGATCTTCCAGATCTCCTTTTTTGCGTCCCAGACGAGCTCATCGTCGAACTCGATCCCGAGGGTCGAGGCGAGCATCGAGGCGGCGAGGTCCTCGGCGTGGTCGCCGGCTTGCTTCTCCTTCTTCCCGAACGAGGTGTACTCGGAGAGGTAGCCGTACGCCTCGCGGTCGGCGGGGATCGCGCACCCTACCGACGCCGCGATCAGGCGGTGCGGTTCGCTCGAGGCGCAGCGGGAGAACACGCAGAACACGACCTGGCCGGGGGCGAGGGACTTCAGGCCCTCGGAGCGCGACACCACCTTGCACGCCGGCGGCAGGATGCTCGAGACGTGGACGAGGTTGAGCTTCTCGATCCCCGCGTCGCGGAGGGCGAGCTCGAACGAGCGGAGTTCCTCCTTGTGCCGACCCACGCCCCGCGTGAAGAACACCCGGCGGGGGATGATGGGGACCATCCCCGTTCCCGGCCCGCGTTCTGTCCTGTCTCCTGTCTGCCTAGTCTGACGTGCCATTTTCGGGGAGCATTATAGGGCAAACGCCGGAGGCCTGTTGACCGGCTCCGCGCCGCATGGCAACAAGAGCGCACAATCGTGTGCGTGGTCCCTAGCGTGTTCGGTTTCCCCGCAGTGTTGACAGGTGGGAGGTAGAACGAGCGAGGGTCACCGGTGCAGGCTCACCAGGGATCACTCACGAAAGCTGGGTGGGTCCATGGCCCTCGAGGAGGAGGTACCCGGTGTTCGGCT
>CAKZSO010000022.1 GCA_937921255.1 Candidatus Bipolaricaulota bacterium
CCAGGATACGCGGACCTCTGGTCCGCTCGAAGACGAGGGGCGGGCCGGAGGCCCGCGCACCCAGGCGGGCATTCAGGATGACGTGCCCCTGCGCGACGGCGGCAGCGGCGCCCAAGCCTACGCCGAAGCGGTGGGGGTGTACCTGGGAATGGCTGTCAGCAAGATGTCCGATGCGCAGTCTTCGCTGTGTCGTTGGAAGACGACGATGGATCAGTCCATCGCAACATTCGGACGCCAGGCACTGCCGATGGTGTGGGACTACTCTGAGGCCAACGCGTTTGGGGACATGGCGGGCGATCCTTTCGTGTCGCTCAAGAACATGATGCGCGTCCTAGACCAACTGCCGGCTTCACCTGCTGGACAGGTCGTACAGGCTGATGCGCAGTCCCAGACCCAAAGCGACGGCGTAGTCGTCTCCACCGACCCCCCCTACTACGACAACATCGGTTATGCCGACCTGTCGGACTTCTTCTATGTCTGGCTGCGCCGGTCACTCCGGCCCGTCTTCCCCGACCTCTTCGCCACGCTCGCGGTGCCGAAGGCCGAGGAGCTGGTCGCCACCCCCTACCGCCACGGCAGCAAGGAGAAGGCCGAGACCTTCTTCCTCGACGGCATGACGCAGGCGATGCGCCGCCTGGCGGAGCAGGCGCACCCGGCCTTCCCGGTCACCATCTACTACGCCTTCAAACAATCCGAGACCGAAAGTGAGGAGGGCACCGCGAGCACCGGCTGGGAGACCTTTCTCGACGCGGTGATCCGCGCCGGTTTCGCCATCACCGGCACCTGGCCGATGCGCACGGAGCTTTCCAACCGCATGATCGGCGCGGGCACCAACGCCCTGGCCTCGAGCATCGTCCTCGTCTGCCGTCCGCGGCCAGCGGATGCCCCCACCGCCACCCGCCGCGAGTTCGTCAGTGCCCTCAAGGCCGAGCTGCCCGAGGCGCTCGCGCACCTGCAGCGCAGCAACATCGCGCCGGTGGACCTCGCCCAGGCGGCGATCGGCCCCGGCATGGCGGTCTTCACGCGCTATTCCAAAGTGCTCGACGCCGAGGGCCGGGCGATGACGGTGCGCGAGGCGCTGGCACTGATCAACCAGACCCTCGACGAGGCGCTCGCCGAGCAGGAGGGCGATTTCGACGCCGACAGCCGCTGGGCGCTGGCCTGGTTCGAGCAAAACGGGTTCGGACAGGGCGAGTTCGGCACGGCGGAAACGCTCTCTAAGGCCAAGAACACGAGCATCGCGGGGATGGTCGAGGCGGGGTTCCTCCACTCCCGGGCTGGCAAGGTCCGCCTCCTCAAGCCCGAGGAGCTGCCCGAGGACTGGGACCCGGACACGGACCCCCGCCTCACGGTGTGGGAGGTCGTCCACCACCTCGTCCGGGCCCTCGAGACGGGGGGCGAGGGGGCAGCCGCGGAACTCGTCCGCAAGCTTGGGGCCAAGGCCGAAGCGGCCCGCGAGCTCGCCTACCGCCTGTACTCGATCTGCGACCGCACGCGCCGCGCCCAGGAGGCGCTCTCCTACAACGCCCTCGTCCAAAGCTGGCCGGAGATCCTCCGCTTGGCGCGGAGGGGTCGCCCGGAGTACAAGGAGGACAGGCTCATCGAGGAGGAGGGACGATGAACCGGTTGCCCATCCCCGAGGAGGAACTGCGCTCGTTCTGCGAACGGCACCGCATCCGGCGGCTTGCCCTCTTTGGCTCGCACCTCAAGGGCACCGCGGAGCCGGAGAGCGACATCGACCTCTTGGTCGAGTTCGAGCCGGGAGCGGAGCCAGGTCTGCTTGAGCTGGCGCGCATGGAGGAGGCGCTCTCCGCCCTCTTGGGAGGACGAAAAGTGGATTTGCGCACGCCGGGAGACCTCAGTCGCTACTTCCGCGACGAGGTGGTTCGTTCGGCGGAGGTTGTGTATGCGCGATGAGGATCGCGTCCGCATCCGGCACATGGTGGATGCCGGTGAAGCCGCGAGCCGAGTGTCTCCGGAGACGCGGGTAAGACTTTCCGAGGTCCCATGGACTGAGGCAATCGTCATGCGAAACCGGCTGATCCACGGGTACTTTGACGTGGACCCTGGGATCGTTTGGAGGACTGTCCAGGAAGAAATCCCTCCCCTGGTACGGGCGCTTCGGACGGCGCTGGGCGCGGCTGGAGACTGAGGGAGGCCCGATGGCGATGACGAACCACGAGCGGGTGGGGAAGGCGCTGGAGCTCCTCCGGAACGGGCTCGCCCCGTTCGTCGAGCGGGAGATCCGCACGATCTCCGATCAGGAGGCGAAGAGGCTCGTGGAGAAGCTCTCCCCGGACGAACGCCTTGCCTCCGGGAAGCCCCTCGCCGAGTGGGACGCTGCGGCGCTCCTCAAGCTGATGTGGGAGGGATGGAACGTCGCGTTCAAGAAGACGCTGGGGTTCGCGGAGCGGAGCCTTGTCTCCGAGCTGCGCGAGGTCCGCAACCGCTGGGCCCACCAGGAGGCGTTCTCGGGTGACGACGCCTACCGCGCGCTCGACTCTGTGGAGCGGCTCCTCACTGCGGTGTCGGCGCCCGAGGCAGCGGAGGTGGCGAGGATGAAGCACCAGCTCCTCAGCCAGCAGTCCGACGCGGAGGTCCGGGGCGAACGGCGGCGCGTGGGCGGATCGCTCGTCGAGGCCGCGGCCAGCGGCGGCCTTCACCCGTGGCGCGAGGTGGTCACCCCGCACCCCGACGTGGCAACCGGCCGGTACCAGGTGGCCGAGTTCGCCGCCGACCTTTGGCAGGTCTACATCGGGGAGGCGAGCGACGAGTACAGAGACCCGGTGGACTTCTTCCGCCGGACGTACCTCACCGAAAGCCTGAAGCAGCTCCTGGTGCGGGCAGTCGAGCGCATGGCCGGCAGGGGGGGCGACCCCGTGGTCCAGCTCCAGACGAACTTCGGCGGCGGCAAGACCCACTCCCTGCTCGCCCTGTACCACCTCTTCTCTGGGCTCTCCCCAGCAGAACTCCCCGGCGTTGAGGAGCTCCTGGCGGAGGCCGGCGTGGAGAAGCTTCCCCGGGTGAACCGGGTGGTTCTCGTTGGGAACCGGCTCTCCCCGGGGAATCCCACGAGGAAGCCCGATGGCACGGAGGTCCGCACCCTGTGGGGCGAGCTCGCCTGGCAGCTCGGCGAGGCCAAGGGCGGAGCGAGGGAGGCCCGGAAGGCGTTCGACCGGATCCGCGCCGACGACGAACGGGCCACCAGCCCTGGGGATCGCCTCCGGGAGCTCCTGCGGGATTACGCTCCGTGTCTCGTCCTCATCGACGAGTGGGTCGCCTACGCCCGGCAGCTCCACGATGGGGCTGACCTCCCGGGGGGAAGCTTTGACACCCAGTTCACGTTCGCCCAGGCCCTCACCGAGGCGGCGAAAGCCGTCCCGCGGTGTCTGGTGGTGGTGAGCCTTCCCGCCTCGGAGAGCGGAGCCTCGCCGCAGACTCAGGACGCAGAGGTGGGGGGCCTGCGGGGCCGGGAGGCGTTGGAAAGGCTGCGCAACGTGATCGGGCGGGTGGAGGCGTCGTGGCGGCCGGCGTCGGCGGAGGAAAGCTTCGGGATCGTCCGCCGTCGGCTGTTCGAACCCCTCAACGATCCCGAAGCGTTCAAGGCCCGGGACGTCACCGCCCGGGCGTTCGCTGAGTTCTACCGCCGCTACCGGAGCGACTTTCCGGCCGAGTGCAGCGAAGCCGACTATGAGAAGCGGATCCAGGACGCCTACCCGATCCACCCCGAGGTCTTCGATCGCCTGTACACCGACTGGTCCACGCTCCTCACCTTCCAACGAACCCGCGGGGTGCTGCGGCTGATGGCGGCGGTGATCCACGTTTTGTGGGAACGGGGGGACAAGAACCCGCTCATCCTTCCCTCCACGATCCCCCTCGACGAACCCCAAGTCCAGGCCATGCTCACCCGCTACCTCCCCGAGAACTGGGCACCGGTCATTGAAAGGGACGTGGACGGACCAAACTCGCTTCCCGTGCGCCTGGACGGCGAGACCCCCAACCTCGGCAAGTACGCTGCGACCCGCCGAGTGGCGCGGACGATCTTCCTCGGCTCGGCCCCGATCCAGAAGGCAGCCCACCAGGGGCTGGAGGACAAGCGGGTGCACCTGGGGTGCGTAATGCCGGGCGAGCCGGTGGCGGCGTTCGGGGATGCCCTCCGCCGGCTCGCTGGCTCGGCCACGTACCTGTACCAAGACGGGCAACGGTACTGGTACGCCACCCAGCCCACGGTGGCGAAGCTCGCCGAGGACCGGGCCGAACAGCTCCTCCGCGACCCAGATGCGGTGGCCAAGGAAATCGAGAACCGCGTGCGGAAGGATGTCCGCCAGGCCGGGGACTTCGCCCGCGTCCACCCGTTCCCCCAGTCGAGCGCCGACGTCCCGGACGACCCCGACGCCCGCCTCGTCGTGCTGGGGACCTCGACTCCCCATGCCAAGAGGGAAGAGAGCCCGGCGCTTGCGGTGGCGCGGCAGATCCTCGCGACCCGGGGCAGCGCGCCACGGACCTACGCCAACTCGCTCGTGTTCCTCGCCCCCGACCGATCGCAGCTCCAGGACCTCGAGGCGGCGGTGCGGCGATTCCTGGCCTGGGACTCGATCCTCCGGGACAAGGAGGTGCTCGACCTCTCCCCCTTCCAGGTGCGCAACGCCGAGGAGCGGCGGCGGGCCGAGGAAGCCGCCGTCCAGGCCAAGCTCCCTGAGGTGTACCGCTGGCTCCTCGTTCCCGTGCAGGAACACCCTCAGGCCGGGGTCACCTTGGAGGCGATCCCCCTCCACGGGGACGAGGGGCTCGCCGTGCGGGCGGGAAGAAAGCTTGTACAGCAGGAGCTCCTCCTCCCGAGCATGGGCGGGGTGCGGCTGCGGATGGAGCTCGACCGCGTGCCGCTGTGGCGGGGGAACCACGTGGAGGTGCGCCAGCTCGTGGAGGACTTCGCCCGGTACGTGTACCTGCCGCGGCTGAAGGGCCCGGCGGCCCTCGCCGCCGCCGTGTCCGACGGGGTGGGGCAGCTCACGTGGGAGAAGGACGGGTTTGCCTACGCCGAGGCGTTCGACCAGGGGACGGGCCGGTACCGGGGGCTGAAGGTGGGGACCCAGGTCCGGGTGACGGAGGACGACCGGGGGTTGGTGGTCAAGCCCGAGGTCGCCCGGCGGCAGCTGGAAGCGGAGTCAGCCCAGCGGACCGCGGCCCCGGACTCCCGGCCGGTGGGGGTGGGCGAGCCCAAGGGGCGATACTCGGAGCGGGCCCCGGCGGAGGAGAAGCCCCGCCGGCCGAAGCGGTTCCACGGGAGCGTGGTCCTCAGCGCGACCCGGGCGGGAAGGGACGCGAGCCAGATTGCAGAGGAGGTCATCGCGCACCTGGTGGGGCTCCCGGGGGCTGAGGTGACGGTGACCCTGGAGATCGAGGCCCTGATCCCCGATGGGGCACCGGAGAACGTGGTCCGCACCGTGACCGAGAACGCCGTGACCCTCAAGTTCCGCTCCGCCGGCTTCGAGGAGGAGTGACGCGTCTCGTGGGCAGGCAAGAAGGTTGGGCCGGGCGATTCGTTCACCCGTCCCTATCCTCGCAGCTGCCTGCGCCGCCGCCTCCGGCTTCCTCGGCGAGACCTTCCGCGCGCTCAAGGAGAAGGAGATCCGCCAGTACGGCGAGTACCGCCCCCGCCGCCTGATCCTCTAAGCCTGGGAGAAGCTAGGATGGCCAGCGTGACTGACCTATTCTGTCAGGGTTCCCGCTCTTACCGGGGCCCAAAAGCTGAGGATGAGTCCGGGTACACCTATCTCAACCGGTCGGCTCGACCCGAAGCGGAGTGGTTGCGCAACCTACTCGAAGGTTGGTTTCAGAGCCTTCCGGAAGACGTTCGCAAAGATCTCGGTCAGCGCTTCCGATCAACGGACGATCGCCAGCACTTAGGAGCTTTTTTCGAGCTCTACTGCCACGCGTTGCTCTTAGCCCAAGGGTTCACAGTAGAATGTCACCCGGCTGTTGATCCCCAACGCTCCTCCCGGCCGGACTTCAAGGCCTGGAAAGAGAAAGAGGGGGTTGCCCCGTTCATCATGGAATGTACGCTATCTGCTGAGCCAAAGTATGCGCACAGCAAGCAAGCTCGGTTGAATCAGCTCCTGGCTTACCTCAATAGGTCTCTTCAGTCACCTCACTTCTTCGTGTTTGTTAACGTCAGACGTGTCGGCGCTGCTTCAGCCCCCGGAAGAGATATCAGGTGTAAGCTTGAACGCTGGATGCAAACTCTGGATCCGGACAGTGTCGCTTTGCGCTCACTTGGGCGCGCACTAGAAGGCCTTCCGCGTTATTCTTGGCAAGACGGAGATTGGCATCTTGAGTTCGACCTCATTCCCAAGAAGCCCGAAGCACGTGGGATGGACAGTCTCCGTCCCATAGGGGGACTGGCCCAGCTCGAGCTACGCGATCCCCGGCAATCGCTTCTCAACGCGCTGAAAATCAAAAGTTCTAAGTACGGCAGCTGCCCGTATCCTTATGTCGTTAGTGTAGCCCTTACTGATTTGTTTGTGGACGAAAACGACGAGAAGGAAGCACTGTTTGGATCATCTGATGCTGTGCACTACGTGAGTGCCCGGAGAAGGGGAGGCTCAGGGGACTCTGACGGTTTCTGGAAAGGGCCGGATGGATCGAGGAACCAGATGGTCAGTGCAGCGTTAGTCTGTAGGGGGGTTCATCCATGGATGATCGAGAGCACAACAGGCGTCCTTTGGCACAACCCCTGGGCAGCAAGGGCGTTGGACTTTTCCACATGGCGGGGGCCCCAGAGGATTTTCAACACCGAGACGAAAGAGATGGTGCCTGTCCACGGCGCAGAGTTCTCCGTCCTGCTCGGCATACCTCGTGAGACTAAGGAACAACCATGAGCTGTTTGGTGTGCCCGCGGCTAAGCGTGAGAGAGACGCGGCGCAGGTGAGATCTGGATGCCGAGGATTAACCCTGGGGCCCGGAACAGTTTCCGGCAAGCGGGGAGCAAGCCTGGAGGTCGCGATCAGGTCCTGTCCTGTGCATAGGGGGAGCCAGCGTGTCGAGCTATCCCGGAGGTGACCGGCTAGGGAGGGCCTTAGCGGAGAGACTCCAAGAGGGGCAGGTAGACATTCCTTGCATTTCTGGAGCGCCGCTCCATAATTGCTAGGATGATCCCCCGGCGGTTGCTCCCTGCAGTGGTGGACGCCCTGGCCGAAGCCCCAGCCGTGGCCCTTCTCGGGCCACGCCAGATTGGCAAGACCACGCTGGCGCTCGAGGTGGCGAAGACCCGGCCCTCCGTCTACCTGGACCTCGAAGCCGAGGCCGACCGGGCCAAGCTCTCGGATCCGGAACTCTACCTCTCGCAGCACAAGGATAAGCTCGTCATTCTCGACGAGATCCACCGCACCCCGCAGCTCTTCCTCAGCCTGCGCGGTCTCATCGATTCGGGCCGGCGGCGCGGACGCGGCACGGGCCGCTTCCTCATCCTCGGTTCGGCATCCATGGACCTCCTCAAGCAGTCGAGCGAGTCGCTCGCCGGGCGCATCCGCTACCTGGAGCTCGTCCCCCTCGACGCGGGTGAGGTGGGGCAGGCGGCCTTGGAGACCCTGTGGCTGCGCGGCGGATTCCCACCGAGCTTCCTTGCCCCATCGGATGCGGCAAGCCTGCACTGGCGCTTGGACTTCATCCGCACCTACCTGGAGCGCGACATCCCCCAGCTCGGGCCACGCATACCCGCGGAGACCCTGCGCCGACTGTGGACGATGCTCGCCCATCAGCAAGGAGGTCTTCTCAATGTTGCGGCGCTGGCACGGGCCCTGGCCGTGGACGGGAAGACGGTGGCCTCCTACATCGAGCTCCTGGTGGACCTCTTGCTCGTGCGTCGGCTTCCCGCTTGGCACGGCAACGTCCGCAAGCGGTTGGTCAAATCGCCCAAGGTGTACGTCCGCGACAGCGGCTTGGTTCATGCCCTGCTTGGGATTGGCGACCTCGAGGCCCTGCTGGCCCACCCCGTGGCGGGGGCGAGCTGGGAGGGCCTGGCCGTCGAGTCGATCATCTCGGCTGCGCCATTCGGGACGGAATCCCACTTCTACCGCACCGCTGCAGGGGCCGAGATCGATCTCATCCTGAAGCTTCCTGGCCAACGCCGGCCCTGGGCGGTGGAGATCAAGCGGGGCCTGACCCCACGGATCGAGCGGGGATTCCGCCTGGCCTGCGAGGACGTGAAGCCGGAGCGTTGCTTTGTAATCTACAGCGGCCTGGAGCGCTTCCCCTTGGCCGAAGATGTGGAGGCGGTCTCGCTTGCCGACCTGTGCACCGAGCTTTCCCAGGCCTGAGCGCAGGCCGCCGATTGGGAACCCGCCCAGCTCGTCCGGGAAGTGGCCTTCCTACCCGCAGCCGCTTCAGGATGCGCCGGGGAGGCCGGGGGTGACGCGGTCCGCCCTGCCCCGCGCCCTTGTCCAGCGGGCCCAGGGGTGCTTGCTTGGGCAGCTCGTGGCCGATGCCTTGGGGAGTCAGGTGGAGTTCTTGGGCCCGGAGGAGATCCGCCGGCTCCACCCCTCGGGCGTGCGGGAGATCCGGGGAAGCCCTGTGTGGGGTACGCTTCCTGGGCAGCCCACGGACGACTCGGAGATGGCCCTGGCCTTGGCCCGGACCCTCGTCCGCCTCAGAACCTACGACCCCGGAGCGGCGCGGGAGGCCTACCTCGACTGGCTCCGCTCGGAGCCGTTCGACTGCGGGGCCACCGTGCGGGCGGGGCTCCTTGGGACGCCGAACCCCGAAAGCCAGGCCAACGGTGCCCTGATGCGGGTGAGCTCCCTCGGGATCTTCGGAGCTAACCTCGACCCCTGGCAGGTGGCCCGGTGGGCCGAGGAGGATGCCGCGCTCACCCACCCCCACCGGGTGCCCCGGGAGGCGAACGCCCTCTTCGCCATGGCCCTCGCCCACGCCGTGCGCACCGGCTGCAGCGCGGCGGAACTCTACGCCAGGGTCCAAGGTTGGGCCAAGGGGATGGGCGCATCGGCTGTGGTTCGGGAGGTCCTCGACGGCGCGGCGGAGGCCCCTCCCCCGGACTACACGCGAAAGCAAGGCTGGGTCCTCATCGCGTTCCGGAACGCGTTCTGGCAGCTCCTCCACGCTCCTGACCTCGAGGAGGGCGTGGTGGACACGGTGATGCGCGGAGGGGACACGGACACGAACGCCGCGATCGCCGGGGCCCTCCTCGGCGCGGTCTACGGCCGGGAAGCCGTGCCCGAGCGGTGGGTCAACACGATCTTGAACTGCCGTCCGGAGGAAGGTCGGGCTGGGGTACGCCATCCGCGCCCCCGGGCTTACTGGCCGGTGGACGCGCTTGACCTCGCCGCCCAGTTGGTCGAGTCGTGATCCACCTCCCTGTCCGCCGTCAGGCGGAGAGATGATCGCCGTCATGGCCCCGCCCCCAGGGACGGGGTATCTTCGCCGGACCATGCGCCAAGAAATCCGGTTCGCCGGGTTCGGTGGTCAGGGGATCATCTCCGCCGGCCGCATCGCGGGTCAGGGTGCGGTCATCTTCGATGGGAAACACGCCGTGCTCACCCAGTCCTACGGGCCGGAAGCCCGCGGCGGGGCGTGC
>CAKZSO010000023.1 GCA_937921255.1 Candidatus Bipolaricaulota bacterium
ACGACCGTCGTCTCGTCGTGGCGCACCGCCACGGCGAGGATGTCCGACGCCCCGCCGCTGACGGGGATCGTCCCGCGCACGGCGCCCGATGCCAGATCCCACCGCCGGACCGTCCCATCCCACGACACGGAGGCGAGGCTCTCCCCGCGGAGAAACGCCACGTCGGCCACCGTCCCCGCGTGCCCCTGGAGGACCCCTACCTGGACCCACTGGCCGGAGGCAAAGAGAAGAATCTCCCTTCCTGCGGCCACGGCGAGGAGGGAACCGTCGGGCGAGAAGGCCGCGACCCGGGCGTGGGGCACCTCGAGGGCGGTCACCGGACGGAGCACGGGTCCTGCCAGCGCGGGGAGTCCCAGCAGGATCAAACCCAGAAGAAGAGAAAGCAACATCCCCACCACCTCCGCCCCAGTATAACGCCGCGTTACCCTTCGCTCGGGGTTCTCTCCCTGGGGTGCCGGGAGCGGCTCCTCCCAGCGGTTGGGGGGAGGGAGATCCGGACCAGGTCTACGCGTAAGGATCCCTTGCCCCCAGCTGTTCGTAGGCGGTGCGGATCTGCACGGCGACCCGATCGAGATCGTCCCGCGTTGGCAGTGGGCTTGGGCCGGCCTTGACTGGCTCGCCCCGGTACCGCGGGATCACGTGGAGGTGGACGTGGGGGATCTCCTGCCCTGCGGCTTCGCCGTCGGAGAGGCGGAGGCTCACCCCCTCGCACCTCACCCCGGACCGGCGGAGGGCGGCAGTGGTGCGCTGGGCGACCGCCCACATCTGGCGTCCTGTCTCCTCGTCGAGCTCAGCGAGCGAGGCGGCGTGGCGCTTGGGGATGACCAACGTGTGCCCTGGGTTCAGGGGGCGAAGGTCAAGGAACGCCATGACCACGTCATCTTCGTAGACAACGCTTGCCGGGCTGTCCCCCGCCACGATCCGACAGAACACGCATTCGTTCACGGATCACCTCCCCTGACGACGGCCTTGGCCAGACCCGTCCTCTGAAGTCCCGAGCATACTACCCAGGGCAGAGACCCTGGGCTACTCTACAACGGGGTTATCTACGCGGCCGACTGGAACGCATCTGCCCCTGCGATACCATGAGTCCATGGACCAGTTATCGCGAGAAGACCTGAGGGACCTTGTGGAAAGAGCATCCTCCCACTGCGTGTCGCTCTTTTTGCCCACGGGCCGCGCAGGGCCGGCTGTTCGCGAGGGAGGGATCCGTCTCAAGAACCTCCTTCGCCAAGCAGAGGAACGGCTGGTGGCTCTCGGGATGAGGGCCCCCGAGGCCCACGAGCTTCTCACGCCGGCGTGGGACCTCGTTGGCGATAGCCTGTTTTGGTCGTATCAGAGCGATGGGCTGGCCATCTTTGGAGCGCCGGGCGAGCTGCGAAAGTGGCGACTTCCTTTGCGGTTCGAGGAACTGGTGGTGGTGGCCGGGCGATTCCATGTGAAACCGCTCCTTCCTCTGTTCACCGGCGATGGCCGGTTCGAAGTGCTGGCCTTGAGCCAGAATCAGGTCCGCCTTCTCATGGGGACGCGCCACAGCGTGACCGAGATCTCTATCGAGGAGGTGCCGACGGCCCTTGCCGACGTCCTGCGGCCGGATCTGGCTCAGAAACACCTCCAGTTCCACACTGCAGCGGCCAGCGGCCCAGGGAAGCAGGCCGTGGCGTACCACGGCCACGGCGGGGCCGATGCCGGGCGCAAGGACGACATCGTGCGGTTCTTCCGCCGGCTCGACGACGGTCTGAAGGCATACCTCACATCGGAACCCGTTCCCCTTGTGTTGGCAGGAGTGGACTACCTCCTTCCGCTGTACCGCGAGGCGAGCTCCTACACGCATCTGGTGGACGGAGGCGTCACCGGAAACCCGGATCGGCTGAGCCCAGAGGAGCTTCACGCGCAAGCGTGGGCGCTGGTCGAGCCCCACTTCCGTCGGGCGGAGGAGAGGGCTGGGGAGAGGTTCGCGGCGCGCCTCGGCACGGGGCTGGCTTCGGCCCAAGTCCCCGAGGTCCTCCGCGCCGCCCGCGAGGGACGCGTGGAAGATCTGTTCGTAGCTGTGGGAGTTCAACGGTGGGGGAGGATCGCCCCGACCGGCGACGTCGAGCTCCACGAACTGCCCGAACCGGGAGATCAGGACCTGCTCGATCTCATCGCCGTGGAAACCCTGCTTCGCCAGGGTACGGTGTACGCCGTGCCTCCGGACAGGGTCCCCGGAGGAGGGGACCTCGCCGCCGTGTTTCGGCACTAGGAGGCGCTGTGCACGGGAAACTACTGTCGCTTGCGGACTACGCTCCCCTCGTTGGCGAGGAGGTGGTAGATCGGATCCGGGACAAGGCCCGCCCTCTGCGGGGTCTCCACGTAACGCACGTCAACTCCACCTACTACGGGGGCGGGGTCGCCGTCCTCCTTTCCTCCCTCACCCTCCTCATGAACGACCTGGGGATCAAGACCGGGTGGCGGGTGATCCAGGGGTCGCCCGACTTTTTCAGCGTAACGAAGAAGTTCCACAACGCGCTTCAGGGTGGGGACATCAACCTGAGCCCCCGCAAGAAACAGATCTACGAAGATACGGTCTACGAAAACGCCGTTCGCAACCATCTTGACCACGACGTGGTCATCGTCCACGACCCCCAGCCTCTCCCCCTGGTGGAGCACTACCGCAAGCGCGGGCCCTGGATCTGGCGGTGCCACGTCGACCTCACGGATCCCCACCCGGGGCTATGGGCCTACCTCGTCCCGTTCATCGAACGGTACGACGCGGTGATCGTGTCCATGCCCGAGTACCAGCAGGAGCTGCGCACCCCCCAGGTCGTGGTCCCGCCAGCGATCGACGCCTTCGCCAGCCAGAATCGGGACCTCTCTCCAGCCGAAGTTGACGAGCGACTCGCCCACTACGGGATCCCCACCGACCTGCCGCTCGTGGCCCAGATCTCGCGGTTCGACCCCTGGAAGGATCCCCAAGGGGTGATCGAGGCGTTCAAACTGGCGCGGAAGGAGATCCCGGCGACGTTGGTCCTCCTGGGGAACGTGGCCACCGACGACCCCGAGGGGGAGGAGGTGTACCGATCCCTCCTCGGCCAACGGGAGGAGCGGATCATCATCCTCAGCCGCCAGGACGGGGCTCTCGTCAACGCGCTCCAGCGCCGGGCAGCGGTGGTCCTCCAGAAGTCGACGCGCGAGGGGTTCGGCCTCACCGTGGCTGAGGCGATGTGGAAGGGAACACCCGTCGTCGGCGGAAACGTAGGGGGGATCAAGTACCAAATCGCGGACGGGGTGAACGGGTTCCTCGTCGCCTCCGTGAAGGAGGCCGCCCAACGAATGGTCGATCTTCTGCGGGACGACGATCGGCGTCGCGAGATGGGAGCCAGGGCCAGGGAGACGGTGCGGGAGCAGTTTCTGATGACAGTGCTCCTCGAGCGGTACCTCGACCTGTTCAACGCGTTCGAGCCCGACTTCCGCTTGCGGGAGCTGGGGAGCTCAGCACCGTAGGAGCGAACGAGAGGGGCACGGCCGGTTGCCGGGCGGTCGGCCACCGCCACACCCCGGGTTGGGGGAAGATCCGGCGCACCCGCTACAGGTCAGCGGTGATCGCAGAGAGCCGGGGGAGAGCAGTGCGCGCCGTCCTCTCGATCGGAACCGACCCGCAGGGCGAGTTCTCATTGGGCAGCACTGGGTAGCGAGGAGAAGAGCGATGGAGACGTGGTGGAATGTGCTCAAATGGGTCTTGATCGTCTTGGCAACCGGGTTCGTCGGGTACGTGGGCCGGTTCGGGGCGCAGTGGCTGATCGAGCGGGCTCGTGCGCGGCGCCCGGCTGAGCAGAAGAGCGCGCCGGGGAGTTCACCTCCCGCCGAAGCCTCTCCTGTCCCGCAGTCGGAGCTCAAGGACACGCAGAAGGCCGAGAAGAAGCGGGCCAAAGCCCAGGCCAAGGTCGCGAAGAAGAGGGTGAAGGGCGGCAGTTGACCTCAGCGGACAGCGTGTAAGGTCGCCGCGCGGTTCAGCCGATATACAGAAGAGCATATGATCCTGAAGCACACATATATCAGGTCTACGAGACGGAGAGTTGGCGAACGAAGGGTTCGGTTGCTCTGGCACCCTGCCTACGGTATGTCCAGGGCAGGCGGCATCTTGAGATGAAGGAAGAACTCGCGGTTGCCGGCCGGACCGAGGAGAGGGGAGGGAACGTTCCCGCGCACGGCCCAGCCCAGTTCCTCGCGGGCAAAGGCGGCGATCCCGTCCACGACTGCGTGGTGGACCTCCGGATCGCGGACCACCCCGCGCCGCACCTGGTTCCGTCCGGCCTCGAACTGGGGCTTGACGAGGGCGATCACGCCTCCCCCCGGCTTCACGATCGAGCCCAGCGGCGGGAGGACAACCCGGAGCGAGATGAACGACACGTCCACCGTCGCCAGGTCTACGGGCTTCCCGATCTCCTCGGGTTGCAGGTGGCGCGCGTTCAGCCCCTCCAGGGTGACGACCCGCGGGTCGTTCCGGAGCTTCCAGTCGAGCTGCCCCCGCCCCACGTCGACCGCGTAGACCTGCGCAGCCCCGTGCTGGAGGAGGCAGTCGGTGAACCCCCCGGTGGAGCTCCCGACGTCGAGGCACACCTTTCCCCGCGGATCGATCCCAAACGCGGCGAGCGCGGCCTCGAGCTTTTCCCCGCCGCGGGAGACGTAGCGGGGCGGGGCGGACACCTCGATCGCGGAGCCGGCCGAGACCTGGGCCCCCGGCTTGTCCACGAGGGTTCCGTTGGCCCGCACCCGACCTGCACGAATCAGGGCTTGGGCCTGGGCCCGCGATCGGGCGTACCCCCGCTCGACGAGGAGGACGTCCAGCCGCTCCTTCATCCCCTCTCGGCGACGGCCTCCCCGGCCCGCGTCCGGTTAAAGAGGGAGAGCCCGTCGGCGAGCACCGCGCACGCCCGGCGGAGGTGGGCGGTCTGGAGGACGTACGCCGCCCGGGCCTCGTCCTTTCCGAGGCCGGGGGTCACGTAGAACCCCGCCCCTGGGGCGAGCATGACCGTCTCCGGGCCAGGGTAGTCGGTGAGCATCCACCGGACGAACGCCTCGGAATCCTCGACGGGAAGGCCCATCATCACGTAGAACGCCCCCTCCGGGACGCGGAACGTGACCCCGGGGATGTCGAGAAGCTCTTTGCAGAACAAGTCCCGGCGCAGCTTGTACTCGCCGATCATCTCCTCAACAACCGCATGGTGATCGGGATCGGCCATGAACGCGACGAGCCCGAGCTGTTCGAACGTCGGGGCCGAGAGGCGGATCGTGGCGCACTTGGCCGCCGCGGCCATCACGTCCTTGTTGTGGGAGACGAGGGCCCCGATCCGGGCCCCGCACGCCGACAGGCGCTTGGAGATCGAGTCCACGAGGATTGCCCGGTCGCGGACCTCGGGGAACGTGAGGAGGCTCGTGTGCTTCCCGTCGTACACGAACTCCCGGTACACCTCGTCGGAGATGATGAACAGGTCGTTCTTGAGCGCGATGTCAACGAGGGTCTCCATCTCCGCCTTCGTGTACACGACCCCGGTCGGGTTCCCCGGGTGGGAGAAGAGGAGGGCCTTCGTTCGCGGCCCGATGAGGGCCTCGATCTCCGCCCGCGGCGGAAGGTGGAACCCGTCGTCGCGGGAGGTGGTGAGGGGGACGATCTCGACGTTCGTGAGCCGCGCGTACCCGAGGTAGTTCGGGTAGAACGGCTCGGGGACGAGGACCTGGTCCCCCGGGTCGCAGGCGATGGTGAGGGCAAACGTGATCCCCTCCGACCCTCCGACGGTGATCAGGATCTCCTCGCGAGTCACGGGGAGGCCGCACTCTCGGTAGTAGTGGACGAGGGCCTCGAGGGCCTCGGGGATCCCCGGGGACGGGGCGTAGTCGAGGACCTCGACCTGGGCCTCGCGCACCCCGCGCATGAACGCCTCCGGGGTTGGGATGTCGGGCTGGCCGATGTTCAGGTGGTAGACCTTCTTCCCGCGCTTTTTCGCCTCGACGGCGAGCGGGTACAGGCGGCGGATTGGCGACGCGGGGGCAGCAGCGCTGCGGGCAGAGGGCTTAGGCATAGTCGAGAACCCACACCTCCTTCTTGGCGGGGAGAGCCTCGGGGGTGATCTTCACTTCCGACTTTTTCACCTGCTTTGCGGGTAATCCGACCTCGTCCAGGAACTCGTTCACCGGCCGGATCGGCCAGTCCTTGACGGCGTCGGTCCGGTAGTGCATCGGGATGGCGACCCGCAGTCGGGGGAGCGACCGCACGACCTCGCTCGCCTCCCTGGCCCCGATCGTGAAGTGCCCGCCCACGGGGAGCAGGGCGACCTCCACATCGGAGAGGAACTTGAGCTGCTCGGCGTTGAGCGTGTGGCCGAGGTCGCCGAAGTGGGCGAGGGTCACCCCGTCCACCGTGAACTTGAAGATGACGTCCTGACCGCGGTCACGTCCCCCCTTCGTGTCGTGGAACGCCGAGATCCCGCGGAACGGGATCCCGTGCACCGTCCTCTCCCCGACCCCGCGCACCACCTCCGGCGCCCCCTCCACCCGCCCGACCGCGTTGTGGTCGAAGTGGTCGTGGGACACGGTCACGATGTGGGCCGGCCCCTTGGGGGGCTTGTACGGGACCTTGTCCTCGTAGGGGTCCGTGATGATCACCGTGCCGTCGCTCGATTCGATGCGAAAGCAGGCGTGGCCGATCCACTTGAGCTTCACCGTCGCCACCTCCTCGCAGAGCTACTCTATCCGAGCGGGGAGGGGGCGGGCAACCGGGCGAGGGCTCGCCTGAGGAGACCCTCCACGAGGTCGTCGTAGCCGATCCCGGCGGCCTGGGCTGCGCGGGGGAACAGCGACACCTCGGTGAAGCCAGGGAGCGTGTTCAGCTCAAGAAGGTACGGGATCCCGTCTGGGGCGAAGCGGAAGTCGGCCCGCGACAGGTCGCGGCACCTGAGAACTTCGTGGGCCGCGCGGGCGATGTCCTGGATTCGGGAGGTCACCTCCGGCGGGAGCTCGGCTGGGCAGGCCACGGTGCACTCTTCGGGGGTGTACTTCGCCGTCCAGTCGAACACCTCCCCCCGCTTGGGTCTGACCTCGACGAGGGGGAGCGCCCCCAGGACCCCGTCCCGTTCGAGGAGGGACGCGGTGATCTCCCGGCCAGGGATGAACCGCTCCACGAGGAACTCCCCGTACCGGTCGGCCAGCTTCCGTGCGGCGCTGAGGAACTCGCTGCGGTCCGCGACGACGCCCACCCCCACGCTGGACCCCTCCCGACGCGGCTTGAGGACGAGGGGGTAGCCGAGCTCCTCGGCCTTGGTGGCGAACCCGCCGAGGTCTCCCCCTGAGTAGTGCCGCCAGTCGGGTACGGGGAGGCCCTTCCCCCCGAACGTGCGCCGCGACTCGGCCTTGTCCATCGCCAACGCCGAGGCGAGCGGCCCCGAGCCCACGTACGGCTTCCCCATGAGGTCGAGGAGGAGCTGGACCGTTCCGTCCTCGCCCTCCCCCCCGTGGAGGATGTTGAACACGGCGTCGAACGGTCTCAGGCGCTGAGGAAGTCCGTCGTAGGTGTCGATGACGAGGCGCTCCGCGTTCCAGCCCTTCCGGATGAGGGCAGTGTGGACCCCTTGTCCGGAGCGGAGGGAGACCTCCCGCTCTGCGGAGGTCCCCCCGCACAAGACGGCGACCCGTGGGGCGTGCATCAGGCGATCCTGAGCCTGCGGCGGGAGCGAGTCAAGCGCACCGGTCCTCCGGGCGGGTGTCCGGGGCTGCAGCGGGCGATCTTGGGGGGAGGCAGTGGGGTCCTACAGATCGAACTCGGCGACGAGGAACGTGTGGTCGGACGGCTTGGCCGACCGGCGCGCCTCCCGGTCGATCCAGGATCGGACGGACCTCTCGGCGAGCGGGCGCGTCGCCCAGATGTGGTCGACCCGCCATCCCACGTTTCGGTCCAGGCCTCCCGCCACGCGGTAGTCCCAGAACGTGAACTGGCCGGGTTCCCCGGGGTGGTGGAGGCGGAACACGTCCACGAACCCCCATGCCCGGACCCGCTCCAGGGCCGCGCGGGCCTCCGGGTGGAAGTCCACGTGGTTCGCGAGCCGCTTGGGGTCGTGAACGTCGATCTCCTCGGGGGCGACGTTGAGGTCCCCGCACAGGAGGAGGGGCTCGCGGGGGGAGAAGTGGCGGTCCACGTAGTCCCGCAGACGCCCCAGCCACTCCAGCTTGTAGGCGAAGTGGGGGGAGTCGGGGGACTGCCCCTGGGGGACGTAGACGTTCAGGACTTTGATCTCCTCGACGGTGGCTCGGATGAGGCGGGCCTCGTCGGGGGGGCCGCCGTCGTCAAGGCCGAACCGGACGTCCGTGGGCTCGGCAAGGCCCGCGATCGCCACCCCGGCGTGGGCCTTCTGGCCCCGATACACCACGTGGTACCCGTGCTCCCGAAAGAACCCCTCCGGGAACTCGGGGTCCTGGACCTTCGTCTCCTGGAGGCACAGGACGTCGGGCCGCTCCCGCCCGAGCCACACCTCAAGGAGTGGAAGCCGGGACCGGACGGAGTTGACGTTGAACGTGGCGACCTTCATGGGGCGATCCTACCCCAGGCGGTAGAACTCCGGCCGCCGATCGGCCAGGACGTCGTTCAGGCGGGTGAGGTGCTTGTCCCGGGCTCGGGTGGGGTCGATCTCCACCGTCCGGGCCTCCTCCCGGTCCTGCGGGGCCTGGAGGAGGACGTCGCCGTTTGGGGCGACGACTTGGGATAGGCCGGTGAAGCAGAGGGCCTCCCCCGTCCGGGACTCCGTCCCGATTCGGTTGGCGGTCACGGTGAACACGCGGTTTTCCAGGGCTCGGACCCGCATCGTGAGCTGCCCCAGGCCTGGCATGACGAGGTTTGCCGGGTGGGCGATGAGGTCCGCCCCGAGGAGGGCGAGGGTCCGCGCCGCCTCGGGGAAGAGGTGGTCGTAGCACACCAGCATCCCGACCCTGGCCTCCCCAACCGTGGCGACCAAAAACGGCAGATCCCCCGGGGCAAACAGGCGCTTCTCCTCGTAGAAGAGGTGGACCTTCCGGTACCGGGCGACGAGGCCGTGGGGGCCGACGAGGACAGCCGAGTTGTACAGGCGGCCGTCGGCGTTCTCGGCGATCCCGGCTGCGAGGTGGAACCCCCCTTCCCGGGCCAGGGCGACGAGCCGGGAGGTCGTGGGCCCCTCCGGGACGGGCTCGGCGAGCTCCTTCAGTTCCTGGGCTGTGGCAAACTGGTAGCCGGTGGCGAACAGCTCCGGGAGGACCCACAGGTCGGCCCGGTCGCAGGCCAGGAGATCCGCAACCCTGTCCAAGTTTCGCTTGACCTCACCGAACTCCGGCGCAGGCTGCACGTAGCCCACACGCATGGGGGAACTGTACCCCTGACGCGGGGGGGCTCAACCGGTGCCGGGCTTTCTAGGGGGCCGCACGGGCGGGGATCTCGGGCTGCCCCGGGAGGAGGGACAGCCGGTACGCCCCGCGCCCGCCGCGCCAGACGATGCGGAGGAAGAATCGGCATTCCCCTTCCCCAAAGCACGCCTCGAGCCCAGGACACTCCACCCCCGCGTAGCATGGGATGAGGATCACCCTGGGTTCGGTCACCGAGAGGCACTCGGCGAGCACATCGCCGCACGGGTCGTGAAGGAGGTACAGGTCAACAACCAGCCCGCCGGGATCGAACCAGAGGACGTACCCCGCACCGTGCGGGGAACGAACTCTGTACCAGTCGTGCCAATCGCCTTCGCCGAGCTCTCCCTGGTAGTGTCCGGGATCGAGAAGAACCGCGTCGTCTCCCGGGCCGAACGTGTTGGGGAGCGCGCTCCGTAACACGTCGGGGATGTCGGTTCCCTCGGGAAGGCAGCCGGTGGGGAGTCCGCCCGAACCGCAGCGGAACGCAGATCCCACAACGCATGCTCCGGCAGAAGAGGGAGCCCGATCTGCCGGGCGGGGTTCGGAGAAGAAGACGCAGACCGAAGCTGCGCAGGGGATCCCGCGTCTCTGGAGATCGGCGACCCTGCGGGCAAGGAACAGGGCGAACCCCTCTTGATCGCCGGTCCGGTACCCGAACTCGCGAACCTCGTACGCCCGGAAGTAGGCGACGAGGTCGGTCTGCTCGATCGGGACAACCACCCCAACCAGAGCTTCCCTTCCGAAGGGATGACCGAAGGCGAGGCCGATCCGCGCCCCATTTGGGGGAAGGGTGAGAGGGGAGTCCGATCGAACCGTCACCGGGAAGTCGCCCCAGAAGTGGCGGCACGGAAACAGCATCATTGTCACTTCGCCATCGGCGCGGAAGTAGAACAGGTATAGGTATCCCCCCAAGGGGGACCGAACCGTGATCTTCATCTCCTGACCGGCATGGTACGTGTTCAGGCAACCGTCGTTGACGGAGAGCTCCAGCGGTCGGGAGGCAGCTGTGACCGCGTCGCGGAGGTGCTGTAGCGTTCGGTCGGAGACCTGCTCACGGGACAGGGCGATGAAGGAACACAGAACGACAATGACTAGCGCGCCAGCTTTCATCTCGACTCTACCTCTGGCCAACCCCAAGTGTACCGCCGACAGCTGAGGCGGGAAAGGGCGGATTAAGGCGGGTCGCCGGTGGGTTGTAGTGGTATCCACTATTAACACGGTGGACATAGTGTCCCTTGACTGGGAGTGTGCGCCGCTGTATAGCATGCAATGTAGTATATAGCGAGCGTTACTGTGGATTCCTGGGGGCAGCGTGGGAGCGAAGGGGCCTCGTGAACGGTACGTACAAGGGGGTGGTGGTCTGACTCGTAATCCGTGGTCTGTCGGTCGAGGATTTGGGGGACAGGCGAGGTGCGTGAGGAGGGCAGTGGGGATGGTAGCTGCAAAGCGGTTTGGGTGGATGTGGTTGGTTGCGGCAGTGTCGGGTTCGATCTTTGCGCTGGCGGCGACGATCAACGTCCCGGGAGACTACCCGACAATCCAGGAGGCGATCAACGCGGCGAGCCCCGGAGACACGATCGTTGTTGCTGCAGGCACGTACAGCCTGGACACGACGATCAACGTGACCAAACCGTTGACGATTCTTGGGGCGCAGGCCGGTGTGGATCCTCGACCAAGCGCGGCAGGGAGAGCGGGGCCAGAGACAGTTCTCCAGGGTCCTTCGAATAAGCCAGTGTTCAACATTGCGGCAAGCGATGTGGAGATCAACGGCTTCACCGTCATCGGGAACGTAAACGATAAGAATGTGAACATAATCCAAGAAGTAAGCGCGACGTTTACGTCGGCCAATGTCACAGTTGTCTACAACGTCATAACGAACACGGGAACAACCATGAACGAGGCGGTCAAGATTCGGGTCGGGACCGCTCCGGTCATTTCCCACAACTACATTTACAACATTCCCTCCCCCGGCGATGCGATCAACTTCGACCGGGTGACCAACGGTCGCATCGAGTACAACGAAATCTTCCACAGCGGAAGCGAAAACGCCGCTATCTACGTCTATGACTCGACACAAACTCAGATCATCGGTAACATCGTCGACACCACAACCCAAAACGACGGGATCAAATTGGGAGCCAAGAACGGGGCCGATGCGACCAAGACCGGCGGACGGATCGCATTCAACGTCGTCAGGAACACCGCTCAGGATGGGATTACCGTCTACATGAGCAACGTGGTGGTCGAGGGGAACACGGTAACAGGCGCGACTTCAGAAAACGGTGCGATCTACTTGGCGTTCGGGATCAGCAACATCACCATCCGCTGCAACACCATCGTCGACAACATGTTGAACCCCCGCAAGTGGGGAACGCCGGGCGGCATCACGATCGGTTCAGCGGTGAACGCTTCCACGGTCCAAATCTATGGCAACACGATCACGGGGAACTCCCCAGTGGACGTGGCCAACATGGCGAGCGGAGCACCGCTCCTCAACGTCACCGGCAACTGGTGGGGGCAGGAGACGGGCCCTCTCCCAGGTCAGATCGCGGGGAATGTGGCCTACAGCCCGTGGCTGGGCAACGACCCGGCGGAGCCCACCTGGACGTTCATCGTCGCTCAGGCCGGTCCGGAGCTTCCCGCGGGGTACCTCCAGACGGGGTTGGACATCGCCCGTCCGGGTGACACTGTGCGGGTGAAGGCGGGCGAGTACGTCACCCAAGGCGTTGTGGGGAAAAGCGTGCGGATCGTGGGGGAAGCAGGTGCGATTGTCAAGTCGCCGGGCTCGCAAACCTACACGATCGCGGAGTCGAGCGCGAGGTTCGATCCCGTGATCTTTGCCTACGGCGGAACCCGGGTCGGTAGCCATGTCTCTGGGCCGGAGATCAGCTTCACGGACGTGCTGCTGCTGACCGTGGACGGGCAGAACGTCGTTCCTCCGGCCGGATCACGGCTGGTGGGGATCCTCTACCGCAACGTCCACGGAACGATCCAAGGCAATACGATCCGCAACCTGATGCCGGGCGGAAGGGGCAGCGGTGCCCAGACCTTCGGCATCCTGGTCTACGGCGACTCGGTCGTGGGCATCATCGGCAACGTGGTATCGGACTACAGCCGCGGCGGGATCGGCGTCGTGGGCGACGTCGTCGGATGGGCGAGAGGGCCGGCTCCGGACCCCGTGGCCTACATCGTGGGGAACGTCGTGACCGGGAACGGGTTGGAAGCGGCGACGGGGTGGTGGGCGGAGAACGGCATCCAGATCGGGTACGGAGCGACAGGACAGATCATTGGAAACGTCGTGTCCAACCATTGGGTGAACAACCCGAACTGGACCTCGACCGGCATTCTCGTCGTGGGGAGCGACGGCGTCGATGTCGTCGGCAACTACGTATTCGACAACGAGACGGGCATTGCGGTGATGGGCCTCACCCCCTGGGGAGGGGAGCCCGCCAACCACAACAACATCGTGGGGAACACTGTGTTGGACGGCGACTACGGCATAAGCCTCCAGTATGACGCGCTCTCCACAACCATCGAGCGAAACGTTCTCTCAGGCAACTACATTGCCATCAGCGGTTTCGGCTGGGGCGGGGCAGAGCCTGCCGGCGCAGCGATCCGGTTCAACAGCATCGCCGGGAACGTGTATGGCGTTGTCAACTACGACCCGCCCTACGCTGTCGGATCGGGGCTCGATGCCGCCCTGAACTGGTGGGGTTCGACGGAAGGTCCGACGGTTGCAACGAACCCCGGCGGGGATGGCGACGCGATCTACGGCGACGTGATCTACAGCCCGTGGCTGGGAACGGATCCAGACGGAGACCCGACCCAACCCGGTGTCCAGATCACCGGGCCGGTGACGATCATCGTGGCCCCGGTCGGGCCGGAGCCCACGGGTGGGTACCTGAACACGGCCATCGCCGGCGCCAACACGCTTCCGTTCGCGGACACCATCAAAGTGCGTGAGGGGACCTACGAGGCCAGCACGCCGATCGCCGGGCCGGTGGCAATCGAGAGTTGCACAAGCTGTCCGCAGGCGCCGGAGCTCACCGGGTCCATGACCCTCGGTGCGGCGGGGATCTTGATCGGCCGGATGGGCCACGGGTTCACGATCCTCGGGGACATCACTGTGGGTGCAGGGGCGGACGCCGCGACGATCCACATCAACTGGAACGACATCTTCGGGAACGTCACGAACAACGGGCTGGGCGTGCTCGACGCCACCTACAACTGGTGGGGCGGGCGCAGCCCGGGCACGGCCACGTTCGGTCTGGTGAACTACTATCCGTACCTCCCGCGGCCGGTGTGCGAGGTCCTGGCGTTCATGGCTTCCCAGGGCCTGAACGCGGACGCAGCGATCTTCCTCCTGTCCCGGGGTGGCCTCCTCTCGGAGGGGTTGATGATCCTGGACCTCATGACCCGATACGGGCTCAGCCAGGACGAGGCAGAGGCCCTTCTGGACGAGTACGGGTTCCTGAGGCTCTCTCACGCCCTGGGGTTCTCCTTCGACTACGACGACTTCGTGCGCCTCCTCCTCGGGTACGGGGCCGCCCCGGCAGGCGGCGCGGGGTCGTTCGTGGACCTCGGCGTTGCCGGTGGTGCGGGAGCGTTCCAGGGCCAGACCGTGGACGCGGTCTACGAGCTCGGGCAGCCGATCTTCGTCTCGTTCGAGCTCGTGGATTTCCAGGGGAACCCGGTCCGGGGGATCGGCGGCTGGGTGACGTTGATCCAGCTCCACGCGAACGGGCACCAGACGGTGTGGTACTGGGGAGCAACCCGCTACAACCCGGCCACGGGCTTGCAGGAGATCTCGGTCCCGACCAAGTCCGAGGGCGGTGTGCCGATGTGGTATCCTCCGACCGGTCTTCCGGCGGGGTACTACAAGTTGGTCATCGCCCTCCGGGATGGCAGCCACCAGGAGGTCCTCATCGAGATTGCAGGCGAGTAGGTGGCAAGGCCCGAGCGGTTCCACCCGGGGCGCCCAAAGGCGCCCCGGTCTTTTCATCTCTGCCTACCGGGACGGCTAGAGCGACAGCACGAACCCCAGGACGAGGCCGCGGCGGTTGTGCCAGAGGAGGTGCCCGCGCCAACCCTCGCTGGCGATCCCGAGCCCGGCGCCGAACGTCACCCGGTACTGGCTCCACACCTCGGGTTCGACGACGACCTGCGGCTGGACGGCCGCCGGCGGGGACCACGCCGGGATCCACGCCATGTCCTGAGCCGAGATTCCACCCAGGACCACCGCTCCCACGCGACCGAAGGGAACCCACAGCGCCAGGTAGGCCTCGAGTTCGGGACCCCACGGGTACTCTCCGCCCGGGCCGGGGAGGGTGAGGTCCGGACGGGGCGGGCCCGGGCGGACGGACGCCCCGAACCCGAGCCCCGCCACCCACAGGTCGAGCGCCACTGAGTCCACTCCCACGGCCAGGCCTACGCTCGCCTCCACGTCGATCTCTGGCCACCTGGCTGGGGGAGGGAGGGACGGCCGAAGTGGGGGGCGGGAGGGGGACAAGGTGAGGGAGAGGTGGACCTCCTCACCGTCCGTCACCGTGAGCTGAACCGATCGGGTCTCGTACCCCGCTCGCGACGCCTGAACGCGGATTCGCCCGGGAGAGACCACGGTCGAGACGGGGGAAGTACCGACCGTCTTCCCGTCCACGGACACCGTCGCCCCCGGCGGGACCGTGGTCACGGACACGTACGCCTTGGGCCAGTACACCCGGTAGGCCGCCCACACCGCCCCCCAGTTCCCCCCCAGCAACCCCTGGATCGTGCCCGCCAGCGCCGCCGGCTGGGCGAAGACGAGGAACGCGTCCTTCTCAAATGCCTTGGCCTCGTAGAACGAGATGGGCGCCTCGCTCGCCACAAGCTGGAGGTACTCCACCCCCTCCGGTTCGGTCACCCGGAGGACCCAGCCTCGGGTGGGCAGAGTGTGGGTTCCCGCGGGGAAGTACGTGTCCTGAAGAAATCGGTTGGGAACGATGAACTGGACCTTCCCGGCCGACGTCAGGTTGTACAGGTACACGTGCGCCGGGCGGGGGAGGGTGAACGTCAGTTTGAGCGTTTCGCCAGGGGCGTAGACCGCCTTGTCGGTCCTCAGCGAGAGGACGATCCCCGGCTTGTCCGGCGTGGGGATGAGTCCAGCGGGGACGACGGGCTTCGCCTCCTCCGCCGCAAGCATCCCCGCGCCGAGGACGAACGCCAGGAGAGCCGCGACCGACGTGCGACCGAGTGAAGTCATCAAGAATCACCCACTGGACGTACACCTCCCAGCCGAAGGAGGTTCCCCTGGGGGCGGCCCGCCATCGTCTGGGGAACGGTGCTGCCCCAGCGCCTTGTGCAGGGCGCGCAACGGGAGGAGGGCACACGACAGCCGGGTTCGCACCACGCCCCCCAGGGCGGACAGGAGCGCCTCGTCGGTTATCCCGGCCGCCTCGGCCACCGGCTTGCCCTGCACCAGCTCGGTGAGCACCGACGCCGAGGCAAGCGAGATCGCGCATCCCTCTCCCTCGAACCGGATGTCCTGGATGGTTTGATCCTTGATCCCGAGCTCAATCCGCACGACATCGCCGCACAGGGGGTTCGCCTCGACGGCCGCGGCGTCGGGATGGGGGAGCCGCCCCTTGTTCCGGGGGTGGCGCCAGTGGTCGAGGATGATCTCTTCGTAGCTCATCCCAACGCCTTCCACACGCCGTCGAGTGCCTCCAGGAACAACCTCACTTCGTCGATCGTGTTGTACACGTGGAATGAGACCCGACATGACGCGGGGATTCCCAACTTTCGGTGAAGGGGCTGGGCGCAATGGTGTCCACCTCGGATCGCGATCCCCTCCCGGTCGAGGAGGGTTGCCACGTCGTGGGGGTGGATCCCGGCGAGGGAGAACGCCACAAGCGCCCCCCGCGCCCCGGGGTCCGCGGGCCCGTACACCGTCACGTAGGGCCGAAAGAGGAGTCCGTCCAGAACAAGGGCCGTCAACTCCTGCCCGTGCCGGCGGACCTCGTCCATCCCGATCGCCTGGAGGTAGTCCACGGCCGCGCCAAGCCCCACTGCCTGAGCGATGGGCGGGGTCCCTCCCTCGAACCGGGCCGGCGGGTCGTCCCACGTTGCCCGGTCGAGCCACACCTCGTGCACCATTTCCCCACCCACGAGGAGGGGAGGGAGGTCCTTCAGAATCTCCCGTCGGCCCCACAGGACGCCGATTCCCGTTGGTCCGAGCATTTTGTGCCCGGAGAACGCGACAAGGTCGGCCCCCAGCTCCCGCACGTCCACCGGCATGTGGGGCACCGACTGGGCGGCGTCGAGGACCACCACCGCCCCGGCCTCGTGGGCGGCGGTGGCCACCTCCGGGACAGGGTTGATCGTCCCAAGGACGTTCGAGACGTGGGGGAGGGCGACGACCTTCGTTCGGGGGGAGAGCTTCCGCCGAAAGTCCTCCAGGTCGAGCTCCCCCTCCGCGGTGACCGCGACCGCCGAGAGGCGGGCCTGCTTCCGGCGGACGAGCTCCTGCCACGGGAGGAGGTTCGCGTGGTGCTCCATCTCGGTGACGAGGACCTCGTCCCCTGGTCCGATCACGGTCTCTCCGAGCGCCCACGCCGCGAGGTTGAGGGCCTCGGTTGTCCCCCGGGTGAACACGGCCTCGTCGGGCCGCGCCCCGAGGAGGGAGGCGACCTTGGCCCGCGCACTCTCGTACCGCTCCGTGGCCTCGGCCCCGAGCTCGTAGGCCCCTCGCCGCACGTTGGCCCCCACCTCCCGGTAGAACGTGGCCTCGGCCTCGATCACGGCCTCCGGCTTGAGGCTCGTTGCCGCGGAGTCGAGGTACACGAGGGGCACCCCGTGGACCGTGCGCTGGAGGAGCGGGAAGTCGTCGCGGATCTTGATCTCCATCAGCCGATCGCCTTCTCGAAGCTCATCTCGAGGAGTCCCTTGAGCTCGATCGAGTACTCGAGCGGGATCTCCTTGAGGATGGGGGACACGAACCCGTTCACGATGAGGCTCATCGCCTGTGCTTGCGAGAGCCCTCGGCTCATCAAGTAGAACAGCTGGTCCTGGGAGACGCGCCCGACCGTCGCCTCGTGGCCGAGTTCGACGTCGTCGGTCTCCGCGTTGAGGATGGGGATTGTCTCCGTCTTCGCGTCCGGGGTGAGGAGGAGGGTCGAGCACTCCACGTGGGCCTTGGCCCCTTTGGCCTGGGGGTAGACGTGGACCGTCCCCCGGAACACGGACCGGCCGCTCCCTTGGACGACGGACCGGGAGATGAGGCGGGAGGTCGTGTCCGGCGCCCGGTGGAGGGCCCGAGCTCCGCTGTCGAGCCACATCCCGTCCTGGGAGAACGTGAACGAGAGGTTCTCCGTGCGCGCGCTGGGCCCAAGGAGGACCGTGGTCGGGTAGAGCATCGTCACCTTGCTCCCCAAGGATCCGGACACCCAGTCCACCGTTGCCCCGGCGTGAGCGAGTGCCCGCTTGTTGTTCAGGTTGTAGACGTTCTTCGACCAGTTCTGGACGGTCGTAAACCGGACCTTGGCTCCCTCCTTGGCGAAGATCTCGACCATCCCCGAGTGGAGGGAGGACCGAGCGAATCGGGGAGCAGAACAACCCTCGATGTAGTGCACGGACGACCCGGGCTCGGCGACGATGAGGGTGTGCTCGAACTGGCCCACGGCCTCGGTCTGCATCCGGTAGTAGGCCTGGAGGGGAACGGCCACCTCGACCCCGGGGGGGACCCAGATGAACGTCCCCCCGCTCCACACCGCCCCGTGGAGGGCGGCGAACTTGTTGTCCTCGGGCGGGATTGCCTTCATGAAGTAGTCCCGAATCCAGGGGTACTCGCGTACCGCTGTGTCCATGCTCGCGAAGATCACCCCCTGGGCCCGGACCTCGGCGAGGAGGGAGCGGTAGACGACCTCGGAGTCCACCTGGGCTCCAAGTCCAGCGAGGGCCTTCTGCTCGGCCTCCGGGAGCCGGAGGGCGTTGAACGTCCGGCGGATCTCGTCGGGAAGGTCCTCCCACCGCTGGACAGGGTCCACCGGTCGGGCGTAGAAGGAGAGATCGGTGAAGTCGAGCTGCGAGAGGTCCGGTCCGAACCGGGGAAGACGCGACTGCTCGAACACGGAGAGGCAGTGTTCTCGGTGCAACCGCATCCACGCCGGCTCGCCCTTCTCGACCGACAGCCCCTCGACAAACTGGCGGGTCAGGTTGCGCCGGGTTTCCTGGGTCATCCTCGGACCACCTCGAACCCCTGCTCCCCGATCCGGTTGGCGAGCTCCGGTCCCCCGTGCTCGACGATCCGCCCCCCATCCAAGACGAACACGTCCGACAGGGGCACGTGGTCCAGGATCCGTGGGTAATGGGTGATGATGAGGACCCCCGCCCCGCCCTCGGCGAGGTCGCGGATCGCGCCGGCAATGAGTTTGAGGGCGTCCACGTCCACCCCGGAGTCGGGCTCATCCAGGAGCGCGACCTTCGGGCGGAGGAGGTAGAGCTGGAGAAGCTCGGCCCGCTTCTTCTCCCCGCCGGAGAACCCGACGTTCAGCTCGCGGCCGTCGAACGCCTCCATGCGCAGCTGGCCGATTGCCTGGGGGTAGCTCTTGTGGAACTCGCAGAACCCCTGACCCCGCTCCGCACACGCCAGCCGCAGAAACTCTCGTAGAGACACCCCCTCGATCTCGGGAGGGTACTGGAACCCCAGGAACAGCCCCTTCCGCGCCCGCTCGTTGGGGGGGAGGGGGAGGAGGTCCTGGCCATCGAGGATCGCCCTCCCGCGGGTGACCGCGTAGCCGGGGCTCCCGGCAAGGCTCAAGGCGAGCGTGGACTTCCCCGACCCGTTGGGCCCCATCAGGGCGTGGACCCGTCCGGGTTCCAGAGCGAGGTCCACCCCGCGCAGGACGGGCTTCCCCCCCACGGATACGTGGAGATCCTCTACCGAGAGAACTGGCATGGTGGGGAGGCTACTGCCCTTCTCTTCCGCCCGCAACCCGGGTCGCGGCGAGGGGTCGAGGCCTGCGGGGAGAGGTGTGATGACGGGGAGGAACGGGTAGCCCCGCCTGTCGGCTACGAGAAGGGCAGCCCCGGCTTAGGGGAGCCAGGCGGTCGAGTAGAGATCCTCCAGCGGGATCCGACGACCGAGGAGGCCGCTCGACCAGAGGAACTCCTCCACCCCTTCCCAACGGGACCGGTCGTCGTGGCGGAGCCCGTCGGCGTAGAAGGGGAGGGTGAGGGCAGACGACCGACGGTTGAGCTCCCCGTCAAGCTCGGGGAACGCCTGGACGAACAGGGCGAACGCCCCCGCTGGGTCCTCCCGCGTCCACCGAACGGCCTCGGCCAAGGCCCCCAGCACGGCTCGCACTTCCTCCCCCCGCTCGCGGAGCACCCGGGGGTGGGCGATGAGGAGGAGATCGTACGTGTTCGGGACCCCGTGCTCCTCCTGGGGAAAGAACCGAGGGGAGAGACCCGCGAGCTCCACCGCAATCGGCTCGTAGTTCCGAAACGCGCCGATTGCCGCCACGGAACCCGAGAGGAGGGCGGGAAGGGTGGCGAGGCCGGTGTAGACGAGGGTGTAGTCCCGGGGCCCGAGGCCCGCGGCACGGAGCATGGCCCGCCACAGGGCGGGCTCCAGGGGCTCGAGGGCGTAGCCGATCTTCTTCCCTCGGAGATCCGCAAGCGACTGGATCCCGGACTCCTCAAGGGCCAAGAGCCCGCCCAGGCCCCCGTCGATGAGCGCCCCCACCGCAAGGAGGGGGAGGCCTCCGTCCCGGGCGAGGAGGTAGTTGAGCTGGGGGGTGAGGCCGAGTTCAGCGCCTCCCAGTGCGACGAGCTTGGCGGGCGCGCTCGGGTCGGAGGGGACGATGAGTTCTAGGTCGACCCCGGCGGATCGGAAGAGCCCTCGCTCGCGGGCCACGACGAGGGGAACGTGGTTCGGGTTGGGGTAGAAGTCGAGGACGAGCCGGATCGGGGAGGCCACCGTCGCCGATCCGAAGAGAAGAACGAAGGTGAGCGCCTTCATGGCGTCCCGAGTCTACCCCGCCGCGGGGGGAGTGCCCGCTCGAGGAGTGTCACCCCTCCGAACAACGCCACGCCGAGGGCCGTCAGGAGGAGGATCGCCGCGAACACGAGGTCCATCCGGAGCTGAGCGTTGGCCCGGATCATGAGGTACCCGAGTCCCCGACTGGCCCCCACCCACTCCCCGATCGTCGCTCCCACCAGGGCCAGGGTGCCCCCCACCCGCAGTCCGGAAAGGAAGAACGGAGCTGCGGCCGGGGCACGAACGATCCGAAGGAGCTTCCCTTCCCCCGCTCCCAGGGACTGGAAGAACTCAAGGATCTCGGGGCGAACTGAGCGCAGGCCGTCGAGGACGTTCACGGTCACTGGGAAGAACGTGATCGTCGCCGCCACGGCTGCTTTGGGGAGGATCCCGTACCCAAACCACAGGACGAGGAGCGGGGCGACGGCGAACACGGGGACCATTTGGGATCCCACGAGGAACGGGGCGAGCGCCCGTCCCACGGGTCGGAGGTAGAAGGAGACCCCGGCCAGGGCAAGGCCGGCGCCCACGCCCAAGCCCAGGCCAACTCCGAATGCGGCGAGGGTGCCCCCGGCGTGGTGAGCGAGGAGGGGAAAGTCGCGGACGAGGGCCCACAGGACGGCGGTCGGCGCGGGGAGGAGGTAGGGGGGGATGTTTCCCAGGCGCACCCCGGCTTCCCACCCCCCGAGGAGGAGCAGGGCGAACGCCCCGGCGGCCAAGCGGTCACGCCCCCCCACGGTTCCTCCCCGAGCTGAGGGCAGAGAGGACCTTCCCCCGCAGGGCGGTGAACGCTGGGCTCAGGCGATCTTTCTCGACCTCCACGCGGTACTCCGCCACCGCTTGCGCCGGCCGGGCGCTCAGGACGAGCACTCGGTCCCCGACGACGAGGGCCTCCTCGACGTCGTGGGTCACGAGGGCCACCGCCCCCCCTAGCTCCTCACGGACCCCGACGAGCCACTCCTGGAGCTCGATCCGGGTGAGAGGGTCGAGGGCCCCAAGGGGCTCATCGAGGAGGTAGACGCGTCGGGAGGCGAAGAACGTCCTCGCCAGGGACGCCCTCTGCCGCATCCCCGCCGACACCTCGTGGGGGTAGGCGCGGGTAAATGCCCCGAGCCCAAAGTGGACGAGGACGCCAGTGGCCTGGGCCCGGTCCGCCTCCATCGGCTTGCGGTCCACCTCCACGGCCGCGAGCACGTTCCCGAGAAGCGTCCGCCAGGGGAGGAGCGTGTCCCCGTGGGGCATGAACCCCACCCGCCCGCGGGGCGGGTCTTCCTCCACCCGCACCGTCCCCGATCGCGGGGGCAGAAGCCCGGCTGCCACGCGAAGGAGGGTTGTTTTCCCGCACCCGGACGGCCCGACCACGGCGAGCCATTCCCCCCGGCTGAGGGTCAGGGAAAGGGTGTCCACGACCGGGAACCACCCGTTCCGGGTCGGGTAGCCGGCGCTGACGTCCTTGAGCTCGAGGGCGGGCACCCTAGCGGGGAGCGACGAAGTGGTCCCGGCACCGGGGCTCGTAGCGCTCGAGCCCGCCGATCAGGACCTCCGGTCCCCCGGTGGCGGGCTTCCCGTCCACCAGCCGCTGGGACCGGGTGGCCGGCTCCCCGCACACGGTGCACACCGCGGAGAGCTTCACCACCTCGTCAGCGAGGGCGAGGATCTCCGGGATCGGCCCGAACGGCTCGCCTCGGAAGTTGAGGTCGAGGCCGGCCACGATCACCCTCTTCTCAAGGGACACGAGCTGCTCACAGAGACCGGGGAACGAGGGGCCGAAAAAGTTGGCCTCGTCGAATGCAAACACGTCGGTGATGGGCGACGGGTGACGGGCGACAAGCTCGGAGAACTCGGGCCAAGATACATCCGCCGGCAGCCGCCGGCAGGGGAGGGACCGCCCGTAGTGGGTGACCACCTCTTCCACGGCGTACCGCGTGTCGAGTTCAGGCTTGAACAGGAGGACTTCTTTCCTCGCGATCCGTGCCCGCTCCACCCGCCGCAGGAGTTCCTCCGTCTTCCCGGAGAACATGCACCCCGTGACCACCTCCAGTCGTCCCGCCATGGCCGCGGGATCGTAGCCCAATTCTGCGTACGCGCCAAGGAGCAAGGGCCGACCACGGCCGGGAGGCCCCCGCCTCCCCCGGCTGTACACAGCGCTGGCCCGCGGTCAGCTGCCCCAACCCCCGCAATTCCCAGGGAACCGGCTCGGAGATCTGCACAGGGTCGTCATCTTGACGTCGCTTGTGCACGCCCGGCGGGAACGTTATGATAATGTATACTGAGGTGCCCGCGAGCGAAGCACCACCAAACAGGGCTGACCAGGCAGCGCTCAACGACCCGCACGCGATGAAGGTGGGGAGCGAGATGAGACAACACCTAGTGTTTCTACTGACGCTGGTGATGGCCGCGGCCCTCGCCCAAGGCATGTCGCTTGCCGGAGCGTGGGACCTCACCTTCGAGCTTCTACCCAACACCCGGATCTACAGCTCGGACATCACCCTGAACCTGGGGTTTGCCCCCGGGTGGCGGGTGGAGAGCGAGTCCAAGATCTACTCCGATGGTCTCCTCCGGTACCAGAACTTCTACCTGAGCGGAAGCTTGGGCGAGTTCGACGTACTGGGGAAGATTTACTTCCACGTTCAGGAGGCCCGATACCGGAGGGTGTGGCTCCACGCGGAGATCCCGCTCGGGGGCGGAACCCTGCGTTCCTCGTTCAACCACTGGGCGAGCGCAGCCGACTACGGCTCGGGCGACAAGACCACGTTCGGGCCCTGGCCGTGCCTGGAGGTCGTCTCGTGGCAAGACGCCTGGAAGCTCATGACCCGCGAGGTGCAGGTGACGGGCCCTGTCATGGGGTACTACTACGCGGGCGGCGCGCTGACCCTGAACATCGGGGCCGACTTTCCCAATCCCGATCGATTCCAGATCTACATCCCTGCGGCCAACGTCGCTGCGTTCGAGGCCGAGTTCGGGTCCCAGTTCTGGACCACATGGGTGGGTCAGAACGTCTGTGTCCGCGGGACGATCAAGGGGTACCGCTACACCTCGGGAGGGCCCGGGGGCGGGGGGTACTCGGTGGCCGAGATCTCCCTCAGTTCGCCCGCGAACCTCTCCCTCGGAGCCTGTCCTGGGGTGATGATCTCCCCGAGCTGCCCTGGGACGACGGTCAAGTGGTTCTACGCCACAAACTACGGTGGGCAGACCGTGTACGTCCAGGGGCCGGTGGGGAGCATCACGGGACCGGACACCTACTACGGGTACACGAACCACTACCGGGTGCGGATCGGTGGCGGTGCTACCGTGGGAAACCGGGTGGAGGTCGTCATGCCCTCCCACCCCGGGTGGTCCACCGCGGGCACTTCCTACACCACTGAGGTGTGCGTCTACGGGGCGATTTCGGTCATCGGAGGGGTCGCCGTGATCCTCCCGCCAGACCTGATCTCAACTTCGGGCAGCCCCTGCTGCGGTGGGGGCCTCCCGGGGATGTTCGTGAACTGGCGGTTCCGCTACACCCTCTCCCCGTGGACGGTCACCGCCGACTTCGGGGACTGCTGCACCGGGTTCACCTTCCGCCAGGTTTCGGTGGACGCCAAGGCCCTTCCCCTCTGCTGCGGGCTCACCTACGACCTCGCCCTATCGTTCACCAAGGCGGGCTTGGGCTCCCTCGCCTTCACCCTGAAGGGCCTCCCCCTCGTCTGCTGCGGGCTCACGGCCGACCTGTCCGTCTCGTTTACCCCCGACCGGAAGTCGGTGAGCTTCGAACCCCGGTGGCCGCGGATCTCGGGGTGCCTCACCGTGTACGGCGACGCGGGGTGGGCGGACAACGCCTGGACCGGAATCACGATCTACGGGTGGCGGATCTACTGCTGGATCGGGGACGTCCGCCTCGAGGCGGGAACCGCCCTCGATCGGGCGAAGATGAACAGCGTGAGCCCCCTGAGCTTTCGGAGCGGGGAGTGGGAGTACGTGGGCCTCGCCTACAGGGGGTCCGGCTGCTGTGGGGGGGACCTGTGGTTCAACGCCGACTTCTGGTTCGG
>CAKZSO010000024.1 GCA_937921255.1 Candidatus Bipolaricaulota bacterium
AAAGGCCACAACCACCGCCGTTCCTCCCCCACCCGGGCAGTACGGGCATCCTCCCCCCTGGTCTTCCCTGGGACCGCAGCCGGAGAGCAGGAGGAGTGCCCCCACAACCGCGGCCCATGCCAACGATCTCGCTCGCATCGGAGTCACCTCCGCCTGGGTTTCAAGTATAGCGCGGGGAAAAAGAAGGGCGGCCCCGATCGGGGCCGCCCGAGACCCGCATCCAACGCTAGTTCGACAGGGTGAGGACGTAGGGCATCGCCGGCCCGAGGTCCCACTTGATCAGGAGAACAAAGAACAGGTTCCCTGGAACAGGGGCGTTCCCCCACTGGGTGAAGGGCTGCAGCGCCTGGGGCCGGTCCAGCGACACGACAAGGGCCCCGCTGAGCGGGGTCCAGGCCGTGGCCGTGTTCCACACGTTGGGGACTGGGACCACCCACAGCCAGAGGAACGCGCTCGGCCGGTCGTGGGCCACCGCCACCCGCAGCGACCCCGTCGTGCTCACCCACAACGCCCGGGCCGCAAACCCCGTGGGGAAGGCACCAACCAGGATCGGGTCATCGGCATCGCCGAGCTTGGGCTTGGTCTCCGAGCCCTGGACCTCGACCTGGGCCCCGGCGGCCTGGAGCGCCCCGAGGAGCTGGGCCGGGGTCATCCCGGGCGACAGGTTCGGCCGGGGCATCCCCGCCGGAAACTCGGGCCCCCCGCCGGCCGGGGTCTCCGCCACCGGCTGACCGGCCAGGGTCGCGGTGATCGTTCCGCAGACGTACTTGACCGACTGGCCGATCGGGACCGTTGCCTCAAACGCCCCGCCCTGGGCCACGCCCCGGACCACGACCGACGTCGGGGCCGCCGAGAGCTGGGCCTCCGAGGTGTAGGTCTGCCCCATCCGTACAAGGACCTGGAGGATCTGCAGCCCAATCACCTGCTCCCCCCGGACCCACACGATCTGGGAGAGCTGAACACCGGCGGTACACGTCTCATTCCGGATCGCCACCGAGGCCTGAACGGCCGCGGTCTGGGCGAGGGCCGGGACAAGGAACAGCGCCAGAGCTACCACGAGGACACCTGCACGCACGGTACGCACGGTCCACCTCCGCACTACAAGAATTGTGGACCATGATATCCTTAATCCGCCCGCTGTCAAGGGCCCGACAGCCCGTAGACCTCCCCGTACTTCCGGCGGATGTAGTGGAGGAACGGCTCCGCCCCGAGCCCGCTCCCCGTGACCCGCCGGACGAGGTCCTCGGGGAGGAAGACCCGCCCGTGGCGGTGGACCTCCTCCCACAGCCAGCCCCGGATCGGGGCGAACTCGCCGGCCTCAACCTTCGCCCACAGCCCCGGGATCGCCCGCTCCGCCGCGTCCGCGATCTGGGCCGCGTACAGGTTCCCGAGGGTGTAGGACGGGAAGTACCCGAACATCCCCCCCGACCAGTGGACGTCCTGGAGGACCCCCCGGGCGTCGTCGGGCGGGGTCACCCCGAGGTAGTCGGCCATCGCCCGGTTCCACCGCGCGGGGAGCTCGTCCACCTCCAGCCGCCCCTCGACCAGGTCCACCTCGAGCTCGAACCGCAGGCAAATGTGGAGGTTGTAGGTCACCTCGTCGGCCTCGACGCGGATCAGGGACGGCTCCACCCGGTTCACGTGCCGCCACACGTCCTCCGGCTTCGCCCGCGCCAGGCCCGGGAAGTGGCGGACGAGGTGGGGATGGGCGTAGCGCCAAAACGGGAGGCTCCGCCCGATCTGGTTCTCCCAGAACCGCGACTGGGACTCGTGGATCCCGAACGAGGCCCCCCCGGCGAGGCCGGTCCAGGCCAGCTCCGGATCGTTCCCCTGCCCGTAGAGGGCGTGTCCGCCCTCGTGGAGTGCCCCGAACAGGCCGGGGAACGGGTCGTCGTCCTGGTAGCGGTTCGTGACCCGCACGTCGCCTAGGCCGATCCCGATCGTGAACGGGTGGGCCGAGTCGTCGAGCCGGCCCGCCTGGAAGTCGTACCCGATCCACGTCAGGGTCTCGCGGCAGAACCGCTTCTGGGCGTCCAGGGGGTACGTTCCCGCCGGGAGCTCCCGGGGGGGCTTCCCGCGGGAGAGCTCCTTCAGGAACGCGACGAGCCTCTCCCGGAGGCTCCCGAGGAGCGGCCGGAGCGCGGCCACGGTCATCCCCGGCTCGTACTCGTCGAGGAGGGCGTCATACGGGCTCTCCCGGTACCCGATGAGCTTCGCCATCTCCCGCACGAGGTCCACGACCTCGGCGAGGTGCGGCCGGAACAAGGCGAAGTCGGACGCAGCCTTCGCCTTCTCCCACACCGTCTCGGCGCGAGAGGTGGTCTCGACGAACTTTTGGTAGAGGGCGGGGGGAACCGCCCGGTTCCGCGTGTGCTCCCGCTTCCAGACCCGGATCAGGGCCTGGTCGACCTCGGAACAGACGCCGTCGCGCTCGGCGGCGGCGAGGAGCTCGCCCATCCGGTCGGACACCACCCGCTCGAACGCCATCCGCTCGAGGCGCCCGAGAACCTTGGCCCGGGCCTCGGCCCCCCTCTCCGGCATGTGGGTCCGCTGGTCCCACGCCCCCAGGGCGACCGCGGAGTGGATCTCGGCAATCTCCCGCACGTACTCCCGCAGCTCTTCGCAGGCGCTCACATCCGCTCCGTCCGGCCGGTGAACGTGAAGCGGGCGATCCTCACCTTCGGGACGAGGTACGCCCCGAACCCCTCCCCGTGGGTGATCAGGCGCGGGGTCCGACCCACCGCCTCGACGTTGGCGAGCGCGCGAAGCCCGGACTCGGTGACCCGCATGTCCTCCACCGCCCCGACTACCTTCCCGCTCTCGATCAGAAACACGCCGTCGCGGGTCATCATCGTGACCACGCCGCGCATCGGGTCCACGGGCCGGGCGTAGTGGAACCGGGTCACGAGGAGGCCGCGCCCGACCTCGGTGAGAAGGTCGGCGTCGCTGGACCCGCCCGGCTCCATCACGAGGTGGGTCGGCATCGGCGACCAGCCCGCGGCCGGGGGAGGCAGGGCGTGGCCGGTGGACGTCGTCTGGAGAAGGGTCGCGGTGCGCGTGTCGTGGACGACGCCGCCGGCGACCCCGTTTCGGAAGAAGTACACCCGCGCCTTGGGGACGCCCTCGAAGTCGAACGGCATCTGCGTTGTTCCCGGGTGGAGGCCGTCGTCGTACACGGTCACGAGGTCGGAGACGAGTTTCTGGCCGAACTTCCCATCCATGAAGCTTCGCTTCTCAAGGACGGACCGGGCGGAGAACCCCATCATCGAGAGCATCCCGAGGAGGGTCGCCACCGCGGGCTCCTCGAGGACAACCGTGTACTCACCCGGGTCAAGCGGGGTCCGCACCTCGGAAAGCCGGGCTTTGGCGAGAGCCCGGTCGGCGGCCTCCTCGGGCTGGAACTCAGCGAGCCGCGTTCCGGAGAACTCGGCGTACCCCGAACCACCGCTCTTCCCCAGGACGACGGTCACGAACCGAACCGACGACGTCCGGTGGTGGACGTCCACCCCCCGGGTACTCCGCACCCACAGCTCGGCCCCCCCCGTGGCGAGGGCCCCCGAGGCGTTGAACCCCAGCGCACCCGCCTCTCTCACCGCCCGCGCCACGAGCCCTGCCCGCTCCTCGGGCGCGGCCTCCCACGTCGCCTCGTCCCAGCCCTCAACCTTGTCAACCGGGCGCGGATCCGGCGGGGCGTAGCCCGCGGGCCGGGTCTGGGCGCGGGCCATCGTCGCCCCGTCCTTGGCCGCCCGGGCGAGGCCCCGCGCGGTGAGGTCGTTCGTCGTCACCACGCCCGTCTTCCCGTCGACCCATGCCCGGACGTGGACCGTCGTGTCCACCGCCGCCACGTTCTGGTGGACTTGGCAGTCCGTGAACCGGGTCAGCTCCTCTCGGCTCCGGATGGCGACGAGCTCAAGCTCGTCCGCGATCCCCTTGTTGAGCACGCCCTCCAGCAACGCCTCTAGGTTCACCGTTCCCCCCTTCTCGACACCTTCCGCCCGTTGCGCCTCAAGAAAGCAACGGAACTCACACCCTGATCTTACCCCGCAGCGATCGGCGGCGGGCGCAGCCTCCTCTCGCCGAGGAGGAGGGCCGCCGTTCGCCCCTCCCGAAGGTCTCCGCGGGCACCGGGTGCTTGATCCTCACGCCGGCCAGCCGAGCTTGTCCCGAAGGCGGGGAAACAGCAGACCGGTCTCCGCGAGACGGACCAAGGCGGTGGCCGCGGGAGCCGCGCTCACCCGAACCACCTCTCCCGCCGCGAGAGCGCGGACGGGGTCTCCATCCGCCAGGACCTGGGCCGGACCGCAGGCACGAACCGACACCGTCGTCTCCGCCGCAAGGACGACGGGTCGGAGCCCCAGCCGGTGCGGGGCGAGGGGAACGATCAGCAGCGCGCGGACATCCGGGGCGACGATCGGACCGCCCGCGGCGAGGGCGTACGCCGTGCTCCCGGTCGGGGTGGCCACGATCAGCCCGTCCCCCTCGACCGCGAGCACCCGCTCCCCCCCGGCCGCGACCTCGACCTCGGTGAACCGCTCGGCGTCCGGCCCGACGATCGCCACGTCGTTCAGCGCGGAGGTCGATAGCCCCGGTCCCTCGACGAGGAGCCGCGCCCGGCGTTCGACGTTCGCCGCGCCCGCCCTGACTGCGGCGAGCGCCCCCTCGATCGCCCCACCGTCGCACGCGGAGAGGAACCCCAACCCACCGGCGTTGACTGCAAGCAGGGGAACCTGCTCGGGGTACAGAAGCCGCGCCGCCCGGAGAAGCGTCCCGTCCCCGCCCACCGCGACAACGAGGTCCACCCCCGCCGGGATCGGCACGTCCTCGGTGTGGATTCGGGCTTCGAGTCCGTTCTGCCGGCACCAGGCAAGCCCCCGCTCCGCCGTCGCAACCGCCGCCGGCCGCGGGTGGGAGACGAACAGAGCCCGCCTAAGCTCCACCCCGTGCCCCCACGAACTTCCACCGGCACAGGACCCGCTCGAGGAGCTCGAGGACAACGTAGAACAGGAGCCCGAGGAGCGCCAGCCCCACCACCCCGGCAAGCGAGATATCCCCGCGGAACGTGTAGTACTCGATGAACCGGCCCAGACCCGCCCCCGGCCCGAGAAGCAGCCCAAGCTTCGTCTCGGCGATGTAGAGCATGGTGATCCCCAGGCCCACCGACACCCGGGCGGCGGTGAGGACGCTCGGAAGGGTCGCCGGGAGGACGACGTGTCGGTAGATCTGCCACCGCGTCGCCCCCGCCGATCGAACCGAGGTAACGTGGGACGGGACGATGTACTTCGCCGCCCCCTGGGCTGCGACCACGACCTGGAAGAACAGGGCCATGACAACCACCACCAACCGCACCACCTCGCCCAGTCCGAACGCAAGGTAGAGGAACAGGAGCAGCGCCACCGGCGGCATCGGGTACAGGAGGTAGATGAGGGGCGAGAGGTACCGGTCGAGCTTGGGTTCAAACCCCACGACCAACCCCAGCGGAAGGCCCAGAAGGAACGCCACCGCCAGGGCGACGAGGAACCGCAGCGCAGACGACCCGAACGCGCTGGCGAGGGTTCCGAGGTTCGCCACCGCTGCACGGAACGTGACCCACGGGCTGGGGAGGATCTCCCGCTCCCGGGTCGTCTCAAGAAGCCACGACGCCCCCCACCACAGGCCGATGACGGCGGCCATCGCGACGAGGTAGTAGAACGCCAGGCGCAGCGTGCGCGTCATGGCCCGTTCCCCCCGAGGACCTGGCGGAGGTGGGCGACCTGAGAGACGAACTCCGGCGTTCCCCGGTACCCCGGCTCCCCCATCCCGGGGTTCTCGATCACCTCGACCACCCGCGCCGGCCGGGCCGACAGGACGAGGATCCGCTTCCCGAGGAACACCGCCTCCTCCATGTCGTGGGTCACGAGGACCCCGGTGAACCCCATCTCCCACCACAGGCCGAGGATCAGGTTCTGGATGTGCTCCCGGGTGATGCTGTCGAGGTTCGCGGTCGGCTCGTCCATGAGCATCACCCGCGGCTGGAGGGCGAGCGCCCGCGCGATCCCCACCCGGCGTTTCATTCCCTCGGAGAGCTCGCTCGGGTACCGTTTCTCAAACCCGGCCAGGCCGAGCTCGGCGAGGACCTTCCCCGCCGTCTCCTTGCGCCCCTGGATGCGCAGGGAGAGCTCGGCGTTGGCGCGGACGGTCTTCCACGGGAGGAGCCCCGCGTCCTGAAGGATGAGCGCCACGTCGCGCCGCACCCCCCGCACCTCCTCCCCGTGCATCCGGATCCGTCCCGCGGTGGGCGCAAGCAGCCCATCGAGGGCGAACAGAAGGGTCGTCTTCCCGCATCCCGACGGACCGACCACGGACACGAGCTCGTAGCTGTCCACAACCATGGACAAGCCCGCCACCGCCGGGACCGCCGTCCCGCCGCGGCCATAGATGAGGGTCAGCCCATCGACCTCGATCATCCGGGAGGGGAAACGACCGCGGTTTCGTAGGGAATGGGCGAACGAAGGTACCTTTTCCCAACCGCCCACAGCATGACCCGTTCGTACACCCCCGGGTCGAGCGCCGCGGGGTGGGGGAACTGGGGAATCACGATCGCCGCGATCCCCTTCTCGATCTCGGCCTTCAGGTCAGGGTCGTCCGTGTTCTGGGGCCCCCCGCCGGGGAAGAACAGGTCCACCGCCACCGGGAGGGCGGTCGCCACAAGCTCGTCGCGGTCCGCGCCGTTCAGCCGGTCCACCGTCCGCCGCAGGGCGCGGAAGAACGCGCCCAGGACCTCGGGCTGGGACTCGACGAGCGGCCTTCGGACCACGAACACCTCGGGGGGAAAGCTCGCCCCGGGCACCCACTTCAGCACGGTAAGCGTCGGCTTTCCGGGGTAGCCGTAGTTCAGAATGTAGTCCACGTAGGGTTGCGGGAGCGCCCCCACCGCCACCATCCCCAGAAGGGTCCACGTCGCGTTGTCGAGGAGGTTGTCCTGGCCGATGTACAGGTCCGCGGGAACGACAAGCCCTTCCTCGCGGAACAGCTCATCGGCGACGAACTCGAGGTCCGACTGGCGGGGGAGGGCGATCTGAACCCGCGTCCCACCTTTGATCCGCGCGACGAGGTCCTCCCACGTGCGGAGCCGCGAGAACGCCGGGGGAGTGATGAACGCGAGGTGATCCCGCTCCGGATCCGAAGCGTAGGCTGTCCCCGCGATCGCCGCCAACCGGGGAACGCTCGACAGGAGGAGGAGCGCGCTCGTGAGGTCGGCGACCATCAGGTCCACCTGACCGGCCTGGAAGGCGAGGAGCCGGTCGCGCGAGCTCGGCAGGGGAACGAGCTCAACCTGGACTCCCTCTTCCTCGAACTCCCCCCAGGCCACCCCCATCACCACCGCGACCGCGCCCATCGCCGGGGGAAGCGAGACCTTGAGTGGAGCACCGACCGCGAGAACGGAAAGCGCGGCCGCAGCCGCGAGACAGGTCCAAGTACGCATAGCGCCGCTATTGTACCGCACGCGCCGCCGACGAATCAATCGAGCGAACCCGCCCCTCCCTCCCGCAACCCGTGGAGGAGCGCGTCGGCGGCCGGACCCATGATCTCCGGGATGTAGCCACCCTCGAGGACAAGGAACGCGGGGAGCTTCGTGTCCCCGAGGACGTACCCGATGTCGTAGTACGCCTCGACGTCGAGCCCGAGCGAGGCCAGCGGATCCTCCTTGTACGTGTCAAACCCGGCCGAGATCGCGAGCTCGGCGTAGCCCCGGCCGGCGTCGTCCAGGGCGCGTTCGAGGGTCTCCACGTAGAGGGCCTTCCCGCACCGCGGGGGAAGGGGGTAGTTGAGGCAGTTCCCCCGCGAGGCGTGGCCCGTCCCCGGGTAGTTGTAGATGCGGTGGAGCGACACGTAGGTCACGCCGGGATCCCCGAGGAACACGTCCTCGGTCCCGTTCCCGTGGTGACCGTCGATGTCCACGATCAGGGTCCGGACCCCGGAGCAGCGCACGGCGATCGCGATGTTGTTGTAGTAGCAGAAGCCCCCAAGGTAGGACGCCCCGGCGTGGTGCCCGGGCGGGCGGAGGATCGAGAACCCCCCCCGCTTCTGGGCACGGATCGCCCCACCCGCGGCGAGCCGCGCGTAGAAGTCGATCCCGGGGTAGTTCGGGCAGTCCGGGTCGTGGAACTCGCCCGTCCCGACCCGACGCACGTGGTCGGAGGTGTGCACAGAGAGGAGGTCCTCGTCGGAGGCGGGCGCGGGTTCCACGAACGTGTAGCCCAGCCGCGCCAGGTAGTGCTGGAGCATCCGAACCCGAGCTGGCCCCTCGGGGTGGCCGACGGCGTGGTACTCCAGGCACCGCTCGCTGAAAATGACCTCCATGGCCCCGGATTATCGGCACGCGAACCCATCCCGACAACGGCTGATCCTTGCCTCGAGCTCCCCGCGGCGGGTTGCGATCCTCCGGCTCCTCACCCCGGAGTTCGAGACCGCCGCCCCCGCGGTGGACGAGGGGGAGGTGGCCCGTCCCGAGGACCTCCTCGCGATCGCCCAACAGAAGGCGGATCGGGTGCGCACGGCCCGGCCCACGGGGATCGTCATCGCCGCGGACACGGGCGTGTTCCGGGCGGGCAAGTCGTACGGCAAGCCGCGCGACCTCGGGGAGGCGCGGGAGATCCTCCGCGCCCTCAGCGGCGGCTGGCACTCCGTGTTCACCGGCCTCGTCCTTCACCACGACCGGGAGTTCCGGGAGGAGCTCGTCGAGACGCGGGTTCAGTTCAAGAACCTCGCCGACCACGAAGTCGAACGCTACCTTGCTCAAGAGAACGTCCTCGACAAGGCCGGGGCGTACGCGATCCAGGGCCGGGCTGCCCCGTTCGTGACGCGGATCGAGGGCGACTTCTTCAACGTGATGGGCCTTCCGCTCGCTACCCTCTACGCCCTCCTCCTCGACCTCGGGTGGAAGCCGCCCGCCCCCTGAAGATGGCACCCCGCTATCTCGACCTGCCGGAGGCCGAGCTCCGCCACCGGGCGGCGCGGCTGCGGGCGCTTGCGTCCCCGTGCCGTCTGTGCCCCCGGGCATGTGGGGTGCGCCGGGAGGAGGGAGAGCTTGGGTTCTGCGGGGCACCCCTCGATCCGTGGGTGGCGAGCGTCGGCCCTCACTTCGGCGAGGAGAAGGTCCTCATCGGCAGGGGAGGCTCGGGGACCGTCTTCTTCTCCGGGTGCGTCCTGCGGTGCCTCTACTGCCAGAACGCCTCGATCTCCCAGCTGGGGGAAGGGGAGGAGATCGCCGTGGAGGACCTGGCGCAGATCATGCTCCACCTCCAGGCGATCGGGTGCGAGAACGTGAACCTCGTCACCCCGACCCACCAGGCCCCGCAGATCGTGGCGGCGCTCACCCTCGCCCGGGAGGCCGGGCTCCGGATCCCCCTCGTGTGGAACTGCGGGGGGTACGAGTCGGTCGAGGCGCTGCGCCTCCTTGACGGGGTCGTGGACATCTACATGCCCGACTTCAAGTACGGAGACAGCGCCGTTGCTGCAACCCTCTCCGCGGCGCCGGACTACGTCGAGCGGGCCGCGGAGGCGCTCCGGGAGATGCACCGCCAGGTGGGGGACCTCGTGGTCGAGGACGGGGTCGCCCGGCGCGGGCTCCTCGTCCGCCACCTCGTCCTCCCTCACCGGCTCGCGGGCTCCAAGGCCGTCCTGTCGTTCCTCGCCCGCGAGGTCTCCCCCGAGACGTTCGTCAACGTGATGGCCCAGTACCGGCCCGCCCACCGGGCGGGGGAGCGGCCGGAGCTCGCCCGGCCGGCCACCCGCGCCGAGCACGCCGCGGCCCTCGACCTCGCGCGGCAACTCGGGCTCCGCCGAGCCGGTGCCCACTGAACCTTGCATTCCCGGCGCCCTCAGGCTATACCCTCGGTTGCGAGGCGACCCTAAGGAGGCGAGTCCATGCGTACCAGGCACAGCAAGCTGTTCGTTCCCGGTCCCACCGAGGTCCGGCCGGAGATCCTCCAGGCAATGGCGACCCCTCAGATCTACCACCGCGCGCCCGAGTTCTCCGAGCTCTACGCCGACATCCAGGGAAAGCTCAAGCGGTTCCTGAACACGGAGGGGGCGGTGTTCCTGTTCACCGCGTCCTCGACCGGAGCAATGGAGGCCGCGGTCCAAAACTGCGTCAAGAAGAAGTGCCTCAACCTCGTGAACGGGGCGTTCAGCCTCCGCTGGCACGAGATCACGGCCGGGTGCGGGATCCCCTGCGAGGCCCTGACCGTCCCGTGGAACGTCGCGATCAAGCCGGAAATGGTCGCCGACAAGCTCCGAAGCGGCCAGTTCGACGCGGTGACCCTCGTCTACAACGAGACCTCAACCGGCCTCATGAACCCGCTCCAGGAGATCGCGGAGGTGGTGCGGAAGTTCCCCGACGTCGTCCTCCTTGTGGACTCCGTGTCCGCGATGGGCGGGGTGAAGATCGAGGTCGACAAGCTCGGGCTTGACGTGTGCCTGGCCGGGGTCCAGAAGTGCATGGGCCTCCCAGCGGGGCTCGCCATCTCCACCGCCTCGGAGCGGGCCCTGGCCCGGGCGAAGGAGCCCCCGTTCCGCTCCTACTACTGGAGCTACACGGAGATGATGAAGTACCACAAGAAGAACCAGACCCCCGCCACCCCATCGATTCCCCACCTCTACGCCCTCAACGCCCAGCTCGACGCGATGTTCGAGGAGGGGCTCGACCACCGGTTCGCCCGGCACGACGCGATGGCGAGGACCGTTCAGGAGTGGGCGCTCAAGCACTTCGCGATGTACCCGGAGAAGGGGTACTGGTCGAAGACCGTGTCGTGCATCGAGAACACCCGCAACATCTCGGTGGATAAGCTTTCGGACGAGCTCGTGCGCGAGCACGGGGTCCTCATCTCCGAGGGGTACGGCGAGATCAAAGGGAAGACGTTCCGGATCGCCCACATGGGCGATCTCACCGTGCCCGACGTACGCGGCCTGTTGGCAACGATCGACGGAATCCTCGGGCTCTGAGGAGGGCGACATGCGGGTGTTGATCTGCGATCCAGTGGAGGAGAAGGCCCTCGCGCGGCTCCGCGCGGCGGGGCTCGAGGTGGTCGTTCGGACCGGGATGGGCCCCGACGAGCTGGCAACCGAGCTCGGGAAGGGGTACGAGGCGATCGTCGTTCGGTCGGCGACGAAGGTCCGCAAGCCGACGCTCGACGCGGCACGGGGCCTCAAGCTCATCGTCCGCGCCGGGGTCGGCCTCGACAACGTGGACGCCGAGCACGCCCAGACGAAGGGGATCCAAGTCCTGAACACACCCCGGGCGAGCTCGGACGCGGTCGCGGAGCTCGCCCTGGCCCACATGTTCGCCCTCGCCCGGTCCCTTCCCCAGGCCACCCAGTCGGTCCGCGACGGGAGGTGGGAGAAGAAGGCGTTCGTGGGGATTGAGCTCCAGGGGAAGACCCTCGGCGTGGTGGGGATCGGGCGGATCGGTCAGGCCCTCGCCCGACGGGCGCTTGCCCTGGGGATGAAGGTCGTGGCGTCGGACAAGTTCGTGAAGGAGCCGCCCGTCCCCGAGGTGCGGATGCTCCCCCTCGACGAGCTCCTCCGAACGAGCGACTTCGTCTCGCTCCACGTCCCGCCCGACCCCGCGGGTCCCGTGATCGGGGCTCGGGAGCTGGGTCTGATGAAGGACGGGGCTTACCTCGTGAACTGCGCCCGGGGCGAGGTCGTGGACGAGGGGGCGCTCGTTGCCGCCCTTGACTCCGGTAAGCTCGCCGGGGCAGGACTGGACGTGTTCGCCGTCGAACCGCCCACGAACGCGGCCCTCCTCCGCCACCCCAAGGTAACCCTGACCCCGCACGTCGGCGCCCAGACGGTCGAGGCCCAGGAACGGATCGGCGACGAGGTCGTCGCGCTCCTCCTCGAACACGCGCGCAAGGGTTAGGGATGGCCGTCATCCACCCGTTCCGCGGCCTCCGCTACAACCCCGCGATCGTGGGGGACATCTCCCAGGTCGTGACCCAGCCCTACGACCGGATCGGTCTGAACGAGGAACGAACCTACCTCGAGCGGTCCCCGTACAACTACGTCCGCCTGATCGGGACGAAGTCCCCGCCCCCGGACGACGCTGCCTACGCCCAGCGGGCCGAGCTCCTCCAGCGGTGGATCCGCGACCGGGTCCTCGTCCACGACAGCAGGCCCGGGGTCTACCTCTACCGTCAGTCGTTTGCCCACGAGGGACAACGCCTTGTCCGGACCGGGATCATCGCCCTCCTCGACCTCTCCCGGAGCACGGCCAAGCCCCACGAGCACACCCTCCGCGGGCCGAAGGAGGACCGGCTGAAGCTGTTCCGGGCGACCGAGGCCCACCTCGAGCACATCTTCCTCCTCTACCACGACCCCCACCGCACGGCCACCGCCGCGGCCGAGCGGGCGATCGCCAAGCGCAACCCGAACGTCGTCGCCAAGGACGACTTCGGGAACACCCACGAGCTGTGGCAGGTCGCCGACCCCCGCGCCGTGCGGGGGGTCCAGGACGCGATCCTCCCCCTTGAGGTCTACATCGCCGACGGGCACCACCGGTTCGAGACTGCCCAGGCGTTCATGCGGGAGTGCCTGGGGAAGGGTTGGACGCCGGCCTCCCCCCAAAGCTTCACCGCGCTACCCGTGACCCTCGTCAACACCGCCGAGCCGGGGTGCGTGATCCGTCCGACCCCACGGGTCGTCCACAGCCTCGCAGGATTCACCGCGTCGTCGTTCCTCGAGGCGGCCGGGCAGGAGTTCGCGGTCGAACCGCTGCCCTCCTTCGCCGCGGCGAAGGCCGCCCTCGCCGCGGCTGCGGGAAGGCATCACACCTTCGTCCTCTACGCAGGCGGGAAGTTCTGGGCTCTCACCCTCCGCGACGAGACCCGGCTCGACCGCCTCGTCCCCGGCGACCACCCTCCGGCGTGGAGACGGCTCGACGTGGCAATCCTCCACAAGGCGATCCTCGAGCCGCTCCTCGGGATCGACGACGAGGCCCTCGCCCGCCAGTCGAACGTGGACTACGCCCACACCGACGAAGAGGCAATCGCCTTGGTGGACGCCGGGAAGGGCCAGGCCGCGTTCCTCCTCAACCCGACACGGGTCGAGGAGGTCCTGGCGATCGCCGACCTCGGGGTCTCGATGCCCCAGAAGTCCACCGACTTCTACCCCAAGCTCCTGTCCGGGCTCGTGGCAATGACGATGGAGATCGAAAAGCCGTGATCCGTTCGCCGTAGTCCGTGGACCGTGATCCCTGGTCCGTAATCCGCCTTCCGTAGAAGACCGCGGAACTTCTGCGCCCACTTCGGCCTACGGGCGACGGACAACGGACTACGGGCAACCGATCTAGATTCGGACTGCGATCCCGAGCAGGGCGTGCAAGGTGGCGATGGTCAGGGTGGCGTACGCCAGCCGACGGTGAACCTTCACCGGCCGCCGCTTCCCGAGAAGCCGGGACAGCCCCATCGCCCCCGCCGTCGAGAGCAGGAGAGCGTACCCGACCAGGCCGAGGTAGAAAATCACCGGGTACGGCCCAAGGTAGTGGTAGGCGACACTGCGGAGCGTGTCCACGTCAGTCCTCTAGCTTCATCTGGATCGACCCGCGGGCGGTGTGGATCGCAGTGAACGAGGTCGAGCTGCGGTGGTAGGCCAGAAGCACCGTGTAGGTCCGGCCAGGCACAAGCGCCTTGTCTTCTGGGTCGCCGCTGTCAAGCGGGATCACGAACTCGACCACCGTCTGGCCGCCCGACACCGTGCCCGCCGCGCGTAGGACGTCGTCCCGACGATCTCGGGTGTGGGAGGTGGTCCCCGAGCCGAAGTGGTCTTCGATGACGAGCCCTCCCGGCGTCACGGCGGCGATGATGTAGTTGGCGCCCTGCATCCGGTTCACCGGATCGAACCCCGCGGATACCCACCCCGTGCCGGGGGAGCGCAAGGCGGCGAACAGGACGACCAGCCCGTTCCGCCAGTGGAGCGTGACCCCGCTTCCCCGATCCTGGGCCGACCGCACGTACTCCCCATCGGCAATCCGCCCATCGGTCACCGGGATCGCTGTGCCCGATACCGCCACCACGTAGTCCGCCGCGCGGATCTTCCCGTCGGGGAAGAACCGGAGGAAGGCATCCACGGTCACCGCACCCCCGGGAAGGGCGAGCTCGAGCGACCCGTAGACGAGGCTCGACTCGGCCACCGCCCGCACCACGCCGGAAAACGCGTGTCCCTGCACGGGGAACGCCGCGAAGAACTGGTTCCACGCCGCTTGCACGCCCGCGCCGTAGTAGAACCCATCCCACGCCGTTCCGATGAACGCAACTCCCCCGCCGGAGGCGAACCCCGCGGCGACCGCCTCGGCGCTACCGCTCCCCAACGCCTCCCAATGGGCGAGGGCCCACCGCCCCAGATCGTCGCCTGTCGGCTGGGCCAGAGCAGAACCCACTGCTACCATCGTCAGCACCGCAACCAAGAAGAAGCGCTTCATCCGATCCTCCTTTCACCACTGAAGGCTTGAACCCAACGGTCCGCTCCCGGTGCGCCACCCGTCACCGCACGGACAAAGAGGGTGGGGCGGAGGTTGGGCACCTCCGCCCCTTGGGTGGGATCGCCGTGGATGTGTGCCACGGCGGGGGTGGCAGAGCTTCCATCGGTTAGCGAAGCCGATTCCTTCCGGCCCGAGGTCGCGTCCAGGGTCTTCCCTGGCGCAACCCTGCGCGGCATCCGTTGGCTCTCGCCTTCATCGAGGCGATGGTGCCGTTCTCCCCTGGACGTAACGTGCAGAACCTGTGGACTTCCCGTGGAGACACGAGCTCGAGAACGCCACCGCCGGTTCTGGAGAGATCTGCGTCACCCGGTTGCCCTTCTCCAAGCGATCGAGGACCATCGAGGCGGAGACCGAACCCATGGACGCCGCCCAAGCCCTGCAGTCCCTCCGCGAGGGCAACGACCGCCACGCACGGGGAGCCCATCGCCACCCGCACCAGGACGTCGCGCGCCGGGCTGCGCTCGCCGCCGGGCAGAGCCCGTGGGCGGCAATCCTCGGCTGCTCCGACTCCCGGGTCCCGCCGGAGATCGCGTTCGACCAGGGACTCGGAGACCTGTTCGTCGTCCGCACGGCCGGCCACGTCTGCGACGCGACGGTCACGGCGAGCCTTGGGTACGCCGTCGGGCACCTCAACGTCCCGCTCGTCGTCGTCCTTGGGCACACCGGGTGCGGGGCGGTCGGCGCCGCAATCGCCCGCAGGCCCGACGAGCCCGACGACTGCCTGTGCGCGGCGATCCGGCCGGCGATCGAAAAGGCACGGCTGGGCGCGGGGGACCTCTGCGACCAGACCGTTCGGCTTCACGTCGAGGGGATGGTCGAGCTCCTCCGCCGTTGTCTCCCCGGCGCACCCGAGGGGAGGGTGACCGTCGTCGGCGCGGTGTACGACCTCGCCTCGGGCAAGGTCGAGTTTCTCAACCACTAGGGCCTCGGCCCGTGGTGCCCGCAGGCCAACGGCGGGTCTCCGCGGGGGTGCGGAGGCGGATCACCGAGCGGTGCCCGTGCGCGGGGCGGGCGAGGAGCTCCGGGTACTCGCGCCGGCGCCGCGGGTACGGGCGGATCGCCCCCAGGAGGATCGAGTCGCGGGAGAAGAACGACATCCGGACGCCAAGACCGGGGCATCGCTCAAGCTGACCCTCCTCACCCCTGAGCGCAGCGGGTTCGGGAAGCTGTTCTGGGGAACGAAGGAGCTCCGCATCCCGCGGCTCACGACCCTCGCCCAGGCCGCATCCCGACTTCCCGAGGTCGGCGTGCTCGTCAACTTCGCGAGCCAGCGCCCAGCGTACGACGTCCCGGTGGAGGCCGTGGAGGTCCCCACGCTCCAGACGATCGCGGTGATCGCGGAGGGGACCCCGAGCGGCAGTCGCGGCGGATGGAGGCCCTCGCCAAGGCCGACGGGAAGTCGATCACCGGCCCCGCCACCGTCGGTGGGGTCAAGGCGGGGTGCTTCAAGATAGAGAACGCCGCCGGGACGATGAAGAACATCCCCAAGGCCAAGCACTGCCGCCCCGGCATCGACCCTTCGCGACCACCTCCTCCGGTTCGAAAGGAACCCAGCGATCAGGCTCCTCGTCTCGCTCGGCGAAGTGGGGGGCATGACGGAGCACGAGATCGCCGAGGGGGTGAAGACGGGGACCATCGTCTCCGCCGCGGACGTACCGCCGCCGAGCATCCCGCTCGATGACGCCCAGGCACGGGCCGAGGGGCCCGTCTGCAAACCGACGAACTTCGTCTCCACGATCTGCGACGAGCGGGGCGACGTCCACGGCTACTGCGGCGTGCCGATCGACCGGGTGATCGAGGAGAAGTACGGGATCGGGGAGTGATCGGGCTCCCGTGGCCAAAGAAAGTCACCCCCCCTACGCCCGCGGGTTTATCGACATCGTCCTCCCGATCATCGCCGACCACGGTCCGGCCGTGTCCAGCGCCCACAACACGATCGTCGCTGCCCGGGCCGGCAAAGGCCTCCTCAGCTCGCTCGTGGCGGGATCCTGACCATCGGCCCGCGGTTCGGCAGGGCGGTCAGCGGCGCCGCGGAGCACTTCCGGTACGGGTCACGGCACGGCCTATCCCGCGTCCAACGTGGACATCGGTCCCCCGCACAGTAGGATGGCTCTCGCTGCCGCTTCCCGCGGTGAGGCGTGGGTCGCCGATCCCAGACCGCACCCAACTGAGTGAGTAAGCCTCCTGTACGTCTGCCTTGCTGCCTTACGGGCCCCCTCGTATCATGACCGCACTCTCGGCAGCTCTCCCGTTGAGTGGAGAATGCTGGCGAATGCCGATGGGAAGGAGGGTGATGGCCACAACGACCGGGTTAGGGTAGACAGTCTGTCCCAAGCAGCAGTGCCGACCGAACAGAACCACCGAACAGAACCAAGGAGGTAGTGCAATGAGGAAGGTTGTAGGTCTGTGTCTGGGGTTGTTCATCGTAGGGGCTCTGGCAGGCGCGACACCACGCTACGGCGGGACACTCACGATTGCCATGGAGTACGACCCATCCTCACTGGATCCGCTGGTGATGACGGACACCCCTGCGTCCAACGTGTTCATGCATGTGGCCGAGGCCCTGTTCCGGCTGGGGCCAGGAGGCGAGTTGGAGTACCTCCTCGCGAAAAGCTTCGAGTCCAGCGAGGACGGCCTGGTGTGGACGTTCTACCTGCGGGAAGGCGTGAAGTTCCACGACGGAACGCCGTTCAATGCCGAGGCGGCGAAGTGGAATCTGCTTCGCTTCCGCGACAAGGCGAGCTTCGGGCCGACCCTGGTCAAGGCCATTACCGACATCGAGGTCGTGGACGATCTGACCATGAAGGTTTTACTTAAGGAGCCCTTCGCCCCGCTCCTTGTGCACCTGGCGCACAGCTTCACCGGGTTCCTCAGCCCAACTGCTGTGGCCGCTGGTGTGAACCACCCCGTGGGAACGGGCCCGTTCGTTTTTGTGCGCTGGATTCCAGGGACCGAGCTGGTGCTGGAGCGGAACCCCAACTACTGGGGCGAGGGCCCGTACCTGGACCGGCTGGTGTTCCTTCCCATCCCTGAGGGCGGAACGCGGGTCATGAAGCTCCTCGCGGGGGAGATTGACGCGACAACCGTGGTCCCTCCGGACGACGTTCCGATCGTTCGCGCGGATCCCAAGACCGATGTCGTGATCATCCCCTCGCTCACCATTCAGTACGTGGGGATGAACTGCCAGCGCGGCCCGCTCGCCAACCCGCTGGTCCGCCAGGCGTTGAACTACGCGATCGACAAGCAGGAAATCGTGGACTTCGTGTTCGGCGGGTTCGCCACGGTGGCGGCGGCCCCGTTCAGCCCTGGCGTGTTTGGCTACCATGCGCCGGGCCCGTATCCGCACGATGTCGAGAAGGCCAAGGCCCTGCTCGCCCAGGCTGGCTATCCCAACGGGTTCAAGACCACCCTGCGCTACAACCCCGGCTGGCGGACCTTGGGGGCCGAGGTGATTCAGGCCCAGCTGAAGGTGGTCGGGATTGATGTGGAGCTCATCTCCATGGAGTGGGGTTCCTACCTCGACTTCACGAACCGGCCCGTGGACCGGAGCGAAACCGACATCTACATGCTGGGCTGGAGCACGGTGACCGGCGACGCGGACTACACGCTGTACTCCCTGTTCCACAGCACGCAGTTCGCCCCCGCCGGGAGCAACCGGTCGTTCTACAAGAACGAGACGGTGGATGCCCTGCTGACGGCCGGCCGCACCACGCCGAATCCCGAACTGCGTGAGCAGTACTACGCGCAGGCCATCGAGCTCATCTGGAACGATGCGCCGTGGGTGTTCCTGCTGAACCCGGATCACCGCTACGGCGTCCGGACGAACGTCCGCGGCCTGGTGTTCCACCCCAATTTCACGATCCAAGCGCACCGCGCTTGGCTGGATAACTAACGGGTCCACGGACCTGTTGCCGCTGCAGGCCCCGGTGGGCGCAGATCGGCCCGCCGGGGCCAGACAGCTGGCCCAAGAGGGAAACATGTTCAGCTACGTCGTTCGTCGGCTCCTGCTGGCGATTCCCGTCCTCCTCGGGGTGGTGACGCTCGTGTTTCTGGCCCTGCGTCTGATCCCCGGGGACCCGGCTCTGATCATGGCTGGCGAGGCGGCTCCCCAGGAAGTGGTGGCCCGGATCCGCACCCAGCTCGGCCTGGACCGGCCATTGGCTGTCCAGTACGGCATCTACATCTGGAACCTGGTGCGCGGGGACCTGGGGGAATCGGTGCGCACCCGTCGCCCCGTGACCCAGGAGCTTGGGTTTCGCCTTCCCGCCACCCTTGAACTCGCATCGGCCAGCATGGCGATCGCGGTCGTGCTCGGGTTGACCGCCGGCATCATCTCCGCGACCCGTCAGTACTCCATCCTCGACTACGCCACGATGGTCGGAGCGCTTGTTGGGATCTCCATCCCCGTGTTTTGGTTTGGGCTCATGGCGATGTGGATCTTCTCCGTTCGCTTGGGGTGGTTCCCCGTCGGGGGCCGCGGAACCCTGCGCCACCTGGTTCTCCCCGCGATCACCCTGGGGGCGATGGCCACGGGGATGATCGCCCGGATGACCCGCTCCAGCATGCTCGAGGTCTTGCGCCAGGACTACATCCGCACGGGCAAGGCCAAGGGCCTCACCGAACGGTCGGTCAACCTGCGCCACGCGCTGCGCAATGCCTTGATCCCGGTCGTCACGGTGGTCGGGCTCCAGTTCGGGGGGCTGCTCGCTGGCTCGGTGCTCACCGAGACCGTGTTCACCTGGCCGGGCGTGGGACGGCTGATGGTCGACTCGATCACCAACCGTGACTATCCCGTGGTTCAGGGTGCGGTCTTGGTCATCGCGCTGGTCTTCACCGCGGTGAACCTCCTCGTGGACCTCGCCTACTCGTTCGTGGATCCCCGAATCCGCTACGACTAACCCACTGGGAGGTGGCCATGGCGAGATCTAGACATCTGTTGTGGGACGCGGCCCGCGGCCTGGTGCGCCACCGCAGCGCACTGGTCGGCCTGGCCGTGGTGACTGCGTTGCTTCTCGTGGCGTTGTTTGCCCCACTGCTCGCCCCGCACGATCCGCTCCTCCCACGGATGCGGGAGCGCCTCACACCGCCCTCATCGAAGCACTGGCTGGGCCAAGATGAGCTCGGTCGGGACATCCTTAGCCGGATCATCTATGGGGCGCGGATCTCCCTGACAATCGGGATCGTCTCGGTGGGGGTCGGGATGGCAGTCGGCGTGCCGTGGGGCCTTGCGTCAGGGTTCTACGGGGGGAAGTTCGACATTCTCACCCAACGCTCGATTGACATCCTTCTCTCGTTCCCGTCGATCCTTCTTGCGATCCTGATCGTCACCGTGCTCGGGCCAAGCCTGTGGAACGCGATGGTGGCGATCGGGATCGCGTCGATTCCCGCCTACACCCGAGTTGTCCGGGGGTCCACACTGGCCATCCGCGATGCCGAGTACGTCCAGGCCGCGCGGGCGATGGGGGCAGCGGACGCACGCATTCTCGTACGGCACGTGCTTCCCAACGTGTTGGGTCCGGTGGTGGTCCTGTCCACCCTGTACACCGCGAGCGCGATCCTTACCGCGGCGGGCCTTGGCTTTCTTGGCCTGGGGGCGCAGGCTCCGACCCCCGAGTGGGGGGCCATGCTCAGCCGCGGGCGGGAGTACCTGCGGGTGGCCCCCCACGTCTCCGCGTTTCCGGGGCTCGCGATCTTCGTGTCGGTGCTGGGGTTCAACCTGCTCGGCGACGGTCTGCGCGACGCGCTCGACCCACGGTTGCGGGGAAAGGTATAGGTTGACTCCGGCGGACAGGCGCCCATCGAAAGGGCAGTCCGCCGGAGACGGACTCCCACTCATGATCGCGGAACGGCCGGCAACCTGGCCCAGGGAATGCCCGTGGCCATTCAGACGGGAACGTCACGCCCCTCCGCGGACGGCCAGCAATGCCCCCCGCGGGAGTGGCCCTCCCGTGCCCAAGCCGACCTCGGGCGCTGACCAGCCTCCGCCGCCCATTCACCAGAGATCTAGACCGTGCAGCCCCTGACCTGACCGCGTCGCGCACCGTCGCCCTGCCCAGCCGAGGATCTACTGTCCTGGGCGGTCGTGCCCGCCCCGTTGTTCCTGGCCGTTTCCATCGCTGTGATGGGGATCCTCTCCCCGATCCTGCCCCTCTACCCAACGCTCGCGTGGGGCAGGCAGACTGGGCGTGGGGATCGTGTTCGCCGCGTTCTCAGTCCCGCGGTTCATCCTCGGCCCCGCCGCCGGCAGGCGGTCCGACCGCATCGGCCGGAAGTGGGTGATCCTGGGGGGCTAGGGATCTCCGGCGCCGTGTCGGTGCTGTACATCGTGGTTCCGAGCCTGCGGCAGAGGGAGCCCTGCCCCTCTTGGCCTTGATCGGGGTCGTCCGGTGGGTCCCCGATGACGTGAAGGCACCCGTGGCGCTGCGAATCATCGTCTAGTTCGCCAGGCGGGGCCTGGGGCGGCAATCCTTCAACTCATTCTGGCCGCTCCTCGTCGACGGGAGGGCAGCGCCGATGTATCTCGGAGGTGCGCTGGGGGGCGGTGGGGCCATGCGCTCGCTGGTCTTCCTCGCCGAGGGTGCCCCCCCGGGAAGCGTCGGTTCCGCGTCCCGCGGCGTCGCCGTGGACGCACCGACTCTGAGCCCTGAACCCCGCGGCCGTGGGAATGAACCGATCCAGGGAGGGAAGACAACGGCACCCAGCGGGGGACGGCGGTTCTGTCTGAGCGGGCTTCCACGGGAACCGAGGCGGGCCGGGACGAGGAGCGGGTCAAGCCCGCTCGTTTCGCGCTCAGAGGGGGGCCCGCCGCCCCGGACAAAAGGGCGACGGACGGCACGTTCGTCGGGCTCTCCCCTTCCACTGCGCGGGGAGTTCAATCCCCGCTCGTTTGTGGACAAGGCCGCTACCGGAACCTCCGGAACACTGGCCAGCGCAACTCAACCCTGAGCAAGGCGGCGGTGCGCTGCACGGGGGGGACCCCGGCCAAGGGGGACCGCGGCGGGGACTCGGAGGCCCACGCCGCGGGGGGCCTCCGACACCCTTGGGGAGCTCACGGCAACCCGCGTCGTCGCCCAGCCGGGCCCGGTCAGAAACCGCGGCCGCTGTCCCTCCCCCTCCTCCCGGTAGGCCCCCGCGGGTCTAGGAGCTGGAGTGAGAGGAGCTCGCGACCCCCACGGCTCCACCGGTTCCACAGGGAGGTGTCCTGGTGGGCTTCCCGCCCGACGTCCATCCGAGACAACCGAGGCCATCGCAGACAAGCTGCCCCGCTACCCCCTCGGTCCCCGCGCGGGGCTCGGGCTGGGGAACCGGCCCAGTCCGTCGGGCCAGCGCTGAGTCTCCGCGGGCGAGCGGAGGCGGATCACCGAGCGGTGCCCGTGCGCGGGGCGGGCGAGGAGCTCCGGGTACTCCCGCTTGCGCCGTCCGTGCGTCCGAATCGCCCACAGGAGGACCGACTCGCGGGAGAAAGGACATCCGAAGGGACTCGCGGTTCCCGCTCCACAGCTCCTCTCGCCGGAAAGAGCGGCGGATCGTGCGCCGCAGGAGCTGGCCGAACACCCGCCAAAACGGGTAGTCGAGCCAGATCACCGTGTCCGCCCGACCCACACGATATCCCGGACCTTGCTGTAGTTCCCGTCCACCACCCACACCGAGCCGCGCGTCCGCTCCTCCACGAGCACCCGCCCCTCGGCCAGGGGGCGGTTCGTCCACCCCGGGAGCCACGCCAGCGCGTCGAGTTCGATGAACGGGATCCCCAACCGGTCGGCAAGGGCCCGCCCGACGGTCGTCTTCCCCCAGCCGCTCGTGCCCACCACGCTGATTCGCCGCCCTGGCGTCGAGAAGGCTCGGCTCTTCATCCGCGGTCCTCCATCCCCCTGAACGGGGGCGCCTGTGGCTGTTGCTCCAGACGCAGCCCTAGAACTCCGCCACCTCCATCGGGGCCGTCCCCTGGGCGGCGCGCCACACGATCGAGGTCCCCTTGGCGAGGCGGAACACGGAGAGGACATCGTACCCAAACTGCTCCACAACAGGCTTCAGAAACGTGAACACCTCGCTCACGATCCGCTTCTTGAGGTCGAGGTCGTCGAGACGCTGCATCTCGCCCCGCACGCGGACCTGAACGCCGGCCTCCGGGTCCCAGTAGGCGAGTTCGACCGACGGATCGGCCACGAGCTGTCGGTGGACGTCCTTGTTCACGCCGGTACAGAACGTGAGACCCACGGGCTCGACCAATGCGGTGTGCATCGCGCGCACGCGGGGCTCGCCACCGTCCACGGTGGCCATGAACGACGCGGGGTTGGCCTTCACGAACTCCAGAACCTGTTCTCGGGTCATAGTGGCGCCATCCTACGAGCCGGGCCCGGCAAGCACAACTCACCATGAGGACTAGGCAGCCGAATGGACAGAGGCACACCCGGAGAGATGCTGGCTGGCCTATCCCGAGGGCCGGAGTTGTCCCTTCCGCCCGCGCCGCTCAGCGCGGACCATAAGCACCAGCAGAAGGCCCGTGCACACGATCGCCCGCATCGCGTACACGGTGGCCAGCACGCCCTGGCTCGACAGGAGCGAGAACACGGGCGCCACCATCAGGCCGATCCACATCGTGAACGACTCGGTGTTCCGCTCTGCCCTCCATAGCCGCCGCACAACCGGGAAGTAGGCGATCACGAGGATCGCCTGAATCGCGCTGTGGGCGACCACGTGGTGCCGGGTGACCGCCCAGGCGATCACGATCGCGATGACGGCGGCCAGGCACCCCAGGTCGAACCGGGTGAACCGCGTGCTCCGGTCCCCATAGATCGCGATCCAGGCGGCCACGGTCCCCACCAGGATGATGTCGGCGGTGTTGAGAATGTTGTCGAGCGGGCTGTAGAGGCCCTCGCCGAGGTAGGCGAGGAGGCTCCCCACGGTGGCGACGGTGAAGAACACCCACATCGCGAGGGCGGGGCTGATCCGCCCCCGGCAGATGAGCCAGCAGTAGCGAACGCCAATCACGAGGTTGATCGTGCACACGGCGACGATGGAGAGCGTTCTCATGGGATCGGCCCGCGCACCCTACGGCCGACCCTCGCAGGTCGTGTGCGCGTCGGTGTCGAGTAGGCGAACGAAACGGTCCCAGGCGTCCGCATCGCCGTGCAGGTGGAACGCGAGCCACGGGAGGAGATACGTCGCGGTGACCGCGTTCTGCGTTGCCGACCCCAACGTGGGACCTCGCCGGCCAAGCAGCGGCAGCCCGGCCGTGCACGCGGCTCTCTCGGCGGCGGCGCAGATCCCCTGGCCCGGCCCGCGGGCGTCAGAGAAGCCGCAGTGGTCGCCTTGGAGGACCGTCACACGGTAGCTCGCGGAGCCGAGGTTGGCGTGGATCGCTCGGCTATGGGCCCAAGCCGGGGTCACGCAATCCTCCCCGGCATCGAGGATCAGCACGGGGGGGCGCACCTCGCGCGCGGCGGCGATGGGGCTCGTGCCGAAGACGGGCGCCAGGAGAAGGTTTCCCAGGGGAGCCAGTGCGACCACGGTTCTCACCCCGTCGGTCTGCGACGCGGCGACGAGGGCTGCCCCGCCGCCGGTGGAGTGGCCCACGAATGCCGTCTCGTCGGCAATCCGGCCGAAGTAGCGGCTCGACGGATCGCCCGCCAGGGCGTGCATCACGTCCGCGACGAACAGGAGATCGCGGGCGTAGGCACCGATGTCGATCGCCGCGCTCGCCGACAGCTTATCGGGAAAGACAAGGATGTACCCGTGCGGGACGAGGGCCTCCCAGATGTAAGCGTAGTCGGCGTACGACTGACGGTAGCCGTGCCCAAACACGACGAGCGGGAAGGCGCCGTCGGCCACGGCTCCGTCCGGGGAGCCGGGGTAGCGCACCTCCACGGGCAGGCTCGCGAGCCCATAGGGGGAACCGTAGAACACGATCCGCTCCGCCTGCACAGAGCACGTGCCACCCTGGCAGGCCTCGGCGTCCACCCGCGGGTTCGAGCCAAGCTCCCCCCCTCCCACGTTGCCCACCGGACCCAAGACAAGGCACCCCGAGAGCAGCACCCGCCCGAGCGCGCGGAGGATCGGTGTCCGAGGCAATCGCAGTGGTCTCACGCCGGACGATCGTACACCGGCCCACCCTGCCCGGCTGCACCGTGACAGGCCCGCGGGAGCGGACGCCTGTCGTTCATCTCCGGAGAATCTGTACCGGGCCACGAGATCGGGTCTTCCCCAGTACCGTGGACCGCTGGCAGCGTGTGGGCGTACCCGCGGCGGCAACATCGCTTGTCCGCCAGGCAACCCCGCGATACGGGTGAACTGGGCAGCAGAATCCCCCCTCACCCTGCCCTCTCCTCCCGCTGGAGGGAGGGGATGTGGACACGGGGGCGCAGCCCGCAGAAACCGCTCACCGGAGGCCGGTCTCGCCCTATCCGTGCCTGCTGCGACGGTGTCTCCCCACGGGCTACCAGCGCTCGACCCACTCCCGGACGACGCTCCGCGAGGTGCCCCATCTGTGGATCGTCTCCGCGTCCCCAGGTACCTTGCGACCCGTTGCCTTCCTGCCGCCCCGCTCATCGCATCTGCGTCCCTGGTAGCAAGATCCACTGCGCTCTTCGTCTCGTCGTTGCGACACCTTCCCAGAATCAGCACCGTCTCACTCGCCCATCGCCACACCCGAGCCCAGTACCGATCTTGTCGTGCACCAAGGGGGGGGCACTTGACCAGCCCGTGTGCTCCCGGATATACTCGTTTCCCCTAGGTTCTACCGCAAGGAGGTGGACGATGCGCTGGGGATGGACGATCGGAGTGGCGCTGATGGCGGTGGTTGGGACCGGAACACCGGGTGACATCTACCAGTGGACGTACGACCAACTCGCCCTTGGCCCAGGGTGGACGGGTCACGTGTTCGCCAACCGCACGGGCGGAGAGGTGCTGGGTTTGGAACTGCTCTTCACGGGCCCAGGACAGGCCCAGGTGCTGGTGGTGGGCGGGGAGCTGGCGCCGGACAACGGAGGCGTTGCAGGAGTCCGATTCACGGGCCGGGTTGTCCCTGGAGGTGTGGTCACCGTGGCCCTGCCCACGGACAGCATGCCTCATCAGGCCATGTGGATCACCTCGGCAGGGCGGGTTCCGATCGACCTCGACCTCCCCATCCCGCGGCTCACCATCGAGGCGATCTGGCCGCAGCTGATCATCTCCGCCACCGGTGAGGATGGGCAGGACGACGGCACCGGCGGGTTTCGGGGAGCAAAGGAGCTGCCCCCAGAATGGGATGAAGGCTCTGACCAGGGGGACGAGCTCAGCAGGGGCGGCGGGGGGGCCGTGCTCGGGTTCAGCTGGCCGGACGATCTCGACCCAGACCTCCTGCAGGAGTGGCAAGGCTACGTCTGGCTCGTCCGCTTGGACGGCCGGCGCTCGTTCAGCCCTGTGGGCGAGGAGATCATCTCCTGGAACTGGTTCTGGGAGGACGGCCTCGTTCAGGATAACCCAGTGGTCGTCCGCGGGTTCACCTTCCCCGGCATCTACCGGGTGCGACTCGTGGTCACCGACGCTGCGGGCCGGGAGCAGGTTCTGACACGGTTCGTGGAGGCGCGGGACTGGGCGGCAATCGCAGAGGTCCTGGGGAACCACGGCACCACCAAGCCCGTTGCCAAGGAACCGTTCCTAGATCGTCAGGAGGCCCAGGCCCAGGAGGAGCAGACGAGGGACCCGCGATCGCCCCTGGATCCGAACCAGCTGCCGGGCGGGCGCGGCGGGTGAGCGGAGGGACATCGACCCCGTAGGGCCTCCGCAAGGAGGTTCGGCGCATGCTGGCCGCGGTGGGGTCCCGCCGTTTGCGGCCAGCGCGCCCCTCCGCCCCGTGGCCTGACTCACCAGCAGCGCATGCGCCGACTGCTGGCGCAGGGCTGCGCAGGCAGGGCGCAATCGCCCTTCCGTGTCAGGTCTCTCCCCGGGCAACGCCCCCTTTTCCTGTCCCGCTCTGGGGGGAGCGACAGAGGCCATTGATGCCTCTGTCCAGTTCGTGGGTCCGTCGGGTGGCCGCTGCCTGCGAGCAGCCACGGACCCCCGCTATCGTCGAGTCCCCTCAGCAAGAACTCCTGAGCTCGGCGAGCGTTGACGGCCCGAGACAAATCGCCTCCGTTCGCTTCGTTTCGCCCCCCGTACCCCGAACCCATCACCGCCTGGTCTTGAACGGAAACTGCCGCGATGTCCAGCCACCGAATCGCGTCGTCCTCGCCCCCTACCAACGCGGAGATCACCACGATGCCGTCCGCTCCGTCTACGCCGGGGCGTTCGACGACGCGCCGTGGCCCGAGGGCTGGGACCGGTTCGCACGGTTCGACCCCCAGGGTGGGTTCGTGGCCGCGGGTGCTGTCCCGGGACGGGCCCTTGGCTTCTGCGCCTCGTTCTCTGGCGATACGTCCGGGTACATCAGCGTCGTCGCCGTCCTGCCCGAGCACCGTCCGGCCGAGGTCGCCTCGGCCCGCGTCAGCGCCGCCTGCACCTACCTGCGGGGCCTCGGGCTCGCAGAGGTTAAGGTGGACGCGTTCACCGACTCCCCGCCCGTGGTTCGTCTGTACGAGCGCATGGGGTTCACGATCGAGTCGACGTTTCCCGACACAGAGTAGGTCGCCGGGGAATCCCAGGGCGATAGTCGGATGCGCCCACATCCAGATTCACTTCTAGACCCACGTACCTCTGCGCCGTTGGATGAACCGGCTGTCGGACACAGGGTCCGACGCCGCACGATCATGGAGCTCCTTCTCACCTTCCCCTCACCGCGAGGCGGCAGGCTGCTCCAGCGGCGCAGTGGGCCCGGGCCCCACCTGGGAAGCGGATCGGCCACCGATCGGCCCCAGGCGCCAGCTGAGCACGTGGCCGACGAAGACCAGCCCCAGGGTCAGGGAGAGGAGCGTTGCGTAGGACGTCCGGGCGAGGATCCAACCGCCGAGAAGCGGAGGGAGCACAGTGAGCCCGCTCAGGGTGCTGAACAGGCCGATGTACACTCCCCGCTCGCCGGGCGGGGCGAGTTCGACCGCACCGTTGGCGAACCCGATGAAATTAGCGCTGAGGGACAGCCCGATCGCCGCGAACACCCACGGGTAGAGAAACGCGAACAGGTGATGGGCATCGAGCCCGGTCACCAGAAACAGAAGCGCCACGGCAGGGGCGGACGCGCTGGCGGCGGTGGCGACCTGGATCACGCGGTGGATCCCCGCCCGCTCGCTCAGGAGGCCCAGCCCGAGTCCGGCCACGATCCCCCCCACCGTCTGCACGGCGGCGAACACGCCGACGTAAGCAGGCGAGAACCCCAACACCTGCGTTCCAAGCAGGGCGTAGAACCCCAGCGCGAGCCCCTCGAACCCCGACACAAGCCGGACGACAACGAGCGAGCGAAACGTCCGGTTCTCCCGGAGAACGGCGATCAGCTGCTGCAGATAAGCCCGTGGTGACGGTCTGAGCACAGGCTCCTCGTCGGGCTCGACGACGAAGCTCCACGACCCGAGCGACAGAAGGAGCAGGATGCCCGTCAGCGAGAACAGCGCTGCGTAAGCCCGGGGGAACCCAGGACCCCACTCCCCAAGAAGCCAGGCGATGAGCCCGCCCGCCCCCACGGCGAGCACACCCCGGGCCACCGTGCTCGCCCCGAGCACGCGGCCGCGACGTCCCGCGGGGATGGCCTTGGCAAACACGTCCCACCACACCATGTGGTCCACAGACAGGAACAGGAACATGACCCCGTGGAGCACGAGGAACATCCCCAACGTCAGTCCGGGGTGCGAACCGGCTCCCACCCAGAGGGCGATGCCCAGGACGAGGTACGCCGGCCGGGACACGAGACCGGCGCGGGTGAGCCAGTGCTTCTTCCGCCGAGCAGGAAGGAGCCACCACGCCACCGCAAGCTGCGGCGCCCGCCACGCGCCCTCGGCGAGGGCGATCACCAGCCCCACGAGGACCGTGCTCCCCGTGAGTTCGCTCACGAACTGGGGCAGTACAGTGGTGAACCCGATGAGGACCATCCCCACCCCAAACAGGGTCGCCTCGCCGAAGAAGGCGAGAGCGTTGCGGCGCTGGACGTCCATGGCGGGAAGAATACGCGCTCGACCGAACCCGTTCTCCCTGCAGCGGGCCGGGTACCCTCACCTCCGTCGCAATTGCCCCGAACGGGCACTCGGAAGCGCACGTCCTGTACCCGTGGCACCGCGCGCGGTCAGGCGCGGCCCCTCGCAGCACCACTCGGCGGGCACCGACCGCCCTCCCTGGACCGACGCGGAAGATCTGTGCACACTCCTACCGTGGGTTCCGCCGATTTCGACGCCGCGACCGATCCGTTGGCCGCCACGCCCCCTGCGGCCCCGCCAGCCGAGCGTAGAGCGCACCCCTACCCCTCGGGGCAGGCGATCCTGTTCGCCGACCTCCGCGGGTTCACCTCGTACACACGGGAGCGGGGAGATGAGCAGGCGTACCGCCTCGCCAAAGAGTTCACCACCCTCGCTGTGCGCTCCGTAGACCAGCACTACGGACGGGTGATCAAGACGCTGGGCGATGGAATCATGGCCGCCTTCCCCCAACCCGCCGACGCCGTCCGGTGCGCGAGGGAAATCCAGGAAGAGATCGCCCGGCGGAACGCTGCGCACCCCGACGACGCCCTCACCAGCGGCATCGGGATCGCGTGGGGAACGCCCATCGAGGAGGACGGTGACCTGTTCGGCTCGGTCGTCAACCTCGCCCACCGCCTGGCGGACCACGCCCGCGGCGGCCAGATTCTTGTCTCTCCCGTCGTCGTCGCGCACACATCCGGACAGGGCCTTCGCTACATCCACCTTGGCGCCCACGACCTGAAGGGGTTGGGGCAGCAGGAGATCTACGAGCACATCTGGCGAGACGAGGTGGCCCGCATCACCACCAACGAGGGCCGCCTGAATCTGATCCTGACCAAGGACGTCCTCGTCGTGGAACTCGGGAAGTCCCTTCAGGAACAAGTGCAGCTCGTCCGGAAGCTCCTCTCCGATCGCGCTCGCCGGCGCCACGGCATCCCCGGATTCCTCGCCAATAAGGTCCTGGGCCTGTTGGAGCGGGGCATCCCTCAGTTGGTGGACCGGGCGCTCTTCCGGGCCGGGATCGGGCTCGAACACCCGTTGGCGGACGTGACCGCCGCGTTCGAACGGAACACGCTTACTGTGAGGATCCGCGGCCATCGCGGGGTCCGGCTGGGACCCAAAGACGTGGATCCCCGCCTCGCTGCCGAGTTCGTGGCCAAGCTGACCCAGCTCAAGAACGCCGGCTCGCCCCCTTCGTGAGCCCCGTCTTCGGCTGGGGCCTTCGGGCACCCGGGTGATGTTTCCGGTCCTGCACTGCGTCACAAGACGGTGACGATCCCTGACCGAGTCCGCCCCACCTCCCAGGCAGAGCACGAGACGAAAAGGCCCTTCGGGGGGCCTCGTCGGTTCCTTCGTTGAGGATGGTAGGAGAGCGGGCTAGGCATCCTACGCAAGCGAGCATTGTCCCCCCACCCGATAGAGGGATCGCGAACGTCCGATGGAGGACCTGTGGACGGACGGATGACGGCGTCGGGGAAAGCGCAGACGCACCTTTCACCGCCGGGAACGGATACGTGGGTCGAAAACGCCTCGGTGGCCATTCCCGAGCGCGGTTCTGGTCGGGGCGACTGGATTTGAACCAGCGACCCCCTGCTCCCAAAGCAGGTGCGCTTCCGAGCTGCGCTACGCCCCGGCTACAGCGGCAAACCTGTCGCAAAGCGAACTCTACCGCGATCCCCCCTCCCGTCAAGGCCCCCCGCCCTTGACGCCCGGCTTGTCCCAGCCGGAGGAGCCCCGTACCCTTCCCACGACGATGATCCCCCACCTCTACGTCGGACCCGGAGCCCGCGCCGCCGCCCTTGCCCAGGCGTCGTCCGCCTTGGGCACCCCCCCCGAGCAAAGCCCTGACGCCCGGCTCGTCCTCTCCACCGGGACCGAAGTGGGCATTGACCGAATCCGGGAGCTCATCCTCTGGGCCCGGTACGGACCCGTGCGCGCTCCCCGCAAAGTGGCGGTGATCGGCCCCGCCGAGAAGCTGACCCGCGAGGCCTCCAACGCGCTCCTCAAGCTCCTCGAGGAGATCCCCCCCCACCTCGAGGCGATCCTCTATGCCGAGGCCCTCGACCGCGTCCTCCCCACGGTGCGTTCCCGATGTGCTCTCCTATGGTGCGATGCGGTACCGGACCAGATCGAACCGGCCCTCCGCGAAGTGGGCTACGACCGCGATGAGATCGCGTTTATCTCAGCGCTTCTCGGCGATCGGGTGGAGGCGGCCGCCGCGTTTCTCGCCGAGCGCCGCAAGCCCGCCCAAGAATGGGAAATCGCCGACGCCCAAGCGCGCGCGCTCCCCCTTGGCGAGCTGGGGAAGGAGTTCGCCAAGTACGCGGCGGATCCGCTGCTACGCCGAGCGTACGGCCGCCACCTCGCGGCCGCCCTCCCCCGCGCGGCCGCGGACGAGGTCCTCGCCCTGGCAGAAAAGCTGGCCAAGGACGGCAAAGAGACCGTGGCTGCGTTTCTCGACGAAGTCGCCCGGTTCCTCGCCACCGAGGCCGCCGTGGCGTGGCCAGACCTCCCGCCCGAGGTGCGCCTCGCGTGGGCGCGCAAAGCGTCCCTCGCCCGAGGCGAACTCGACGACAACGCCAATCCGAGGCTCCTCGCCGAGGTGGTGGCCCTATGGCCGCGGACAACTTAGGGGCGCTTGTTCGCCGGTTGGGTCCCCTCTGCGACATCCACCTCGCGGCGTGGGGCGGTTCGGTGGGAAACCCCGGCCAGGTGTGGGTCGAGGAGGAAGGGCGAACGGTCTGGCTCGTCAAGGTTCTCAAATCGCCGATCGTGAACCCCAATAACCCGCGGGGCCACCTCCTCCGAATCGCCTCGCCCGCAGACCGCGAGACCTACCAGACCTGCCTCTGCGAGGCCGACCTGCTGAGACAATCGGCCCAGGATCGGGCCACGGCCCACAACCTCCCGATGCGCTTCCTGGCCGCCGAACTCGACCTGGGCAGGACGTTCGTTCGCCTCCACTTCTCGGCCCCAAACCGGGTGGACTTCCGCGAGTTCCTCCGGGAGCTCGGTGCCGAGTTCAAGCTGCGGCTGGAACTTCACCAGATCGGCCCGCGCGACGAGGCGCGCATCCTGGGGGAGGTCGGCCCGTGCGGGAGGCCCCTGTGCTGCCGCACGTTCCTCCACAAGCTCCGCCCTGTCCCGCTCGAGCTCGCGTTCGAGCAGCAGCTCTTCTTGAGCCCGGAGCGGCTGACCGGGGCCTGCGGCCGACTGATGTGCTGTCTGGCCTACGAGCACGAGCAGTACCGCGACGCACTGGAGGGGCTGCCCAAGATGGGAACGCGGATCACGGTCGAGGGGCGCACGGGGAAAGTGGTTGGGCTCAACGCGTTCCAGAGGTCGTTCACCGTCCAGTGGTCGGACGGAACGCGGTCCGAGCTCAACGGCGGGAAGCCCGGCGACCGGGCCGATCCTGAGACGCGATAGCGGCCCGTTAGGGGGCGATCCGCAACCCGTCGGGGAGCAGCTCTTTGAGGTAGAACGTCCCGCCCTCCCCCGGCAGCTTTCCGGCCACGAGGAGCTCCCCCTGACCGTACAGCCACGCGTCGCCCTCTCCCAACCGCACGCGGTAGGCCTCAGCGGGGAGGGTGCGGCCGTCCGCGGCCAGGCCCGCCGGCTCCGGTGGTGATCCAACAAGAGGGACGGTGGACCTTGAGCCCGGAAGCACGGCTGTCAACGCTCGCGCGCTCGGCTGGGCCTGGAGGTAGCGGTGGACGGCGTACCACGGGCCGATCGCCTCAACCCCGAGAAACGCGTACGGGGGGAACACGGCGACCATGGTCTCCCTCCGAAAGAGACCGGACCCACTCGTGATCCGAGGCCTCCCCTCGACCACGCGCACCGAGACCGGCGCCCGTCCCTTCTCTACGTAGTACAGCGGGTTCCACCCCCGGTCCAACACGAGGACCACCTCGACGATCTGGGTCCCCACCTGCAGGCGGGACTCGAGGCGGTAGGTCTCGCCGACCAGCCACAGGGTGAACGTCTCCTCGACCAGGGTTCCCCCCCTCCGTTCGACGACGTAGGTTCCCTGCTCAACGATCTCACCACCGACCAAGCCGGGGATCTCCTCCGGAGCGGGCAGAAGAACGAGCACCACCCCGGCGATGACGACTCCGATCAGCAGAATCCTCCATAGGTCCATCTCCGCACCTCCTCGTGCCGATGGTACCGGGTTCGCTCAATCCCGAGGGGAAGGTAATGTCGGACCACGCTCCCAAACACCCCCCTCAGGCGGAGTCCTTCGCGTTCCGGCGGGCGACGATCTCCTCGGCCAGGGCGTGGGGAACCGCCTCGTAACGGGCAAAGCGCATCGAGAACTCCCCCCGGCCGCTCGTGAGCCCCCGAACCTCGGTCGTGTACCCAAACATCGCCGCCAGCGGCACCTCGGCGTGGACGACCTGCGTCCTGCCCTTGGGTTCGAGGGCCACGATCCGACCCCGCCGAGCGGCGAGGCTCCCCAGCACCGCCCCCACGTCCGCCTCGGGGACGGTGACCTCGACCTCCATCACTGGCTCGAGAAGCCGGATCCCCGCCTTCCGGCACGCGTCGCGAAACGAGGCCGCGGCACAGGTCCGGAACGCCTGTTCCGAGGAGTCTACCTCGTGGGCCGAGCCGTCGAGGAGGGCCACCCGGACGTCCACCATCGGGAACTGGGCATAGGGCCCTTCCGCCATCGCCTCAACGATCCCCCGCTCGACCGCCGGGACGTACTCCCGAGGAACCCGGCCCCCCACGACCCTATTCGTGAACTCGAACCCCTCTCCCGGGGCGGCAGGCTCGACCCGAAGGACGACGTGGGCGTACTGACCGTGGCCACCGGTCTGCTTGACGAGCTTCCCCTCGTGTTCGACGGTTCCAATCACCGTCTCCCGGTACGCAACCTGGGGCTGGCCGGTGGTGACCTCAACCCCAAACTCCCGACGGAGGCGGTCGACGATGATCTCCAGGTGGAGCTCGCCCATCCCCGAGATGACCACGTCACCCGTCTCGGCGTTGGGGCGAACCACGAACGTCGGGTCCTCGGCGGACAGGTCAGCGAGCCCCCTCCCGAGTCGGTCGCTGTCGGTCCGTCGGGTGGGAGCGATTGCGAGGTCGACCACCGGCGCGGGGAACTCGATGGGGGCAAGCACAATGGGCCGCTCTTCGTCGGCCAAGGTGTCCCCGGTGTAGGTGTCGCCCAGTCCGACCGCGGCCCCCACCTCGCCGGCGCGCAGCTCCTCCACCGGCTCGCGGTGGTCGGCGTGCATCCGAAACAGGCGCCCGATCCGCTGGCGCGTGTCGCGGCCCGCGTTGAGGACGAACTGGCCGCCCTTGAGCACGCCCGAGTACACCCGCAGGTAGGTGAGCTTGCCCACGTGCCGATCGGCCTGGACCTTGAACGCGAGGGCCGACAGGGGTTCGTCGTCGCGCGCTCGGCGCACCTCCTCCTTCCCCTCCCATGTCCCGACCACAGGCGGGAGGTCCGCCGGCGACGGGAGGTAGTCCACCACCGCGTCCAGGAGCCGCCGGATGCCCTTGTTGCGAAAGGCAGACCCCGCCAGCACGGGGATGAGCCGTCCCTCCACGGTTGCTCGGCGCAGGGCCGCCCCGACCTCCTCCACCGTGGGCATCTCCCCCGAGAGGTACTTCTCGAGAAGTCGGTCATCCTCTTCGCTTGCGCGCTCGAGAAGCGCGTCCCGGGCCATCTGGGCCTCTTCGACAAGGTTCACGGGGATCGGGGCCACCTCGATTTCCATCGCGGTGCCGCCGTCGCGGTAGTAGATCGCCTCCATCCGCAGGAGGTCGATCAGACCCACGAAGTTCTCCTCGGCGCCGATCGGGATCACCACCGGGACGGCGCTGGCCCCGAGCTGGTCCCGGATCTCGCGGACCACGCCCCAGAAGTCGGCCCCCGTGCGGTCCATCTTGTTCACGAACGCGATCCGGGGGACGCGGTACCGCTCCGCCTGTCGCCACACCGCCTCCGACTGGGGCTGGACCCCGCCCACCGCACAGAACAGGGCGACCATCCCGTCCACCACCCGCAGGCACCGCTCGACCTCGGCGGTGAAGTCCACGTGGCCAGGGGTGTCGATCACGTTGATCCGGTGGCCCTTCCACTCCGTCGTGGTCGCCGCGGCGGTGATCGTGATCCCCCGCTCCCGCTCCTGGGGCATCCAGTCCATCGTCGCCTGGCCCTCGTCGACCTCCCCGATGCGGTGGGTGCGGCCCGTGAAGTAGAGGATTCGCTCGGTAACCGTGGTCTTGCCGGCGTCGATGTGCGCCGCGATGCCGATGTTCCGGACCTTCCTGATGTCGTGCCCCACTGTTCCTCCGTTCTCGCGTCCTCGAACCCACACTCCCCCTCACCAGGGGGGATGGAGCTGGACTTTGTTTGACCTCTGGGCTGCGCATCGCGGTGGCGCGATGGCACGAAAGAGGGAAACTCAGCTCTTAGGATAGACGATCGGAGGCCCAAGTCAACCTGCGCCGCCGACCGCGGCTGCAGGGGGGCTTGACAGCAGGGGAGGCCCTCGTCAGTACAACCAGCCGTGATCGAGCCCGATCCGGATGAGGGTTTTGACCCGCTCCTCCGGGGCCGGGCAGCGCGGGTTCGCGGCCACCACGCCGAGCCCCGTGGCCACAACCCCGAGGGCGATCACGACGCTGCCGACCTCGTGCCCTTGCAGGCCCAGCCAGTAGCCGCCCCCCATGAACGCGAGTCCCCCCAAGATGAGCCCATACCGCGCCGTTCGGCACGAGGTGAGCTCCCGTTGGGCTCTCCCCAGCGCCCTGCGCCACTCCGCCTCCGTCAGGCGGGGAACGACCACCGGATCAATGCTGAACTCCACCCGTGCGACCTCCGTCAGGGGAAAGGACACTTGGAGTCCACCCGTCGCACACCACTTCACGGAGTCGGCGGTCACCCCGCACAGCTCACCGGCCACCCGCTGCCCGCTCTTGAGGTGCAGCGTGTCCGCGCAGGCCGTAGCACCGACCAAGAGTCCAGCACCCACTACCAGCCACCACCGTCGCATCATCGGACGACCTCCCGGGGGATCTCCCCCCCCCGCTTGTAGCGGATGTCACCTCGACGGAGCGAGGTCGCAGGACCCCGTCCCATGGCCCCTCTGTCCACCCCGCCCGTCACCGCCGCACGAGCGTCCCGCGGAACACGCCCCGCCCGCGCCAGAAGTACTCCGCCCCCGAGATGATGGCCAACGCCACGGCAAGGTACAGGAACGCGTCTTTGAGCCCGTGTCCCCACAGTCCGAGGCCGAAGTAGCGGGTGGCGAGGATGAACAGGACGAGGCCGATGTGGGAGAGGGTCTTCAGCTTTCCGAGAGCACTCGCTCGAATCGTAATCCCTTCACTAATCGCCAGCACGCGCAACCCGGTGACGAGGAACTCCCGCCCCAAGATCGTCACCACTGGCCACGCCCGCAGCTCCCCCAGTTCCACGAGCGACACGAACGCCGCGGCCACGAGAAGCTTGTCGGCGATCGGATCCGCGAACGCCCCGAACGCCGTCTCCTGCCGCAGGGTGCGGGCGAGGTACCCGTCCACCGCGTCGGAGAGACCAGCGAGGGCAAAGATCGCGATCGCGAGGATCTTGAAGACCGCCCCCTCCGCGTAGAGGAAGACCATGAACAGGGGGGTGGCGAGGATCCGGGCGAGGGTGATTTGGTTCGGGATCGTCACGCCGGGCACCCTAGCCCCCTTCCGATCGCTTGTCAATCCCGTTTGCGGGGGCTAGGATCGAGGCCCGGAAGGAGGAGAGGTGAAGACGAATTCAGATCGGCTCATCATGCTATCGGTGGTCGGCGAAATCACGAACCCCACGATGCGCGGGTACCGGATCAGCCACGACGGGCGGCCCCTTGTCCTGCCCGGAGTGGGCGGGATCACCTACAACCTGCGGGTGGGCGACCCCGCGGTGGGCTGGGCCGCCGACCACGTCGAGCCCGGGGTCTCGATCCGGAACCTCCTCAAGGACCGGGAGGGGCTCCCGCCCACGAACGACGGGCTCAACTTCCTCGCCTGCGTGGGAAACGAGGCCACCGTCCTCTCGGGGGACGCCAAGGGCGCGAAGGGCGTCGTCACCGGGAAGCACGGCGGGATCGAGCACGTGCTCGTGGACTTCTCCCCCGAGGTCCTGGAGGTGCTCCAGATCGGGGACAAGATCGGGATCAAGGCGTTCGGGACAGGTCTCGCCCTCCTCGACCACCCCCAGGTGCGGGTGATGAACCTCGACCCGCGGATCCTCCCCAGGATGCCGATCGTGGAGAAGAAGGGCACCCTGACCGTCGGGGTCACCCACGCCGTGCCCGCAGCCATAATGGGATCGGGCCTCGGCGCCGACACGTGCTACCGCGGGGACTACGACGTCCAGCTCTTCGACGAGAAGACGGTGACGGCGTACGGCCTTTCGGACCTCCGGCTCGGGGACCTTGTCGCGATCCTGGATACAGAGCACGCCTACGGCCGGGTGTACAAGACGGGGGCAATCTCGATCGGGATCGTCGTCCACTCCGATTGCGTCGTGAGCGGCCACGGCCCCGGGGTGACGACCCTGTTCACGAGCGCCAGCTCGGGCGCCCTGCGCTACACGGTTGACCCCAAGGCCAACCTCGCCGACTTCCTCGGCCTGCGGAAGAAACGGCCTGCTAAGGCCGTGCGCAACACGCGCGCTTAGCGTCGGGCGGCGCGGGCGATAGCGGCGAATGCGGCGGGGGCGCGGCGCGCCTATCCACGCCTGCCGGCCTCCTTATGACCCCACACATCCCCGGACTGCTTGTCACCTAGAGTTTTCCCGCCTGAATGTCACGACGTAGTACTCCCGGAGGACTTCCTTCGCGCCAAGCAGCCCGCCCAGGCATCCCGGCTTGGTGACAACGCCAATCGTGTCCACCCTGTAGAACTCCCAACCGTTTGCTGCCTGCTCGCTGACGATCGACTCTAAGTAGTAAGCTGCCTCCGGGCCGCGCGACTGCCGTTCCTTGACCGCGATCGTAGGCGGAACCTGAACCATCTTGTACTCGTACACCACAGCTCCCTCCCTCTTCCCTCAGCAACCCTCTCATTCGCCTCACGCCGCTGTCCGAATACGAAACCGCATGGGGAGTTCACGGGCCCTCCTGAAGCACCTGCGCTACCGCCTGCTGCCGGGCGACCCTCGTCTCAGTGGAGGGGTGTGTATCCCATAGACCTTCCACCCAAGTGCGGTTGCGAGGCTGGAGTTGCCACCGGTCGGCCAGGGGCAGCTTGGCAAGTTCCGTGGCTACCAGCTCCTCGTTGAGCTGATGGATCTTCTCCAGGGCTATGCCCATGTGCTCAGGGCGCGTCACCTCCGCTGCCACGTCGTCAGCTGCGTACTCCTGCCTCCTGCTCAGGTGCAAGGCGAGCGTGGAAGCTGCCTTCGCCAGCAACTTCGCGAGCGATCCCGCGACCACACTGAACCAACCAGAGAACGCCAAGATCGCTCCAAGGACGCCCGACAGACGGGCGTCCTCTCCGGCTCTTGCCTCCTCGGCAGCCGTTGCCTCCAGGACAGTCCCAATGCGCGCCATGCGCATACCACTCCGAATGGACTCGTCACCGAAGTAGTCGAACACGGAGACCCACGAGAGCGCCAGGCCATCTCGAAGGTGATCTCGATTCCGCAGGTGACCGATCTCGTGGGCGATGACCGCTCGCATCTCGTCTGACGACAGGCGGTTGGCCAAGTACGCGTCAACCGTGCCCCGCGTGAGACACACGGTTCCCCCGGAGAGGCTGGACAAGGCCATCGCATTCACCTCTGGCGTCTCGGCGATCCGCAAGATAGGAGTCCTTTTCAGGCCAGCTTTTTGGGCGATCTCCTCCAGCCAGTGCACGATCTCCAGGGGCGCGTCCTTGAACGGTTTCATCATCCGGGCCGAATGCGGGCTCAGGATGTAGGCCCACACGGCGGCAAACGCGATCCCGACCAGAAAGACCAGCGGGATGAGACGTGGTGCGTAGACGTACACCGGCCATAGCAAGACCACCGTGATTGCCAGGAAGATCCCGACCGTGTAGGCCCAGCTGACGATCTCGCTTTTCCTCCGTTCGCGGGCAAGGAGAACTCGGACGAACTCATCCCATGTGAGCGCCTCCGCGCGGCGTGCCGAAAGGCGCGCGCGAACGAGCGCCAAGCGCTCGTACGTCTCCTGGTCAACCGAGATCGAACGCTCTTCCATCATCGCCTCCATGTCCAGGCCTTCCATTCCTGACTACAATCAGCCCACTTCGCCGCTGCCGCGGCAGTTGGGGCATTTGTGCTCCCCAAGTCCACTGCAGCGCGAGCAATCGGAGAAGCCCGTGAGCGCGTTCCCTCTCTTGCCGGTTCCGCTGCACGCGCTGCACCGGACTACGCCCTTCCCTTGACATGTTGGACACTTTTTCCCCACGATGAACCTCCCTTCATGCCTCTGACCATCGCCAGAGGCCTTGACTGGGCCCACGGCGAGGCACCGAGCAACAACCCGCGGTACCCCGCCTACTCCCTGTGCCACTCCGTTGCCCAGAATCCAATCACCGAGCCTCTGGAAAACGTGATGGTCTTGCCCTTGATCGTCGCCTGTACAGCAGATCCGTCCTCAAATCGCAGCGTCAGTGTCCCGCCCTTGACCTCGTACCGCCCGTAGTCCCCTCCCAGTGCGCCGACCGACAGGTAGAACGTCCCATCTCGATCCAGTTCGAGATACCCAGCCTCGCTCACGTAGGTACCTGCCATTGCTCCCGATGAAGAGCACCCGGCAGCAACACCAAGCGCAGCGCCCGCGACCACGAGAAAAGCGAACACCCACTTCACACGTCTCGCCCACTCCATAGCACCACTCCCCCTGGCTAGCCCCGATCCCTGGCTGCGGACACCCGGCGAAGACAAAAAGGTACCCTCGCGCCAACAGCAAGCGACACCCCGCGCATAGCGTCCAGGTGCGTTTCAGCGCCACTGCGGCCGTGGTGAGCTCCTTCCGGGCGCGTATCTCCGCCAGCGCGATCGTTTAGCCACGCGCCACCTTGTTCAGCGCTGATTGGACAATCGCCATCCCAATCAGACTAAGCAGCCAGAGCAGAAGGAACGCTACCCCGGCGGACATGCCCCCCTTGGTTACGTGGGCCACTCCCTCACAGAACTTCCACGTCCACCAGATGTTGACCATGGGGATGAGGATCAGCCATGCCGTGGGGATGCCCGCTCCTTGAGCGTTCATCTCGGACTTCGTCTTGACGATCCAGTAGATGGTGTAGAGCCCGCCGGTGATGACCGATAGAACGACGATCCCAGCCACGGTTCGCCTTTTCATCCGAGAGCTCCCTTGTAGTTGGTCTTGACCTATCCCGAGCACCCATGTCCTCCCCGTCTTCCACCTCCCGCTCTTCGTGAGCGCGTCTCACGATCCATCCTGGCGGCACATGCTCCGCAGCGGGCAACCCTGGTCAGATCCGCTCGTGATCCATCTGCCCCGCGCATCTGCCACGGCCACTGGCGGCTCTCGATCCGTGGCCGGTGGGGGTGGGTTGGGACCGGAGGGTGGGGAACGGGAGACCACACCCAGCCAAGCTCAGTAGTCCCCGGGAGAGTCAAACGACCAGTGCTATCCTGCCCAGTCCCACACCTCCTATCCGCTTTGGAACCAGTGCCATCCTCTCCCGTTCTCGGCTGGCTCTCTCATTCGGAACCGCACCAACTCCTCCTCTCCGCTCATCTCCCCCGGCACACTCGGTTCGCGATCTCGCGGCCCACGGCCCGAGCGATGTCACGGGGACTGGCCCCGAATCGAAGCCCGAAGATCTCCATCCCCGACACGTTCACCAACACCTCGAACGCCCGGAACGCACCCGTGCCCAAGTCGAGCACCCGCACGTCCACGGTCACCCAGCAGGCGATCCCCTGGAAGAACAGGTCCAGCAGCGGCAGGTTGATCGAAGGGGTCTTGATCTCCTTCCAGTCGGTGATGATGCTCTCCACGAGGTAGTCGGCAGCCATCGCCCGGGTCGTCCGGCACCCGCGCTCGGAGAGGGCAGTCTCGGTGGCCGTCGCGAACAACCGCCCGACGTCGACATTTCGGATCCACACCCCGCTGCGGTTCTCAAAGTCGAGCGCCCCAAACGTCGGCGCGGGCGAAGTACACATCTGGAAGCAGCGAGCGGGAAGCGGGTAGCGCTGGGCGATAGCTCGAGCCAGCGTGCACGCGATCTTGTCGCCTGCCCGTTCGAGGGACTTCTTGCCCGCCAGCTCAGCGGAGAAGTCCACCCCGCCCGTGTGCAGGGCTTCGGCCGCGAGGATCCGCCCCGTGGCGACCTCGATCGCCCGTACCTCGACCCGCGCCCGACCATCTTGCACCCGCGGCTGCCCGGGGATCCGCAGGACCTCGAACACGGTTACGGTGGACACGGCCTCCCCCACGACCAGGATATTGGCCGCGATGCCGTTTCTTACAGCGAGGGCGCGGATGGCCGTGGTGTCGCCGGCCAACGCTTGCTTGACTAGGCGCTCCAGATCGCTCATCCCAGCTTGGGTGGCACGGAGGACGCGGATTTGAACGAGGTCCACAACGTTGAACCCGTAGTCCAGGAAGTGCTTGATGATCGCCGTCTCCGCCGCTGGATCCGGGATTGGCCGCGGAACCCGTTCGATGATCACCGTCTCCGGGATCACCACCGCCACTGCGGGACATGCTTGCCCAAGACCCACCAACCCCACGAAGAGAAGAACCGCCGCTGACGCCACCCACCTCGCCATGCCCTCCCCCTCTGTTCCAACCTTGGTCCGTAGGCCGTGAGCCGCCAACCTCGGGCGGCCTACGCCCCTGCCCCTTCGACAGCTGAACGTAGTGCACCATACCATGAAGCGAGGCTGAGCGTCAAGTCTGGTTCATGAACTGCGGCTCTCCGTCCCATTCATTTTTCGTTAGTCGCAGGGCAGGAGGACCTCGGAATCGCACGCACTTCATAGGGCGGCGATGGTCACAAGCTTGTACCAGCTCTACCGGAGTGAGCATCCTGGATGCTGCGTCTCACCGCTAAGCGCGCAGAGACCGCTGAGAACACCCGGTCTGGAGTTGAATCCAAGTCCCCGAGGTCTTGTCGCGTCGCAGCTGGTCTGCGACGAACGGCCGTCGGGGACGAACCCCGACGCTGCAAATCCCTTCTCTCTGCGAACTCCGCGGTCTCGGTCACGCGGTCTCCGCGGTGAGATCAGGTTGTTGACACCTTGGTGGCTTCGTGGTCGCGTGGGGAACGCAGGCTAACGGCGCGCCGCGTGAGCGATGGCGGCGAACGCCCCGGGATCGAGCGACGCCCCGCCCACGAGCGCCCCGTCCACGTCGGGGAGGGAGAGGAACTCCCGAGCGTTGTCGGGCTTGACGGATCCTCCGTACTGGACCCGGATCTCGTCCCCCTTGGCTCCGAAACGATCGCGGAGCCAGCCTCGGACCTGGCTCGCCATAGCTTGGGCGTCGGCGGGCTGGGCAGCCACGCCGGTCCCGATCGCCCACACCGGCTCGTAGGCGATCACCAGCCCCCGCGGGTCGTCGCCGAGCTCCGAGGCACCCGCCTCAAGCTGGCGCGCGACGACCTCCCACGCCCTCCCTGCACGGCGCTCGTCCAAGGTCTCCCCTACGCACAGGATCGGCACCTGCCCGTGCGCGGTCACGGCCTGCACCTTTCGGCCGATAAGCGCGTCGTCCTCGCCGAACAGGTGCCGGCGCTCCGAATGACCGCACACCACGTACCGGACCCCGAGGTCGGTGAGCTGAACCACCGACACCTCACCCGTGAACGCCCCCGAGGCTTCCGGATGAGCGTTCTGAGCACCGAGTGCGATCGGCGTCCCGACAAGCATCTCCGCCGCGGCAGGAAGTGCGGTGAACGACGGAAGGACCACCACATCGAGGCCTGGGTCCCGCCCGACGAGTTCGATCAGCCGTCTCAGGTACGAACGGGCCTCGGGCACCGTCTTGTGCATCTTCCAGTTCGCGACGACGATCGGTCTGCGCATCCTGCCTCCTTCCCGATTGACAAACCCCATCCTAAGGGCCTATCATGCCCGCGGCAACCGAAGGAGGCGACGATGATAACGTTTCTTGCGATCGCGGCGTTGGTTGTGCTGTTCCTGTCGAGCGCGATCAAGGTCGTTCGGGAGTACGAGCGGGGGGTGATCTTCCGCCTCGGCCGCCTCGTCGGGGCAAAGGGGCCCGGGCTGTTCCTCATCATCCCGCTCGTGGACAAGATGGTGAAGGTGGACCTCCGGACGATCACCCTCGACGTCCCGCCCCAGGAGGTCATCACCCGCGACAACGTCCCGGTGAACGTGAACGCCGTCGTCTACTTCCGCGTGGTGGACCCCCAAGCGTCGGTGGTCGAAGTCCTCGACTACATCGAGGCCACCCGCCAGATCTCGATGACCACTCTGCGCTCTGTGCTGGGACGGGTCGAACTTGACGACATTCTCGCCGAGCGGGAGAAGCTGAACCGCGAGCTCCAGCAGATCATCGACGAGCACACCGACCCCTGGGGGATCAAGGTGAGCACGGTCGAGATCAAGGACGTCAAGATCCCGAACGAGATGCAGCGGGCGATCGCCCGCCAGGCGGAGGCGGAGCGGGAACGGCGGAGCAAGGTCATCAACGCGGAAGGGGAGTTCCAAGCCGCGGAAAAGCTCCGGGAGGCGGCGGCGATCATGCGCGAGGCCCCGGGGGCCTTGCAGCTCCGGTACCTCCAGACCTTGTCCGAGATCTCCACCGAGAACGCAACCACGATCGTGTTCCCGGTCCCGATCGAGCTCCTCGACGCGCTGCGCGGTCGCACCTCAAGTTGAGGATCTGCGCGCTGGGGAGCGGTTCCTCCGGGAACGCCCTCCTCGTGGAGGGCCCGCGGGGGGGCCTCCTCGTGGACGCTGGCCTCCCCTGGCGCGAGGTCGAGAGACGGGCTGCCCAGGCCGGGATGACGCTCACCGGGCTCAGGTGGGCTCTCCTCACCCACGAGCACACCGACCACGTGCGCGGGCTCGCCCCGCTCCTTCGCCGCGGGGTTCAGATCGCAGCGAGCGCCGGCACGCTCCGCGCCCTGGGGATCCCCGGGCTTCCCCTCGAGCCGGGGGTCGAGATCGAAGGAGTGCATGTGTTCCCGTTTTCGGTCTCGCATGACGCTCGGGAACCGCTGGGGTTCCGGCTGGAAACCAACGGCGCGCGCGCTGGGATCGCCACCGACCTCGGACGGATCACGGACGAGGTCCTATCGGCCCTCACGGGCTGTCAGGCCGTGATCCTGGAAGCAAACCACGACGTCGCCCGCCTCCTCGCGGGGCCGTACCCGTGGCCGCTCAAGCTGCGGATCCTTGGGCCAGAGGGCCACCTCGCGAACGAGGAGGCGGGCCAGGCGATCCGCCTCCTGGGAGAAGGGCTTCAGCACGTCGTCCTCGCTCACCTCTCCGACGAGAACAACACCCCGGCGCTCGCCCTCGAAACCGTGGCCAAAGCGGTGGGCGATTGGGGGGGGCGGATCTACCTCACCTACCCCGATCGCCCTGGGGTCGTCGTCCGCGTGTAGGGGCGGACGACAGCCAGGTTCGCCATCCCCTGGATGATCTTCCCCACGCTCGGAACGGCGGTCCATCCGCTCCAGAAGTCGGGGTTGCGGGTCGTCTGGTAGTACACGAGAACGACGTACTCCGGCTTGTCCCACGGGAAGAACGCGGCCATCCCCGCGGTGACGTGGTCGGAAACGTAGCCCCGGCCGGGGAGCGCGATCTCACCCGTCCCTGTCTTCCCTGCAACGAGGAACCCCTCGATGTCGGCCGGGGACCGCGGTCGGTAGGGATCGCCCGGGTTGACGGTGAACCTCAGGACCTCGCGCATCGTCGCGCACGCCTCCGGGGACGCGACCGTCCGGACGGCCTCGACCGGACCCGGCAGGATGCGGGGCCGGAGGAGGGTCCCCCCGTTGGCTAAAGCAGCGAACGCCGTTGCCAGCTGGATCCCCGTGACGGCAACCCCTTGCCCGAACGATGCGATCGCCAGGTCAAGCTCGGTCCAGCGGTCCACGGGCCGCAGAATCCCCGCCACCTCGCCGGGGAGTTCGATCCCCGTCCGCTCGCCGAACCCCATCCGCGTCAGGTAGGCGTGGGTCTTCGCGATCCCCAACCGCTGGGCCACCTGCACGAGGACGGTGTTCACGCTCTCGGCCATCGCCCACCGGAACCGCAGCAGTCCGTAGCTCTTCTTCTTGGCGTTGCTGACCGAAACGCCGCTTACGCGGATTGGGGAGGCCCCGTCGAAGAACTCGTCGGGAGAGAGCAGGTCCTGATCCATCGCCGCAAGCGCGATGAGGGCCTTGAACGTAGACCCGGGCTCGAACACGTGGGTAGCCGACCACGGGTGGAGGAGCGCCGGGTCGGGCCGCGCTGGGTCGACCGCAGGGCCGTGGGCGAGGGCGAGGACCTCGCCGGTCCGGGGATCCATCACCAGCGCGAACCCGCGGTCCGCGCCCACGTACTCCGCCAGCCCGCGCGCGATCTCCTTTTCGCAGATCCACTGGATGCGCGTGTCGAGCGTCAGGTGAAGCGGGGTGCCGGGGGCACCCGGCTCCTCCTCCCACAGGTCGTAGACCTGGTTCCCCGGGCCGCGGAGCAGGCGCACCCTGCGAGGGCGCCCCGCGAGCTGGGAGTCGAACAGGAGCTCGATCCCCGCCAAACCATGGCCATCGACGCCGACCACACCAAGGACGGCCAGGGCAAGCGGCCCCTGGGGATAGGCCCGCTTCCAGGAGTCGAAGAACAGGAGGCCGCGGATCCCCAAGCCCTGCGCCTGGGCCCGGATCCTTTGCCCGACAGCGTAGTCCACGCCGCGGGCGATCCAGGTGAAGTACCCTTGGCGGTACACCTTGCCCACGGCCTCGGTCCGGGTCATCCCAAGCTCGCGAACGAGGAGGTCCACGAGGAGCTCGGGCTTGGTGAGAAGCGAGTTGTCGAGGGCGACATCGTACGCCGGAACGTCGTACACAAGCGGGACCCCGTTCCGGTCGTAGATTGTCCCCCGCTGGGAGGGTATCTCGACCACGTCCTCCTGGATGGATTGGGCCACTGCCGACCAGCGGCGGTGCTCCACGACCTGGAGCTGGACGAGACGCCCCACGACGACGAGGGCGCCCACTCCCAGAAGAAGGAACGCCACCGCTGCCCGGTTAACGGCCCCCCCCTTCCCCAACGATGTGGTAGTGGGTGCGTTTCTCGTCGAACGGGACCATCCCTAGCGCCCGCGCCCGTGCGGCGACCGTGTCGAGCGCGTAGGCGCGGTCTACATCGTAGACGAGGGCAAGCTTCACCCGCTCGAGCTCCTGCAGCGCAAGGACCTTCCTCGCCCGCTCCGCCCGCAGCTGAGACAGAACCGACCCCTGCCAGAGGTACAAGAACACGAGACCCGCCACCGCGGCCCCCGCAGCAATGGCCAGCGCCACGCCTGCCCACCCCGGAAGGCGCTGCTCTTCCCAACGCAGCTCAGACCGGTTCACCCCCCAAGGGTACGGCCCGCAGCGCGGGCGATCCGGGACAGTTGGCCGGGTCTGGACCGACCTGAGGCACCCGCCCGGCGCGGAGCTTCGCCGACCGGGCCCGCGGGTTCCCCGCGAGCTCCGCTTCCCCCGGTGTCACGGGTTTTTTCGTCAGGATCTCAACTCGCCCGGCGAGGGCCTCCGCCCGGAAGAACCGCTTGGCGATCCGGTCCTCGAGGGAGTGAAACGAGATCACAGAGAGGACGCCGCCGGGGCCGAGGAGGGAGCGCGCAGCGGGAAGCGCCTCCCGCAGGGCCGAGAGCTCGTCGTTCACCGCAATCCGGAGGGCCTGGAACGTCCGCGTCGCGGGGTGGATCCGGTGCCGTCCGGGGGGATAGAGGCGGGCCACAAGCGAGGCGAGCTGCCGCGTGGTGTGAACGGGCCGGCCGCGGACGATCGCCCGGGCGATCCGCCGGGCGTACCGCTCCTCCCCATACTCGAGGAGGATTCGGGCGAGGTCCGGCTCGGGGAGGCCGTTCACGAGGTCGGCGGCGGTTGTGGACGCGTCGGGGTCCATCCGCATGTCCAGGGGCCCGTCGGCGGAGAAGGAGAACCCCCGCTCGGGGGAGAGGAGCTGGAGGGAAGAGACCCCGAGGTCGAACAGGACCCCGTCCAAGGAGGGGATCCCGAGGGGGGCGAGGAGGGATCGGAGGTCGCGGAAGTCGCCTCGGAGGAGCGTCAGGTGGTCCCCAAACCGAGCGAGCCGCTCCCGGGCCCGGGCCAGGGCCTCGGGGTCCCGGTCGATCCCCACGACCCGCGCCCCGCGGGCAAGAAGGGCCTCCGCGTGCCCACCCAGGCCGACGGTCGCGTCAAGAAACGCCTTCCCAGGCCGGGGAGCGAGGAAGGCCACGACCTCCGCCACGAGAACCGGCTCGTGGAATCTGGTTGAGGGGTGGCCGACGCCTTCCATCACCGTGCGGGCGACGCCCAACCGGTGGGTTCACACCGGAGTTCGTTCGGCTGCCCGGGGATAGCCGTGGAGAGCTCGGGCACGCCTACCGCGTTCGGAGGAGGACCGCGCTCAGGTTCTTCTCCCAACGGTCCCATGTCCACCGGTCGGCGAGCTCGAGGACCGCCGCGAGCTGGAGGATCGGGTCGGGCACGGACTCCGGCGCGAGGAGCTCCCGGATGTTCCCGTAGGTTACGGAGATGTTCGCGTCGCTCTCCGGTGCCCCGGGAACCCCGGGGACAAGGGTTGAGACATACGCCGCATCGGGGTTGAGGCGGATCCAGGGGATTCCGGCCTCCAGCCACCCCTGGTACTGGAGGACGAGGTGGGGGTAGTCCGGGGTGTTCTGAACATGATCCTCGACCGAGCCGATCACGATGACGCGGAGGTCGGGGTTGGCCCGGAGGGCTGCCCCGTACGAGCGGCTCATGTCCCGGATCTCCCAGAACCGGCGCGCCTCCTCCAAGGTCGCGACGTCGGACGGCCAGGGGGCCAGGACTCCCCGGGCAACGGCCGCCTCGAGGGCTTGGACGGAGTAGACCCGCTTCTCCCTCTCCCCAAACGTCCCCGTGTACGCCCCAAGGGCGTAGTCCCCCAAGCCGTACCGGCCGTCCCCGTTCCAGTCGTGGTAGAGGACGCCGGGGATGGGGCTCCCCCGGGGGCCGGCCGCCCCGGACCGGGCCGTGGGGTCCCAGCGGAGGTTCGAGTAGTCGACCTCGCACTGGACGCCCGCCGGGGTGAGGCGGCACGAGCCGGGGACGTAGGCCGGGTTCGGATTCTCCCAGCCCCCGAGGTCCACGGTCGTGAACGGGACCCCGGCCGGGTTCTCCCAGCCCACGTACCAGTCCACGGCCATCTCCTCCCCGAAGGGCCCAAAGGCAGCGACGGCGGTGTTCCCGCCGTTGGAGAGGCCGATCAGGCCCACCTGGGTGACCGGGTAGGGGAGGAGGTCGGCCACCCCGCAGCCGGTCGTGGTGAAGGCCTCTCCCCTCAGAAACCGGACCACGTCCCGCAGCGCCCGAAGGGATCCCTGGCCCCGGTGGTCGTAGGTCTCTCCTGAGGCCAGGGGCGGCCGTCCACCTCCCGGGAACGCGAACTGAACGTGGACAAGCCCTTGGGAGACGTACGGGTCGGGCCCCGGCCGGGGGGAAAGGTCGGCCGAGCCGGGCGTGTCCGCGCCGGGGACCTCGACAACCGCTGCCGTCCCGTCCCCATACCGCGGCTGGTCGGGGTAGGTGAGCCGGACGACGATTCCTCTGTCTGGAGCCGCCTCCGAAGCGACCCAGACCGTGACCGTCGGGCCGCCGGGCAGGCGCTGGGGCTCGTCCGGGGCGCAGGGGGAGAGCGGGGCCGCTCCCTCCCAGCCTCGGTAGGCCTGCGCCATCTCTAAGACCGTAGCCCACTTGACCCGCCCGCTCGCCACAAGGGGGTCGAGCACCTCGGTCAACCACGCTTCCCACAGGGCGAACTCCGCCTCGTCGTCCCCCGGGTAGAGGAAGTCCCCCGGGTGGACGGTGGCGATGAACGTGTTCACCATCCCTGGGTGGGCGGCGTGAAGGGTGTTCCTCAGCGCAACGGTCACGTAGTCGAACGCTCGACCCGTATACGGCTTTGGCACCGCCTCCGCCCCTGAGCAGTGGGCCGGCCACACCCCCGAGGGAACGTAGACGATCTCTCCAGCCGGATCGTGGCTCGTTCGTTTTTCCACCGACCCCGCGCCTGCTGGGCGCCATGGGTTGACCCCCAGGAACGCTGCCGGGATCCCTTGCGTGGCGGGGTTCTTGTAGTTGATGATTGTTTGCAGACCCACCGCTTTCGCCGCTTCATACATCCCGGGGTAGAGGTTCCCCCCGCTCCACGTGACGACCCGCCCCCCCGACAGGGCCTCGATGAGATCGATCTCCTTCCGCAGGGAGTTCACCCAGTCTGAAACAGGGCGGGCATCCGCGTTGTTGAGGTGGAAGTCCTCGTGGAAGTGAAGGGCGATCTCGTGCCCGCGCCCAGAAAGGAAGCGCAGGATCGGGTCCCCCCGCCCCTGGGCCACCTCCGTGAACGGCCGCTGGACCTGAACCGTGAGCCGTCCGCCGTGTCGCTCGACGATCTCCGCCAGCCGCACGAGGCGCGACCGATCAAGGTCGTAGCGCACACGTTCGAAGTACTCCCGGTGGGGTTCTACATGCACCCCCACGGCGAACAGGACGACCGCGTCCGTTCCCGTATCGGTAGGGATGGTCTCCTGGAACTCAACCAACTCCGTCGGTCGGTCTCGCCCCGAACAACAGCACTCGTCGGGCGTCCCCCGGTAGTACGCCCCCTGGTCCACCTTCCGCGGAAGATCGGTACCCCATCCGAGGAGCGTTAGCCCAACCAAAGCTCCCGCAACAACCTTCACCGCCTGGGTCATCGTCCACCTCCTCTGCCGCCACGGTGGGGGGCACCCCAGCCCTGGGACCACCTCCGGCCGGTCAAGGAACGGTCAACGCGGTCCCCTGCCTAGCGCGAAGGTCCGCCGGGACTCCCGGTCCCATCCACGAAGGGGGCGTTCTCCCCTACGCCGAGGGGCCCTTCGCCGCGGCGGCGAACGCCTCCCCCAGGACCGCGAGCCCCTCGAGGAGGGCGTCGTCGGGGGTCACGAGGGGGACGAGGAACCGGACCACGTTCCCGTACACCCCGGCGGTGGGGAAGACCACGCCCCGCCTGAGAGCCTCCAGCTGGACCCGCTTTGTTGTCTCCGGGTCCGGCTCGCGGGTCTTCCGGTCCCGGACGAGCTCGACCCCGACCATCGCCCCGAGGCCCCGGACGTCGCCGATCACGGGGTAGGTCCGCTCGAGGGCCCGGAGCTCCCGGATCAGGATCTCCCCGATCCGTACCGCCCGGGCGAGAAGTCCCTCCTCCCGGATCACGTCGAGGACGGCGAGGGCGGCGGCGCAGGCCACGGGGTTCCCGCCGTAGGTGGACCCGATCCCGCCGAGGACGGGCGCGTCCATCACCTCGGCCTTTCCGATCACCCCCGACAGGGGGAGGCCCCCGGCGATGGACTTGGCGACGCAAATGAGATCGGGCTCGACGTCGGAGTGTTCGCAGGCGAAGAACCGCCCCGTCCGGCCGACCCCGCACTGGACCTCGTCCGCCACGAGGAGAAACCCGTGTCGGTCGGCAAGCTCGCGGAGGAAGGGGAGGAGCTCGGGCGGGGGGACGATGAACCCCCCCTCCCCGATCACCGGCTCGACGACCACGCACGCCACCTCGTGGGGGTCGACCAGCGAGAGCAGCCGCCGCTCGATCGCCGCCATCGGGATCGGGTACCGGTAGGGATACGGATACGGCAGGCGGTAGACATCCGGGGCGTAGGGCCCGAACCCCGCCTTGTAGGGGACCGCCTTGTGGGTCATCGTCATCGCCAGCAGCGTCCGGCCGTGGAAGGCGTTGTCGAAGACGAGGACGGCCTTGCGGCCCGTGGCAGCCCGGGAGATCTTCACCGCGTTCTCCACCGCCTCGGCCCCGGAGTTGAACAACGCGCATTTCTTGGGTGTGGGTCCGGGGGCGAGTTCCGCCAGGCGGGAGGCGAGCTCGACGTACGGCTCGTAGGGGACCGCGGTGAAGTCGGTGTGGAGGGAGAGTTCGGCCTGGGCCTTGACCGCGGCCACGACCTTGGGGTGGTTGTGGCCGACGTTCATCACTCCCCATCCGCCCGAGAAGTCAAGGAACCTGTTGCCATCGAGGTCCTCAATCACACATCCCTCCGCACGGGCAGCGTAGAACGGGGCCAGCGGGGAGAGGGGCTTGGCCACGTAGCGCTCCTTGCGGAAGTGGACCCCCTTCGACCTCGGACCGGGAACCTCTGTGACCAACCGGATGTACTTGCGCGCCATGCGTCCTCCTCTAGTCGATCTCCACCAGCTCGCCCGGTGGAACCAACCGCACCGCAAACGGGAGGTTCATCGCCTCGATCTGACGGGCAGTCGACCCCAGATCCCCGCGGTAGCGACTGGAGATGTGAAACACGATGAGTTCCTTCTCGACCTCGGCCTTCCGAGCGACGTCGAGCGCCTCCCAGACCGTGGCGTGTTTGTACTCTTTGCGGTCCTCGTCGGCAAGGAACGTCGCCTCGTGGAGGAGGACCTCCGTGCCCCGCACCGAACCCGGGTTGAGCGGGACCGAGTCCCCACCGTACGAGAAGAGGAACTGGGTGTACTCCTCGGAGATCTCGTCCTTCTTCCCCGCCCGAACGAGGGCCACGATCTCCTCCTGGGGAAGGCCGCGGTACTCCTCCCGCAGCCGCCGCCGGACCTCGCACACGTTGTACCCCAAGGACGGCTCGCCCCGCGCGTGGACCGTCCCGAACGCCTCGACGTAGCGGGGCATCCGCCCCTCGAGGAGGGTCACCCGGTCGCCGGGCTGGAGGGGGATCCACTCCAGGTCGTACTGGAGGTTGCGGTTCGTGCGGGCGAAGTAGTGGATGAGCTCGGACACGAAGTGGCTCCCCGCCGGGTAGTGGACCCGCAGCTCCTTTTCGTGGTCGCCCATCGCGTTGTTGCGGATGTTGATGAGCCCCATCAGGCCCGAGATGTGGTCGGCGTGGCCGTGGGAGAGGAACGCGTGCTTGACGGCGAACACCTTGTTCTCAAGCAGCGAGCTCACCCCCTCGCCACAGTCGAACAGAATCCGATCGGGGGCGTAGTAGACCCACGTCGAGTAGAGAGCCTTGGAGAAGATGAGGGCCTTCATCGCCTCAATCCTAACCGAAAGGATGCCCTCGGCTCACGCGAGCGTGGACAGCTTAGAAGGACGGGCTATACTGCCCCCCCGTGCTCGACCTCCGGCTGTTGCGCAGCGACCCCGAGGGGGTTCAGGGCCGGCTCCGACGCCGGGACCCCACTGTCGACCTCGCCCCGATCGTTGCCCTCGACGAGGAGCGACGGCTTCTGGCGGGGACCGCAGACGACCTGCGTCGCCGGCAGAACGAGGCGTCCGAGCGGATTGCCATCCTCTCCAAGGAAGGACGCCAGGGGGAGGTGGATAGACTTCGGGAGGAGATGCGCGCCGTTGCCTCTGAACGAAAGCGGGTCGAGGTACGTCTTCAAGAAGTCGAGAGAGAGCTCGACTCCCTGCTGCTCTCTCTTCCCAACGTCCCCCACGATTCCGTCCCCGACGGGACGAAGGAGGAGAAGGTCATCCTCCGGACGTTCGGGGAGAAGCCCGTGTTCCCGTTCCTCCCCAAGCACCACGTGGCCCTGGCCCAAGCCCTGGGGCTCCTCGACCTCGAGCGGGCGGCCAAGGTGACGGGGGCGCGGTTCCCGATGTACACCGGAGACGGGGCTCGCCTCGAGCTCGCCCTCCTCCACTGGATGATGGAGTTCCACGTCCGGGAGCACGGCTACACCCCCGTCCTCCCCCCGATCCTCGCCAACCGGGCCTCCTTCGTGACCTCGGGCCAGTTCCCGAAGTTCGCGTCCGAGGTCTACGCCTGCCCCGAGGACGATCTCTTTCTCAACCCCACTGCCGAGGCCCTCCTCGTCAACCTCCACCGGGACGAGGTCCTGGCGGAGGAGGATCTCCCTCGGAAGTACGTCGCCTACACCCCTTGCTTCCGCCGCGAGGCGGGAACCTACGGGGAGGAGGGGCGAGGGCTGATCCGCGTCCACCAGTTCAACAAGGTCGAGCTCTTTCACTACACGACGCCGGAGACCTCGTACGCCGCCCTGGAGGAGATCGTCAGCCACGCGGAGGCGATCCTCCAGAGGCTCGGCCTCCACTACCGGATCGCCCTTCTTCCTGCGGGCGACCTCGCCCAGCAGTCGGCGAAGACGATCGACGTGGAGGTCTGGCTCCCGGGCCAGGATCGCTACTACGAGGTCTCGTCCTGCTCGAACTGCGAGGACTACCAGGCCCGGCGGGGCAACATCCGCTACCGACCCGCCGACGGGGGGAAGCCCCGGTTCGTCCACACCTTGAACGGTTCCGCCCTCGCCACGTCGCGTCTGTTCGCGGCGGTCCTCGAGCAAAACCAACAGGCGGATGGAACGGTGGTCTTGCCTCCCCTCCTCGCCGACCTCCTCGGCCAGCGCACGCTCCGCACCTCGTAGTCCGCAGCTCCCCGGCCCCGGCCCGGGGGGAGCGTGGCGCCGATCACAGACAGATCGGGGATCTCTTGGTACCATCACCAAAGCGCATTCATTCCAAGGAGGGAGACCATGCGTAAGCTGATCGTGCTAGGGCTAGCGATGACCGCGGGAGCCGTCATCGCCTGGAGCCAGGGCTGGGTAGCCCGCGGGCCGATCTACATCTATGGAGACGCCCAGTTCACCTGGGAGAACGGTGTGATCAAGGGCGCCGGAACCGAGGGCGACCCGTACGTCATCGAGGGCTGGATCATCGACACCCGCGGGCACGACTACGGGATCTACATCGACGGAACGCGCGCCCACTTCGTAATCCGCGACTGCCAGATCCGGTACCCGCTGGAGAAGGCGGGAATCATGTTCTCGAACGTCCGCAACGGGCGGATCGAAAACACCGCCGTCTACGGGGGCCGGGTGGGGATTCACCTCCTCGTCTCCTCCGGGAACGTCATCACGGGGAACGCGATCGGGTACTGCGACCACGGGATCGTCCTCGGGCCGGCGGCCCAGGGGAACGTGATCCACGGGAACAGCATCGTCAACTGTGGTTTCCCCGCTCGTCAGGAGATGCCGGACAACCGGTGGTACAAGGACGGCCGGGGGAACTTCTGGTCCGACTACCGGGGCCAGGACCTGAACAAGGACGGGATCGGGGACACCCCCTACGAACTCGTTCCGGACCAGTACCCGCTGATGGAAGCTCCGGTGAAGCTCCCCGCCGGGGCGAACCGCCTCAGCACCCTCGACCTGGCCAAGGTTCAGGAGAGGGGAATCGTCGCGCTGGCCCCCGGTAGCCTCGTCCGGCTGTTGGCCCGCGACGTCGGGGTGGGGGTAGACAAGGTGTTCTACCGCCTCGATGAGGGGCAGTGGCTCACCTACAGCGACCCGTTCCCCCTCCCCGCTCGGGCAATGGTGCGGATGGAGTACTACGCTGTCGACAAGCTCGGGAACCGGGAGCGCACGAAACAGCTCGTGATCTACCTCGACATCGAGCCACCGACGACGCGAATCGTGGCCGGCGACCCCCACTACTACGCCCCCGATGGAAAGCTGTGGATCACGTCAAGGACAAAGCTCGAGCTCCGCTCCGACGACGCGTCGGGGTTCGCGAACATCTTCTACCGCATCGCCGGCGGGGACTGGCGCTCCTACGTCGAGCCGTTCGTGGTTCCTGGCCCAGAGGGGCCGTACAAGCTGGAGTACTACGCAATCGACCTCTACGGAAACCGCGAGGGCGTGCAGACGGCCATCGTCTGGAAGGACGACTCGTCGCCCGAGACGGAGACCCAGACCGGAGGGCGGCCCCCTTTTGAGGTAGGGGGGACGGGCCCCACGACCGTAACCCAGCCGGTTCAGCCCGTTCCTGAGCCGGCGCCCGCACCTGCTCCTCGACCCGATCCGGTGCCACCTGTTCCAGAACCCAAGCCACAGGCGGAACCGGCTCCCCAGCCAGAGCCGACAGAGGAGACCCCACTGGAATCCCCTCCGCCAGCGTCCCTCAAGTACCGGATCAGCCTCGCCTCGATCTCCCTCCTTGAGGGCGCGGCCGGGGGCGACTGGGCGTTCACCTACACGCTGAACCACGTCGAGCGGGACATTGCGACGGGCGCGCTCCCCCTCACCCTGTACACGGGCGAGGCCAAGCGCCTCTCCCTCACCTTGCGGGCCAAGGAGGGCAAGGACCACCCCGACGTGGGCGAGCACACCCTGACCCTAGAGGCACCGTGGACCCTCGCCACGTACGACCTCGAGGTCCCGGTGTACGTGGGGAGCGATCCGACGTCCACCCTCGTCGCGGTGTGGAGGTTCACGGTGCGGATCACCGACGAGCGCTGATCCAGGGTGGCGATCCCACGGGGAAGGGCGGCCCGCGCGGTGCGGGCCGTTCTCCTTGAGGAGCACGGCCCCGCGTTCGCGATCACACCATGCGCGTCCTGTACGTAGCGGCTGAGGTGGCCCCGTTCGCCAAGGTGGGCGGGCTCGGCGATGTAGCGGGTGCCCTCCCCGCTGCCCTGTCCCGGCTCGGCGTGGACGTGCGGGTCGCTCTCCCCAAGTACAGGGGAGTCCCGGCTGGCCTTGCCCCGGTGGGGGAGTTCCCCGTCTCCGTAGGAGGGGCGGAACGCCCCTGCACCGTGTTTGCGGGGCGTCTGCCCGCCGCCGAGGTCCCCGTGTACTTCCTCGGCCACGACCCCTACTTCGACCGCCCCGGCGTGTACGGAGAAGGCGGGACGGGGTACCCGGACGAGCTCGAGCGGTTCGTCTTCCTGTCCAAGGCTGCCCTCGCGCTTGGCCCGGCCGTGGGGTGGGTTCCCGACATCGTCCACGCCAACGACTGGCACACCGCGCTCATCCCCGCGTCCCTGCGGTCCGGAGATGCGAACCTCCCTGCGAAGTCCGTGTTCACGATCCACAACCTTGCCTACCAAGGTCGCTTCCCACGCGAGCGGGGAGCGGCCCTCGGCTTGAATGCCGTCGGGCTGGGGGCCGTGGTGCGGGACGGGGAGATCAACCTCCTCCAGGGCGCGATTCGGACTGCGGACTGGATCACCACCGTCTCCCCCAGCTACGCCCGGGAGATCCTCACCCAGGGAGAGGGCCTGGAGGGGGAGCTCCAAGCTCGACGGAATGCGCTCACCGGGATCCTCAACGGGATCGACACCGCGGTGTGGGACCCCGAACGGGATCCCCACCTGTGGGCCCCCTACTCGGCCGTTGACCCGTCGGGGAAGCGGGAGAACACGCGGCACCTTAGGGCGGAGCTCGGGCTCGTCGAAACGGGGGGGCCCCTCGTGGGGATGGTGTCCCGCCTCGCCGAGCAGAAAGGGTTCGACCTCGTGATCGGAGGGTTCGAGCGGATGATGGCCCTCGGGATCGAGCTTGTCGTCCTCGGGGAGGGGGATCCCCGCTACGCGGGATTCCTCCAGAACGCCGAGCGCCGCTACCCGGGGCGGGTCCGGGCAATCCTGGGGTTCTCAGAGGCGTGGGCCCACCGGATCGAGGCCGGGGCGGACATCTTCCTCATGCCATCCCGGTTCGAACCCGCGGGGCTCAACCAGCTCTACTCCCTCCGCTACGGAACGGTGCCGGTGGTCCGCGCCACCGGCGGGCTCAGGGACACGGTCCGCGACTGCGGCTCCGACCCCGAGCGCGGAAACGGGTTCACGTTCGAGGACTACACCGCGGAGGCAATGCTCGGCGCCCTGGGCCGGGCGGTTCGGCTGTGGCGAGGCAATCCCGCGGCGTGGCGGAGGCTGGTCGGGCGCGGGATGGCCGAGGACCACTCGTGGGACGTCCCCGCGCGGGAGTACCACGCCCTGTACGAGCGGGTGCTCGCGCGTTAGTCCTTCACCTCTTGACGTCAGCGTGGCCCCTGTTACACTGTGGCCCATCTTCCGTTTCAGGAGGTGTCCGAAGTGAAATCCCTCATCTCTTGTCTGGCTCTTGCCGTATTCGCGTTTGGCTCCGCCGTATCCGGCCAGGTCATCCGGATCGGCGTTGTAGGGCCGATGACGTTCATCCAGGGCAAGCACCACTGGCAAGGGGCAACCCTCGCCGCCGAGGAGATCAACGCCGCGGGCGGGGTCACCGTCGGCGGGAGAACCTACACGATCGAGCTCGTCCGGGTGGACTCGAACGAGATGCAGCCGGGCCCCGATGCGGTGAGCGCCGTGGAGCGGGCGATTACCGCGTCGAAGGTTGACTTCCTCGTCGGGGGCTTCCGCACCGAGGCGATGCTCGCCATGACCGAGGTCGCCTGCGACTACAAGAAGATCTTCCTCATCGCCGGAGCGGCGGACAACAAGCTCCTCCAGGGGCGGGTGGACAAGAACTACAACCGCTACAAGTACCTGTTCCGCGTGACCCCCGCCCGCTCGACCTACCTCGCCCAGGCGGCGTTCATCCAGCTTCGGGAGGTGATGGATCTGTTCCGCCACGAGCTGGGGATCGCCGAACCCAAGATCGCCATCCTCGCCGAGCAAGCGGAGTGGGCAACCCCCATCGTGACGTTCCTCAGTCTCCAGATCAACGCCCCTCTTGCGGTCGGGGGGTTGGGGGGGAGACTCGTCGGCACCTGGCGCCCGTCGGCCCTGGCCACGAGCCTGACCGCGGAGCTCACCGCCATTGAACGGGCCGGGGCCCAGATCGTGTTCACCGTGTTCTCGGGGCCGGTGGGCGTCGTGTTCGGCCGGGACTGGGGCCGCCTCCAGATCCCCGTGGCCGCGGTGGGGATCAACGTCGAGGCCCAAGCCCAAGGCTGGCTCGACGCGACCGGAGGGTTCGGCGCCTACGCGGCGACCGTGGGGATCTACGCGTCCGGGGTCGAGGTCACGCCGACGACTGTGCCGTTCATTGAGCAGTTCACCAGCCGGTTCGGCGAGCTCCCCCTGTTCACGGCGGGCACCTACGACGCCCTGTACATCCTGATGGACGCGATTCTCAGGGCGGACTCGCTTCAGACGGACGCAGTGATCAAGGCCCTCGAGGCGACCGACTACGTGTCCACGATCGGCCGGATCGTGTTCGACGAGCTTCACGACCTGATGTGGGGGCCGGACTACGTCACCGGGATCGGCGTCCAGTGGCAGGACGGGACCCCGGTTGCGTTCTGGCCACGGGAGTGGCGGCCCGACCCCCAGAAGCTCCCCGACCTCGTTATCTCCGCGCCCGGGACTGTCCCCTACGTCATCCCCCCGTGGGTTAGGGATCACTGGAAGGGGAAGTAGGAACCGTGGGGCGGGGCCTACCGGGGCCCCGCCCCTCTCTCTCATGGTCGCCAACATCCTCGTCAATGGCCTGGTCTACAGCGGCGTCTACGCGATGCTCGCCCTGGGGTTTGGGCTTGTGTTCGGCGTCGGACGGGTGCTCAACCTCGCCCACACCGCGTTCTACATGGTGGCCGCCTACGGGATCTTCCACTTCGCGAGCACGGGGTTCGCAATGCCGCTTGCCGTCCTTCTCACCTCTCTGGGGATCGTCGCCGTCGGGGTCGCCGTGTACAAGCTCGTTATCGAGCCGGTGCGGGAGATGGAAGCGACGGTGCTGATCGCCACGTTGGCCGTGGCTGTCCTTCTCCAGGAGGTCGTCCTCGTCTTCTTCGGAAACGAGCCCCGCCACGTTCCCCCCGCCCTCACCGGGTTCACCCAGGTCGTCGGGGTCCGGGTCGGGAACCAGGAGATGGTGACCCTCATCGTCGCCGTGCTGAGCCTGATCGGGGCGTGGTTCCTCCTCTCCCGAACCAAGCTTGGGCTCGCCATCCGTGCCGCAGCCCAGGACCGGGAGGTGGCGAACCTGATGGGGATCAATGTGAACCTGGTGACAGCGGTCGTGATGGGCCTGGGGCTCCTTCTCGCCGCGCTCGCGGGAATCGCCGTCGCCCCCCTGTTCACCGTCGAGCCGGGGATGTGGATGAACCCGCTTGTGATCGTCCTCGCCGCGGTTGTGTTGGGTGGGCTGGGGAGCCTCAAGGGGAGCCTGATCGGCGCGGTGATCCTCGCCTTCGCCGAGGTCTCAGTCGTGTTCCTCGTCCCGGGGGGATCCTACCTCCGAACGGCGATCGCGCTCCTGATTATGGTCTGCGTGTTCTTCATCCGGCCCGAAGGTCTGTACGGGTCGAGCATCGCCGAGGAACGGTAGCATGTACTACGTCCGCTACCTCGTCCGCTACCTCCAGAACGAAGTCCTCGTCCTGCCGAGCCGGGTGATCGTGCTCGTGTTTGTGGCCTCGCTTCTCGCCTTCCCGCTCCTGACCCAGGACCCGAACATCCTCCGCACGCTCATCGTCACCGCCCTGTTCTCGCTCTACGCCGTGAGCTGGGACCTTCTCTCCGGGTACACCGGCCAGGTCAGCCTCGGGCACGCCCTGTTCTTCGGATCGGGAGCCTACGCAAGCGCGCTTCTGAGCTCCCACCTTTCCCTTCCCCCCTACGCCACGGTCCCCGCCGGAGCTGCGGTGGCGACCGCAGCCGGGCTCCTCGTCGGGCTCCCTTGTCTCCGCCTGCGCAAGCACTACTTGGCCCTGGCCACGCTCGCTTTCCCGATCATGCTCACCGGGTTCGTGCTCGCCTTCCCCGGGTTCTCTGGCGGCGAGGGCGGAGTCTGGCGCATCGCCCGCCTCACCTCGACCCGGGTCGCAGAGTACTACCTCATCCTGGGGGTGGCCCTCGGGGCGGTGGTCGTCCTGTGGAGGGTGGTCGAGTCCCGCGTGGGGCTGATCTTTCACGCCATCCGCGAGGATGAGACCGCGGCGCGGGCTCTCGGCATCAACACCGTCCGCTACAAGCTCCTCGCGTTTGCCCTGTCGGGGCTCACCGCCGGGGCCGCGGGGGCCCTCTACGCCCACTCGAGCGCCGCTCGGATCGTGGCTCCGGGGGTGGTGTTGAGCCTGTTCATGTCGTTCCAGCCCGTGATCTGGACGATCTTCGGTGGGGCGGCAACGATCTACGGACCGATCACGGGGGTGTTCGTCCTCTACCCGCTCCTCGACACGCTGAACGTGGTCATCCCCAAGTATCGGATGCTCGTGTTCGCCCTCCTCGTCCTCCTCATCCTCCGGTTCATGCCCCAGGGGATCAGCACCTGGATCCGCGACGCGATCGAGCGGGTCTGCCCGAGTTGTCGGGTCCGGAACATCGCCACCCGGCGGGCGTGCCGGGCGTGCGGGGCCCCGCTCCAGGCTCAGAGCCCGAGGTAGGATCGGCGGACGACCTCGTCCACGAGAAGGTTCTCCGGTGGGCCCTCCGCCACCACCCGCCCTTGGGAGAGGACGTACCCCCAGTCCGCCATCGCGAGGGAGATCGCTGCGTCCTGCTCAACGAGGAGAACGGCGATCCCCAGTTCCTTCACCTCCCGGATCCGCTCGAACAGGGGCTCCTTGACCAGGGGCGCGAGCCCCGTGGACGGCTCGTCGATGAGGAGGAGCTTGGGGCCGCTCATCAGGGCGCGACCGATCGCGAGCATTTGCTGTTCCCCTCCCGACAGGGTGCCCGCCCGTTGACGGGCCCGATCCTCGAGGATTGGGAACAGGCGCTGAACCTCGGCCAGCCGCTCCGCGACCTCGCGACGGCTCCGAACGAGGTACGCTCCGGCGATGAGGTTCTCCCGCACCGTCATCTCCCGGAACGGCCGCCGGCGCTCGGGGCACAGGATGAGGCCCCGCGCGGCGATCTCGTGCGGCGGGAGGTGGTCGATCCGCTCCTCGCGAAACCACACCCGACCCCCCATCCGCACGTCCTGGTGCCGGAACGCCTTTTGCTCCCAGCGAACGAGCCCGGCGAGGGCCCGGAGGAGAGTCGTCTTCCCCGCGCCGTTCGGGCCAACCACGCTCACGAGCTCGCCCTCGCGCACCTCGACCCCCACGTCGTGAAGGATGAGCGCGGTCCCGTACGCCACCGAGAGCTCGTGGGCCTGGATCGCCTGGAGCACTAAAACGCCTCCTGGGTGTGGGCTCCGACCTTGCCCAGGTACGCCTCGACCACCCGCGGATCCCGCACCACCTGGTCCGGAGCCCCATCGGCCAGCACTTCCCCGAAGTGCATGACGACAATGCGGTCAACAATCCGCATCAGTTCAGAGAGCTTGTGCTCGACAATGATCATCGCGCACCCCTCGCTGTGAAGGCGGCCGAACCGCCCGCCCTTGCGCAGCCGGTGCACCGAGTTGGCGAGCAGGCGGGTCTCGGCCTGGGTGAGGCCGGCAAACGGCTCGTCGAGGACGAGGAGCTCGGGCTCGGTGGCGATGGCCCGCGCGATCTCGAGCCGCTTCAGGTCGCCCTGAGACACCGCGCCGGCGGGGGTCATCGCCAGGTCGGAGATCCCCACGAACTCGAGCGCGTCCAGCGCCCGGGCCTCGACTGTCTTGACCCACTCCCCCTGGTTCCGCACCCGCGGGTTGTGGAGGCCCACCATCACATTGGCGATGAGCGGGAGCCGTTTCATCGGCCGGCTGTTCTGGAACGTCCCGGTGATCCCGCCGACGACCCGTTTCCACGTCGGCTGGCGGGTGATGTCCCGCCCCTTCCAGAGGACCTTTCCGCTGTCCGGGCGCAGGAGCCCCATAATCATCCGCACGAGCGTCGTCTTTCCCGCCCCGTTGGGGCCGATCACCCCTACGATCTCCTGAGGCGCGACCGAAAAGCTCGCCCGCCGCACCGCCTCCAGCCCGCCAAAGCGCTTGGAGAGCTCCGAGACGGCGAAAAAGTGTTCCCTCACAGCCGCTCCAGCTCGTCGCGGAGATCGCGCCGCGACACCTTGCCAACGTCGGTCTTGGGGAGCTCGGAGCGGAACTCGACGAGCTTCGGAACCTTGTACGGGGCGAGCTTCTCCTTGAGGTAGTCGCGGATGTCCGCCTCTGTGACCCGCCCTCGCGCCTCGGGCTTGAGGACAACGTAGGCCATCGGGTACTCGCCGACCTTGGGGTCCTTGACCCCGATCACCCCCGCCGCCTTGACCATCGGGTGGGCGGTGAGGACCTCCTCGATCTCCCGCAGGAACACCGAGAAGCCGCGGTACTTGATCAGGTCCTTCGTCCGAGCGTAGTAGCGGAAGTAGCCGTCGTCGTCCATCCGCACGAGGTCGCCCGTCCTGAGCCAGCGTTTCCCATCGAGCTCGATGAACGCCCGCTTGTTGTCCTCGTCGCGCTTCCAGTACCCCGAGGTGATGTTGGGGCCAGAGAGGAGGAGCTCCCCCACCTCCCCCACCGGGAGGAGGTCCCCGCTCTCCGGATCGGCGATTGCGGCATCCACGTTCGGGAGGGGGATCCCAAACGAGCCGCGCTTGAGGCGGTGCGGGGGGTTGACGTGGCTCACCCCGGAGGTCTCGGTCATCCCAAACCCCTCGAGGATCGCCTTCCCCGTCCGCTCCTCCCACCCCGCGGCCGTCGTCTCGGGAAGCGAGTCGGCGCCGCTCACAACGAGCTTCATCCTCTTCCAGTTGACCCACGCCGTTTTGGCGTGAGACCGGAGGACCTCGTACAGGGCGGGAACTCCGTAGAACACGGTCACCCCCTGGCGGTCCATCGTGGACAAGATCTGCCCGAGGTCGAGCGAGGTGAACATGACGAGCGTGGCCCCGAGCGTGATCCCCATCAGGAGCACCGCCACCTGGCCGTAGATGTGGTACAGGGGGAGCGCGGCCGCCACCACCTCCGCCCCTTCCGCAAGGTTCGGGAAGAACGCCCGGAGCTGGGCCGAGCAGGAGACGAGGTTGGCGTGGGTCAGGCGAACGCCCTTCGGTTGAGCCGAGGTCCCGCCCGTGTAGGGGAGGGCCGCGAGGTCGGCGTCGGGGTTGACCACGGCTGCCCCTCCGGCCCCCCCGCCACGGAGGACCTTCTGGAACGGGTGCACCTTCGGGCCCTCGGGGAGGGGCGTCTTCTTGGCGAACACGCCCTTCAGGGCCGGGAGGTACTCGTGGGCCCCGGTCACGATCACCCCGTTCAGGTTGAGCTCGGCGCGTTCAACGTTTCCATACAGGAGGTCCTGGCACACGATGTAGGTTGCCTCGCTATCGTTCACCTGGAACGCGAGCTCGGAACTCGAGTACACCGGGCTCACCGGGACCACCGTCGCCCCGGCCTTGAGGGTCCCGAAGTACGCGATGACGAACTGCGGGCTGTTCACAAGGTACAGGGCCACCCGGTCGCCCTTGCGTACCCCGAGGTTTCCGAGCCCTGCGGCGAACGCGTCCGCGTGCTCTCGCAGTTCGCGGTACGAGAGGTTCGTCCCGTAGAAGTGAAGCGCCGACCGCCGGGGGAATGCCTCTGCCGCACGGTCGAGCAGGGTCCAAGCGGGCGCGCGGGGCGCGTCCACCTTCGCCGGCACACCCTCAGTGTAGTGGCGGGTCCACAGCCGCTCTCGATAGGGGTTCTCTCCGCTCATGACACCACCTTCGGTTCGGCGCACGATCGACACCGCGCGCGCTGGATGGAGGAGATCATGGAGACCGTCCCCCACGGACGCCGCAGGGGAGCCCTGGCCCACGTGCCTGAAGCTCGGTCATGCCCCTCCTCCCGGCCCCCCGACCGCCGCGAACGCCCGAAGCACCTCATCCATCTGAGAATCGGTGTGGGTCGCCATGTAGCTCGTGCGGAGGAGGCACCTCCCCTCCGGGACCGCGGGCGGGAGGGCAACGTTCGTGTACACCCCGGCCTCAAAGAGATTCTTCCACATCAGGAGGGTCTCCATCCCGTCCCCCACGACAATGGGCACGATCGGGGTCACGCTCGCCCCGGTGTCGAACCCGAGATCGTGCAGAGAACTGCGCACCCGATCCGCGATCGCGTTCACCCGGATCACCCGCTCCGGCTCAGCCTCCAGGATCCCCAGCGCCGCAAGGGCGGCCGCCGCGCTCGCCGGTGGGAGGCTCGCGCTGAAGATGAGCGACCGCGCCCGGTGCTGGATCCAGTGGATCGCCGCCTCGTCCCCGGCGATGAACCCTCCCACCGAGGCCAGCGACTTGCTGAACGTCCCCATAATCAGGTCCACCGACTCCGTGACCCCGCAGTGGGCCGACGTGCCGCGGCCTCCGCCCGTGACCCCGATCCCGTGCGCGTCGTCCACCATCAGCCGCGCCCCATGGCGGCGGCAGCAGTCGACGATCTCGCCCAGCGGAGCGATCTCCCCGCTCATGCTGAACACCCCGTCCACCACCACAAGCCGGCCCACGGTTGTTGGGCAGGACTCAAGCACCCGGTCGAGATCGGCGACGTCGTTGTGCTTGAACCGCCGCATCTCCCCAAGCGACAGCCGACACCCATCGAAGATGCTGGCGTGGTTCTCCTTGTCGCAGACGACGACGTCGTTTCGGCCGAGGAGGGCCGAGATCGCCCCGAGGTTCGCCTGGTAGCCCGTGGCGAACACGAGCGCTTTCTCTTTGCCCACGTACCAGGCCAGTCGCTCCTCGAGTTCGAGGTGCAGGGCAAGCGTCCCGTTGAGGAACCGGGAGCCCGTACAGCTCGTCCCGTACCGCTGCACAGCGTCCGCGGCCGCCTCCCGCACCCGAGGGTCGGTGGTCAGGCCGAGGTAGTTGTTCGAACCGATCATGATCAACCGCCGCCCGCCGATGACCACGGTCGTCCCCTCGGACTCCTCAAGCGGGATGAAGTAGGGGTACAACCCCTGGGCCTCGGCAGTCCGCGGGCTCATGGGGTAGCCTAGGCGCTCGGCGTACGCCGGGTCGGCTAGAAAACGTCGGCACTTCTCGAGCAGGTCCATGGTCGAGGGCCCACCGGTCAACGGACGCGGTAGTACCACATGATACCCCATTCGAACAGGCGGCCCGGGAGGACCCCGCGCGCGACGGCGGCCAGCCGCTGGGCCGGGTTTCCCACCGTGTAGCAAGGACGCGGGTTGGGGTGCCGGAGGATGCGCCGAACGAGGCGTGCCACCGCCGCGGGGTCGGTCCCCGTTCGCTCGTCCCTCTCCACCCGCGTCAGGGCCCGCTCCAGCCGCGGCCGGTAGGCCTCGCTTACGGTGAGGGTACGACGGCGGTGGGCGGTGAACCCGGTTCGGGTGTCTCCGGGCTCAACGAGGACCACGCGTATCCCGAGCGGCTTCGCCTCCATGCGGAGGGCCTCGGTGAGCCCCTCGAGGGCGAACTTCGACGCGCTGTACAGGCCCTGGAACGGGAGCCCGATCCGCCCCCCGATCGAGGAGACGTTGACGACCGTCCCCCTCCCCGCGGCGCGGAAGTGGGGGAGCACCGCCCGGCACACACGCAGGGCGCCGAAGAAGTTGGTGTCGAAGAGGTCCTTCGCCTCGTCGACCGAGGTGTCCTCCACCGCCCCGACGATGCCGAACCCGGCGTTGTTGACCACCCCATCGAGCCGACCAGCCTCGGCGACGATCCGCGCGACCGCGCCAGTCACCGCTGCCCCATCGCGGACGTCCATCTCCTGCCACGTCCAACCTGCCGGCGGATCGGCGGGCGCCGAGCGGCTCGTCCCGTACACCGTGAACCCGCTCCGTGCCAAGAGATCGGCGCACGCCCGCCCGATCCCCGACGACGCCCCCGTCACGAGAACAACCTTTGCCTCACCCGTCGATCTTCCCATATCCCTCCGCGTTTCTCTTGGAAACCTTGCCAACGAAGGTAACGCTCATTACGATACCTCCGGAGGCGGTCTATGGGCAAACGCGAAGTGCTCGACAACGTCTTGAAGCAAATCCAGAAGTCCTACGGCGAGGGCGCGATCATGTGGCTGGGGGATAAGCCGGTGGCCACGGGAATGGACGTGATCCCGACCGGGTCCTTGGCCCTCGACATCGCGCTGGGTGTCGGCGGTGTCCCCCGCGGACGGATGATCGAGATCTTCGGGGCCGAGGCCTCGGGGAAGACGACCCTCGCTCTCCACATCGTCGCCGAGGCCCAGAAACTGGGCGGCACCGCGGCGTTTATCGATGCCGAGCACGCCCTCGACCCCAAGTACACCCGGGCGATCGGAGTTGACCTCGACCACCTCCTCCTCTCCCAGCCCAACTCGGGCGAGCAGGCCCTGGAGATCATGGAGCAGCTCGTCCGCTCCGGCGCGGTGGACATCATCACCGTGGACTCGGTTGCCGCGCTCGTCCCCGAGGCCGAGCTTCAGGGGCAGATGGGCGACGCCCAGGTCGGCCTCCAGGCCCGGCTGATGAGCCAGGCGATGCGCAAGCTCGCCGCGGCGATCTCCCAGTCCAAGACGGTGGCCATCTTCGTAAACCAGATCCGGTCCACGATCCAGGCTGGCCCGTGGGGCCCAGGGACGACGACCTCCGGCGGCCGGGCCCTCAAGTTCTACGCCTCCGTCCGGATGAACATCTGGGCCGAGGGAAAGATCGCCGAAGGGGACGACCGGGTCGGGATGAAGGCCCACGTTCGCGTGGTCAAGAACAAGGTCGCCGCCCCGTTCCGCGAGGCGACGTTCGACGTGATCTACGGCCAGGGGATCGTCCGCGAGCGGGACGCGATCAATTGCGGGGTCGAGCTGGACGTGATCACGCGCTCCGGCTCCTGGTACTCGTTCGGCACCACCCGCCTCGGCCAGGGGTTGGCCCAGGCCGCCCAGTTCCTGCAGGAGAACCCAGACATCACCGACCAGATCGTCCGCGCGATTCGGGAGAAGGCGGCCCTCCCCGAGCCCCAGGCCCGTGAAAGCGAGGGATGAGGGCGCGGCCAAGGCCTACGTCGCGCGCCTCGTCGCCCACCGCCCACGGACGGTAGCCGAGGTCGAGCGGCGCCTCACCGAGAAAGGGTTCCCGCCAGACACCGCGCGCGCGGCGGTCGCCTCCGCACAAGAAGCAGGAATTCTCGACGATGCCCTGTTCGCCCGCATCTACGCCGAGGACCGGCTGCTCTCCCGCCCCTGTTCGCGGGAGCTCCTCGCAACGGAGCTCCGGAACCGGGGTCTGGACCCCGCCCTCGCCGACCGCGCCACCCGCGCTGCGTTCCCCGAACTGGCGGAACCGGATCTCGCCCGTCAGGCACTGAAGACGCGCCTTCCGCTCTTGAGAAAACTGGATCCCGAGGTCGCCCGGAAGCGCGCCGCGGCGTTCCTCCTCCGCCGCGGGTTCAGCTCGGATCTCGTTCGCGAGGTGGTCGCCCAGGCGTTCGGAGAAGCATGGACACCCGGATAGGCCTGGGGATCGACTTCCACCGGTTCGAGCGGGGGCGCCTGCTTGTCCTGGGCGGGGTGGAGATCCCGGCCAAGCGGGGCCTCGCTGGACACTCCGACGCCGACGTCCTCCTCCACGCGATATGCGATGCCTTGCTGGGGGCGGCGGCCCTGGGCGACATCGGCCAGCATTTCCCAGTCACCGATCCTGGCTACGAGGGAATCTCCTCCCTCGACCTCCTCCGCCGGACCGTCGCCCTCCTCGCCGAGGCGGGGTACCGGCCCCGGCAGGTAGACGCCGTAGTCGTAGCTGAGGTGCCGGTGCTCGCCCCCCACGTCCCACTCATGCGGGAGAGGATCGCTTCCGCCCTGGGGATCGAGACGTCTGCGGTGTCCGTCAAGGCCACAACGCCCGAGGGGATGGGGGCCCTCGGCCGGGGGGAGGGGATGGCGGCTTGGTCCATCGCGCTCATCCAAGCAAGCGGCGGAGGTCCTGGAACGTGATCAGGAGGAGAAGGCCGAACAGGATCGCGAACCCGGCGGCGTGGACCGCCACCTCAACCCGCGGGGAAACCTTGCGGCGGGCCACCATCTCGTACAGGGCGAACGCCATCCGCGCCCCATCGAGGGCCGGGAAGGGGATCAGGTTGAACAGGGCCAGGTTCAGGCTGATCAGCGCCACGAGGAGCAGGAGCACGAGCGGCCCCGCCCGCACGCCCTGGCCAAGCACGGTCGCGATCCCAACCGGGCCCGTAACCGCCTCCCCAGCGGGGATCGAGCGGGTCAAAAGCCCACGGATCGCGGCCGCGAACCCAACCATCGCCCTCCCGATCTCCTTTAAGGAGAGGGCGACGCCCTCCCCCACCGGCGGTCGCTCGTAGATCGGGGGAAGGGTCCGAAACGAGGCATCGACAAACAGCCGCTCTGCCGAGTCGGGTAAGGGAAGCTCCAGCCGAACCCCGCCGCGATCCACCGTGGCCACGCGACACCCGTCGAGCCACCGTGCGTAAAGGTCGAAGAACGACCGGATCTCGTCGCCGCAGGCGAAGGCAATCCGGTCACCGGGGAGGAACCCGGCGCGGATCCAGGCGCCGCCCGCGGTCACCTCCTCCACTTGGGCCAAGATGAGCTGGGGAAGGAAGTACGCCCCGACGAGGTAGCGCCCGTCATCTTCGGCGAACACCGGGACCACGGTTACCTCGAGCCGCTCCGCGCCGCGGCGGATCCCGAAGGTCACGGGCTCCGGAGCCAGCGCGCGGATCGCCGCCCCGACGTCCTCGGTCGCCCACGCCGAACGCCCGCCAACGGTGAGGATCACGTCGCCCACCGCGAACACCTCGGCCGCCGGCCGGCCGGGCACGAGCCCCGCCACTTGGGGCCGGGGAAGGCCGATCCCGAGGATCGCCCCCATGACCACGGCCACGGCGAGGACCACGTTCGCCACGGGCCCGCACACGGACAGGACGAACCGCTTCCACGCCGGCTGCCCGTAGTAGGTGCGCTCGAACGGCACGTCGGTCGCGGCCTCCGCCTCGCCGGCGAGGCGGACGAACCCACCGAGGGGGAAGGCCCGCACGCTGTACCGCGTCTCGCCGCGCTTGCGCGTCCACAGGGGCGGACCGAACCCGAGCGCGAACTCCTCGACGGCGATCCCGAGGAGCTTCGCCGCCAGGAAGTGGCCCCCCTCGTGGACCCCAATGAGGACGAGGATCGTCCCCACGAACACGAGGAGCGTGGTCACAGCCGCCGCGCCTCCACAGCCAGCACTTCGATGGCATCGGGCATGACCCGATGATCGTCGCTCACCTTCACCCCCACCACCCAGGCGATGCCCCGCCTGTCGACGAGGACGGGCCACCGCGCCCGCTCCCAGCGCGGAACCCGGGCCTCCATGAGGAGGTCGCGCACCCGCTTCGTCCCCTCCATCCCGAGCGGCCGCAGCCGCTCCCCGGGGCGGGCCGACCGCACGATGAGCGGGAGGAAGATCTTCCGGGGATCGAAGTAGGCAACCCGCGGGTTCGGAGGAACCAGGCTCTCCGGCCGAGGGACTGTGGACAGGCGAAATGCCCATCCCAACTCCGGTACCGTCAGCTCGCCGCGGTCGGGAAGCTCCCACGCCCCGACAGGAGTGGGCGTGTCCGCAGTCCTTCCGAACGAGAGGACCCCGCTCCCGACCCGCACTGCCAGCCCACCGGAGACGTGGAGCTCACCCCGCCCTGCCCGCACTGCATCGAGCACGCGTTCAACGCAGCCCGCTTCGAGCGCCGCCCCGGCCGCCTCAGCGGCACGACGGACGACGAGGGCCTGGACGCTCCGGGGAAGGGAGCGCAGGAGCGCAAGGTCGACGCCGTCGGGCCGGGAGACCTCCGCCAGCCCAAGATCCGCTGTCCAATCCAAAGCTTCCTCGGCGTCGGCGCACAGACCCGCCGCGCGGGCGAGGGCGCCCTCGACCTTCCGGTTGAACCGGGCGAGGACCGGGAGGACCTCGAGCCGGACCGCGTTCCGGAGGAGCTTCCGGTCCTCGTTCGTCGGGTCGTCGCGGACCGGGATCCCTCCCTCTCGGCAGAACGCCCGGGTCTCCTCGCGGGAGACGAGGATGAGGGGCCGCACGTAAGGGAACGTCGCCGGGAGGATTCCCCGCAGCCCGCGGGGCCCCGCTCCGCGAACGAGGTGAAGGAGGACGGTCTCCGCGACGTCGGTCTGGGTGTGGCCGAGGGCGATGCGCTCCGCCCCCACCTCCCCCGCCGCCCGCTCGAGGAACTGCCGCCGGGCGATCCGGGCCGCCCCTTCGAGGTTGAGCCTCTTCTCCCGGGCGAACGCAGGGACATCGGTGCGCTCCCCAACGAACGGAAGCCCCAGCCGCCCCGCCTCGTCCCGGACGAAGGCGAGATCGTCCCCGCTCTCGGGCCGGATCCTGTGGTCGAGGTGGGCCACGACGAGCTCGACCCCAAGGTCATCCCGCAGGCGCACGAGGGCGTGGAGAAGGGCGGTCGAGTCGGCCCCTCCGGACGCGGCAACGAGGACGCGCATGCCCGGAGCGAACATCCCGTGTCGCTGGATCGCCTCGCGAACCTTGTCGAGCATCCCTTCATTGTGGAGCGGCCCGGCGACGGGTTCCACCGGCCTCCGCTATCATCGTCCGGTGGAGCTTGCCGCGTTTCTGTGGGCTCTGGGCACCGTTCCGGTGGCGATGGCCGGGGGCGGAGCCGTCGCCCTGGGGCCCCAACCGTGGATCCTTCTCCCCGCGGGGCCGCTCCAGCTGTTCGTCGGGGCCGGAGAGCCGCGGATTGGGGGCCGGGCTCACCTCGCCCGCGGGCCGTGGTTTGTCTGGGCCGACCTTCCGCCCCCCCGGCTCACCCTCGGTCGCGCAGTCGGCCCGGCGTGGCTCGCGTTCGCAGCCAACCACCATGAGCTCAGCCTGGCGTGGGAGGTCATGGCCTCGCCGCTTCTGTCGCTGTTCGGTTCACTGGGAAGGGAAATCGGTTGCGGGGTCCGCCTCCGCGGATCCCGGTTGTGGACGGCGGCCCTGATCCGCCACGGAGGATTGACCCTATGGTGCGGAGCCTACTTCTAGTCCTCGTTCTGATCTTTTCGCCCACGGTCTGGGCGTGGGAGATCACGATCGCGTTCACCAACGACCTCCACGCCTACCCTGAGCGGCTCCTCTCGTTCGCCAGTGTTCTCGCCGGGGCCGACCTCGTCCTCGACGCTGGCGACACGTGGGAGGACACCCACCGGCTCACGGGTGCCCGGGAGGCGTGGGCAACGCTGGCGGCGATGGCAACCCTTGGCTACAGCGCAATGGCCCTCGGGAACCACGAGACCTACCTCGGCCCCCGGCTCCTGGGCGAGCTGATCGAGGCTGCCTCGTTCCCCGTGCTCGCTACCAACCTCCGAAGTGAGCTTCCAACTCGAAGTTGGGCCCTCGTCGAGGTGCGGGAGGTGCGGGTTCTCGTCCTCGGGGTGCTGTGGGACCTCGCCCTGGTCTGGCCGGGGTGGGAGCTCCAAGATCCCCTCGCGGCGATCCAGGAGGCCCTATCTCAGGCACCGGAGCACGACCTCTTCATCCTCCTCGCCCACCTCGACTTCGGGAAGCTCGAGGCCCTCGCCCAGGCCCTCCCCGGGTGCGCCCTCGTCGTCTCCGGCCACAACCACCGGTTCCTCGAGGAGCCCGTGAGGGTGGGGGAAGTCCCCATCGTCCAGGCGGGCAGCCGGGGCCAAGCCGTGGGCGTCGTCCGGCTGACAGAGGCTGGGCTTGCAGCCTACGAGCTCATCCGTATGCCGGCCGGGCAGCCAGGTTCACCGTAGATCGCCGCAGCGCCCTAGAAGCTGAGGGCAAGCCCCGTTGGGGACACCTTGAGGGTCAGCCCCTCGCGCTTCAGGGCCACGGTGTACGCGTCCCAGCCCGAGTAGAGCGCCCACAGGGTGTGGGGCAAGGCGAGAACCCCGTAGCCGTACCACGGGGAGATGGAGTACACAAGCGGCCACAGGACCAGTCGCCCGACCGCGATGAGCCCCACGTCGACGGCGAAGTGGAGGAGCGCCTTGTCGTACTCCGTGTTGAGGTACTGCCCGAGACCGGGAAGCGCAAACGACGCGATCCCGTGGATGAGGGGAATAGGGTTCGGTTCCTGCCGCGCCCATCCCGCCAGGCCCAGCGCCACCACCGCCAGCACCACCGCTACGATCCGCATCTAGCCTCCTTCGATCTCTGTCAGAACTGCATCCGGGATGTCGAAGTTCGCCACGACCTCCTGGACGTCCTCCTCTTCGTCGAGAGCGTCCATGAGCTTGATCAACCGCTCGGCGTCCTTGCCCTCCACCCGCACGGTCGCCTTGGGGACGAACGCGATCTCGGCCCGGGTCACCTCCACCCCCTCCGCCTTTAGGGCGTCGCGCACCGCGGCCACGGCACTCGACCCAGTGTAGAAGGTCAGGCTCCCATCTTCTTCGACAAAATCCTCGGCCCCGGCCTCGGCCGCCACCAGGACCAGCGCCTCGCGGTCCGTGCCCGGAGGGACCTCGCCCACCACGACCACCCCCCGGCGCTCGAACTGCCAGGCGACGCTCCCCTCTCCACCCAGACTCCCCCCGTGCCCCTCGAAGATGTGGCGCACCGAGGCCGCAGTGCGGTTCCGGTTGTCGGTGAGCGCCCGGAGGAGGATCGCCACCCCGCCTGGGCCGTACCCCTCATAGGTGACCTCGGAATACTGGACCCCGTCGAGGTTCCCCGATCCCTTCTTGATCGCCCGCTCGATGTTCTCCTTCGGCATGTTCGCCGCCCGCGCGCGCTCGATTGCGGCGGCCAGGGTGACGTTTGTGTCAGGGTTGGGGTCCTGCCGGGCGCAGACGATGAGCTCCCGGGTGAGGCGGGAGAAGAGACTTGACCGCTTTTTGTCCTGCGCCCCCTTGCGGTGCTTGATGTTCGCCCACTTGGAATGACCGGCCATCGTCTCCCTCTCTGCGTGAGGGGGAATGATAGTGACCGGAGCCGGATCAGGCAACCGTGGGTTGCGGCCAACCGGAGCGGGGAGGAGACTTGCGCAGGATGGACAACACGGGCGCGATCGAGAAAGCCGCAGCCCTCCTCGAGGCGGCCCGCGCGGCGTGGGCCCTCACCGGAGCGGGGGTGAGCACCGCATCGGGAATCCCCGACTTCCGCTCTCCCGGCGGGCTGTGGGAGCAGGCCGACCCCGACGAGGTATCCTCGATCGGGGGCTTCCGCCGGAACCCGGAGGCGTTCTACCGCTTCTGGGTGTGGCGGTTCCGACAGATGGAGGAGGCCCAACCGAACCGGCTGCACACCTTCCTCGCCGCGCTCGAAGCGCGGGGCCAGCTGAGGGGGATCGTGACCCAGAACATCGACGGTCTCCACCAGCGAGCCGGATCGCGCGTCGTGTTCGAGGTCCACGGCCACGCCCGGTCGGGGACGTGCCTCCAGTGCCGCGCCCGGTACCCGACGGCAGAGATCGCCTACCAGACGGAGATCCACGGGATGGCCCACTGCCCGTGCGGAGGGCTCATCAAGCCCGACGTGGTCCTGTTCGGCGAGGACCTGCGGCCCGACTTCGCCCAGGCCTGGGAGACGACGGCCGACGCCGATCTCCTGGTTGTCCTCGGGACTTCGCTCACCGTATGGCCGGTGGCAGGGCTCGTCCCCCGGCTGGCCGCCCGCGGGGCGAAGGTGATCATCGCCAACCGCGACCCAACCCCGTACGACGACCGGGCGGACATCGTGCTGCGGGGTGATCTCATTGCGCTCGCCCGGCGGCTCGAGGAGGCGCTTGTCAACCTTCATGCGTGAGATCGAGGTCGGGAAGCTCTTCGCCAGGCGAGGAGAAACCCTCGCCGTGGCCGAGTCGTGCACCGGGGGGCTCCTCGCCGGGCGGATCACCGACGTACCGGGGGCGTCCGCGTACTTCGTGGGTGGGATCATCGCCTACAGCAACGCGGTGAAGGCAGCGCTGCTTGGGGTCCCGGAGGAGATCCTCGCGACCCAGGGCGGGGTCTCCGCCGAGTGCACCCAAGCGATGGCCCGGGGCGCGCGAAGGGTTCTCCAGGCCGATTTCGCCCTCGCCGTGAGCGGGATCGCCGGGCCCGGGGGCGGGACCCCCCACAAGCCCGTCGGGCTCGTCTACGTTGCGCTCGCCTCCCCTCACGGAGCGTGGGTCGAGGAGCACCGGTTCGCGGGATCGCGGGGCGAGAACCGCCAGTCCGCGTGTGACGCTGCCCTCGACCTCCTCCTCCGCTACCTGAGGGACCGATGACCTCCCCGCGCTCCGCGAGGTCGCTCTGGGCGGTCCTGCGCTGGGTAGGGCTCGCAGCGTTCATGGTCGGCGGCCTCGCCCTGTTCGGCGCCCTCATCTACCTCAGCCGGCCGGGGGACATGATCACCGAGATCCGCAAGGTTGGCGTCGGGGGGGGGCTGGCTGTGGTCGCGACCGTGTTCCTCTCCATGCTCACCTGGGCCCTGAGCTGGTACGCCCTCCTCCGCGGCGCGGGCCTCCCGGTCCCGTGGCCCAGGACGGTGTCCCCCCTCCTCGTCGGGTTCGCGGTCACCTACCTCACCCCATCAATGTACATCGGCGGAGAACCCGTGCGGGCCCACTGGGTGGCCCGCGACAGAGGAATCCCGATGGCCCGGGTCCTGGCCACGGTGATCGTCGAGCGTATTCTGTCCGGCTTCTCGGTTCTTGCGTTCGCCTCGATCGGGGTCGTGCTGACCCTTGCCTCACCCGCGGTGTCCCTGGCCGACAAGGGCACCGTGGGGATCGCCCTGGGTACGCTCGCCCTCCTCCTGGTCGGTGCCCTCGTCCTCCTCGCGCGGGAAGTCCGCTGGATCTCCCGCTTTCTCCGGTGGCTCGCGCGGCACGTGCCGGGCCGGGAGCGGCTCCTGCGCGCCGCCGGCCACGCCGCGGAGATGGAGGCGGAGATCCACCGCGCGTTCACCCTCTACCGCGGCCACACCCTGGTCGCGTTCACCCTGCAGCTCCTCACGGTGTTCCTCAGCTACATCCGACCGCAGGTGTTCTTCTACTTCACCCAGCGCGACCTGTTTTCGTTTCCCCAGCTCTCGCTCTACTTCACGTTGAGCCTGTTCGTGAACGCGTTTCTGTGGATCACCCCCGGTGGGTTCGGGACCACGGATGGAGGGCGGGTCGGCGTGTTCAGCCTCCTCGGCGTCCCGCTCAGTGCGGCGATGGCGTTCAACGTCCTGTACCGCTTGGTAGACCTGATCCTCGTTGGGATCGGAGTCCAACTCCTCGTCCGGCGGGGCCTCCTTCGCCTCCGCCACGGCCGGGTCACGGTGGACGTGGAGCGCCCCGGGGAAAAGCGTTAGGATTCGTCTATTTGGAGGCGATGATCGCGATGGCCAGGTGGATAGCATGTGCGCTTGTTGTGGTTTGGGTTGGCGTTTCCTGGGGACAGGGGGCACTCGAGGACTTCCCCATCGGGGTCACAGCGATGACCTGGAGGGTGACAAGCGGAGGCCTCTCCTCTCCTCAAGAGCTCTCCCTCCGCGTGGAGGGGAAGCCTGGCGGGCTCTACCGAATCGAACTCGGGGTGACGGCCGAAGGAACGCCGGCCGAGCTCGGGACCCTCGGGTTCCTGGGGTCGGCCCTGTTCGTCCAGGCCTCAGGGGTCCAGGTGGACCTCTCAAGCCTCCTCGTCCTCTCCCGCCGCAGGGAGACCCTCCGCGTGGGGGAGTCCTACGTCCTCCCCGGCGGCGCGTTCCTCGCTCGGGAGCGGGCCCCCATTGCCGGAGTCGAGTGCCTCGTTGGGGAGTTCCGCCCTGCGGACCGTGTGGGCACGGTAATCGAGATCGGGTTCGCCCTGCGCGACCCCGTCTACTTTCTCCCGCTCATGCGGGTCCACGAGGGAGACCGGGTCACGTTCGAGATGGTCCTCACCGCCTACTCGCGGCCATGAGGAGCCCCCTCATCCGCCTTGAAGGGGCGGAAAAGGTGTACCGCCTGGGCGAGGTGGATGTCCCGGCCCTCCGCGGGATCGACCTCACCGTGGAACGGGGGGCGTCGCTTTCGATCATGGGGCCGTCGGGGTCGGGGAAGTCAACCCTCCTCCACCTCCTCGGGCTCCTCGATCGGCCCACGGCGGGCCGGATCCTGTGGGACGGACGGGACGTGACCGACCTCCGACCCAACGACCTCGCCGAGCTCCGCGGGCGGCACATCGGGTTCGTGTTCCAAACCTTCAACCTCGTCCCGACCCTTACGGCACTCGAAAACGTGGAGCTCCCGCTCGTTTTCCTCGGGGTCCCCCCCCGGGCGCGGCGGGCGCGGGCCGAGGAGCTCCTGGACCGACTGGGGTTGGGAAAGCGGATGACCCACAAGCCCCGGCAGCTCTCGGGGGGGGAGCAACAGCGGGTGGCGATCGCCCGGGCCCTCGCCCCGGACCCCGAGCTGATCCTGGCCGATGAGCCGACGGGAAACCTCGACTCCGCGACCGGCCGGGAGATCCTCGCGATCCTCAGCGAGCTCAACCGGGGGGGAAAGACCCTCATCCTCGTCACCCACGACCCGGAGGCGGCGACGACGACGAGCTCCACCGTGCGGCTCCGCGACGGACGGGTTCAGGAGGGAGCATGATCTGGGATCTCTTCCGCCTGGCCCTGCGCAACATCGGACACCGGCGAATTCGGTCCTGGCTCACCGTGATCGGGATCCTCATCGGCACCGCCGCCGTCGTGGCCCTGATCGCGGTCGGGCAAGGGCTCCAGCGGACGGTCACCGAGCAGGTGGAGCGGCTCGTGGGGTACAACACGATCCTCATCAGCCCCCGGGGCCAGGGGTTCGGGCAGAGGATCCGGGTGGACCTCGCGGCCCTGCGGGCGGTCCCCGGGGTTCGAGCCGCGGTGGCGGTCCGGACCGAGACCGCGTACGTGGAGGGGCCGGGAGGGCAGGGGTTCCCAACGATCATCGGCTACGAGCCAGCGATGGAGGAGTTCGCAAGCGAGCTCAACCTAACGATCACCGCGGGGGGGGCCCCCGTCGAGCCGGGAACGGTTCTCGTCGGCGCCCGCACGGCTCGAGAGTACGGGGCGGAGATCGGGGCGCTGCTCCGAATCGAAGACAGGCCGTTCCGGGTCGTGGGGATCCTCGCCCAGCAGGTGGCGGGACGGGGCGGGTTCACCCCGGTGGGGGTCCCCCTCAACGACGCCCTGGTCATCCCCTACGGCGACCTCCGCAGTCTGTTCCCCGGACCGGAGCTCGTCCTCTACGCCATCGTCAAGCTCCGCGACGGGGCGTCGACGGAAGCCGTGAAGGAAGAGATCCGCGCGATCCTTCGGGAGGGCGGGGAGCGAAACGCGAGCATCATCGACTTTGAAGACCTCACGAACCGGATCCAGAGCCTGATCGGCGGGGTCCAGGCGTTCCTCGCGGGGATCGCCGGGATCTCGATTCTCGTCGGGGGGATCGGGGTGATGAACACGATGTACACCGCGGTCCTCGAGCGGACCCGGGAGATTGGAGTCCTGAAGGCAGTGGGGGCCAAGGGTCACCAGGTGCTGCTCCTGTTCCTGTTCGAGTCCGGGCTGATGGGCCTCGGAGGGGGGGTGTTGGGGCTTCTCCTCGGCCTCGGGGCAGCGTGGGCCGCGCTCGCCATCGTCTCCCGGATGTTCCAGACCCCCAGTGGCCTGTCCCCGGTCCTGACCCCGGCCCTCGTGTTTGGGGCCCTGCTCTTCTCGTTTGGGGTCGGGGCGATCTCGGGGATGCTCCCGGCCCGGCGGGCGGCGCAGCTTCCGCCGGTGGAGGCGCTACGCTACGAGTGAGTCGAGGGGCCGAGAGCAGCGATGAGGCTCCCCACCACCCCCAGTCCCGCGCCAATCAACGCCCCCCACACGACCTGGCCCCCCCACACGTGGGGGAAGCTCGGGACGACGTCCCGAAGGTAGGGGAGCGACCTCCCCCACGTCCACAGGCCCCACATGATCGCGACGTACAGCCCCCCCCCGGCAGCGCCGATCAGGGCTCCTAGAACGAGGAACGGGGCCCGCAGCATGACCGGACTCGCCCCGCAGCTCCGCAAAAGGGCGAGCTCCCGCCCCCACGCTGTCGCCACCTGCGTGGTGACCCGGTGCCCAAGCCACACGGCAAGGGACAACGTCGCCACCAGCGCCACGAGGGCGCCGACCCGCGATGCGGGGGGGATGCGGGCCCGCTCGGACAACCGCTGGTAGTACTGGACCCCAACGACCTCGGTCAACGCCCGAAGCCGCGACTCCACCGCGCTTCGGACCTCCGGTGCGTGAAGCCGGACCAGGAGGGACCGCTGAGCGATGGGAACGGGGTCGCTCTCCCCCGGAAAACGGAATGTGACCGCCTCCACTCCCGACCAGGTCCATAGTTCACTTCCCAGCCGCGCAATCGCCGCTTCGGAAAGGGAGTGTGAGAGCTGGACCACAAGGTACCCCACGGCCGTTGTCCCCGCTGCTCCCGGGACGATCGGAATGAAAAACAGGGCCGTTCCACTCACCAGGACCGCCGCCACGGCGAGGGACCACAGGAGAAGCCCGAGCGGCCGGCGCGTGCTCCGCCGCAGGGCGTCGGCGACCAAGAACGGCGTTCCGTACCTCACCCGCGCACCTCCGGTCGCAGGTGGACCGCGTACCGAAGAACGGGGGCCCGCTCCCGAAGGGGGAACCCGTGGCGGTTCGCGATCTCCGGGTCGCGGGTCGTCGCCAACACCGCCACCCCGAGCTCGTTCACTGCCTTCAGCAGTTTCATCAGCTCGTCCTGCTCGTCCACCACCAGGCCGCGGAACGGATCATCGCCCAGAAGAACAGTCGGCTCCGGGCACAGGGCAAGCGCGAGGACAAGCCTCCGTTGGCCTAACGCATCGAGGTCCGAAGCTCGCATCTCCTCTTTCCCTCTCAACCGGGCGAGCTCGAGGGCCCGCGCCGCGTGCTCCCGCGCCTCGGATCCCTTGATCCCAAGCGCCCGCAGCTTGAACTCGAGGTTCTCCCAGACCGAACGCTCGTCGAGGACCACGGGCTCTTCCGGCATGTACCCGATCCGCCGCCGCAGCTCCCGGGCCCGGGCCTGGGACAGGCGCGCCATGTTCCGTCCCAAGACGAGGATCTGCCCGCCCGTGGGCTCCCTCTCCCGGAGGATGAGCTCGAGGAGGAGCGTCTTGCCCGAGGACGGCGGCCCCACCACGAGAACGAATCCGTCTCCGGGAAGGCCAAACGAGAGGCCATCGAGAACGAGCACCCCATCGTCGGTCGCGTACCGAAGCTCCGAAACCTGAATCGCTACCCGCATCGTCCGATGAAGAACCGCTCCTTTCCCGCGAGGTCTCGCTCCACCCGCGCCTCGACCCACCCCGGGAAGCCCTGGGCCAGCCGGAGGACGGCCGGTCCCTGGTCGTGCCCGATCTCGACGAACGCCGTGCCCCCAGGGTAGAGGTGGCGCGGTGCCGCGGCAAGAATCGTCCGAAGCGAAGCCAGGCCATCGTCTCCCCCGTCGAGCGCCCGCCGCGGCTCGTACCTCCGCACCTCGGGCTCGAGCGCCGGGAGGTCCGGACGGGCAACGTAGGGCGGGTTGGCCACGATGAGGTGAAACCGCTCCGGGACATGGGAAAACCAGTCGGACCGGCGTACCTCGACCCGCCCGTTCAAGCCATGGGCCCGCACGTTCCAACGTGCGCAGGCCACCGCGCGCGGGCTCACGTCAACCGCCACCACCGTCGCGTCCGATCGCGCCCGCGCGAGCGCCACCGCCAACACCCCGGTTCCCGTCCCGAGATCAAGCGCCCACGGTGGAAACGGGAGAAGCCGAAGCTCGACCAGGGCCCGCTCCGCGAGCTCCTCCGTCTCCGGGCGGGGGACGAACACCCCCGGTCGGACCGCAACGTCGAAGTCGAGAAAGCCGGTCTCCCCTTCCAACAAGGCAACGGGAACCCGCCGCGCCCGCGCCTCAACGAGCCGCCGATACCTTCCGGTCACCGTTGGGGAAACCTCCGGGCCGAGGGCCGCCTCCGACGACCCCGTCGCGAGCGCCAACAGCCTCCGCGCCTCGCGAACGGGCGACGCAATCCCCGCCCGCGCAAGCGCCTCGGAACCGCCCGCTATGGCTTCCCCCAACCGTCCCGGGGTTGGGGCCACCCTATCCTCCCCCCGTACAATGGGACACGATAGCTGGATTGTAGCAAGAAAGGGGGCAGTGTGGTGCGCATTACGTTCACGTGGGTTCTCCTCGCCGCCGCCGGGCTGGGGCTGACCGGCTGCGCGCTCTTCGGAACGGCCGAACAGCCCGTGGACTTCTGGCAACCGGCCCTTTCGCCGGACGGGTTGACCCTCGTCTACATCGCAAAGGGAGCGAAGAGCTACGACCTCTTTGCCCTCGATCTCGAAACCGGGGTGGAGGTTCTGGTGCTGTCCCTGGAGCGGGACATCGTCTACCCCAGCTGGTCGCCGGACGGAACGCGAATCGCGTTCATGTACGTCCAGGACAAGGACAACTGGGACATCTTCACCGTCGAGGTCGGGACAGGGGCGATGTTCCGGGTCACATCGGACCCGGCGGCGGACGTCAACCCGACGTGGGCGGGAGACGGGCGCATCGTGTTCAACTCCAACCGCGGGGGGAATTGGGGCGCGTACGTAGTCCACGCTGACGGAACTGGGCTCCGCAGGATCTCGATCGCCCGCCCGGCCAAGGGGTGATGGGTCGGTGCGCGTTTCGGGGATCATCCTCGCTGCGGGGGTCGGGACGCGGTTCGGCGCTCCGGAGGCCAAGGTGTGGGCGCGCCTCGCCGGGCGCCCCCTCCTCGGTCACGTGATCGACGCGTTCGCTCGCTCGGGGGACGTAGACGAGCTCGTCGTCGTTGTCCGCGCCGGGGATGAACACCGTTTGGGGGATCTGCCGGAGGTCGGCGTCCCCCTCCACGGAGTCCACGGCGGGGAGCGGCGGGCGGACTCGGCCCGGGCCGGGCTGGCTGCAGCGTCCGGAAAGTACGTCCTTGTTCACGACGGAGCTCGGCCTCTCGTGACACCGGAGCTCATCGCCTGCGTCCTCCAGGCGGCGGAGGACCACGGGGCGGCGGTGCCCGTCGTCCCTGTCCCGGACACGGTCCGTTACGTCGAGGGTGCGTTCCTCCGGCCCACAGCGGTTGAGCGGGACGAACTTGTCGTGATTCAGACCCCGCAGGGGTTCCGGCGCGAGCTCCTCGCGGAGGGGTATGTGTTGGCTGCGCGACAGGGGGTGGACCTCCCCGACGACGCCGCGGCGGTCCTCCTCCTCGGCCACCCCGTTGCCGTCGTCCCCGGCGACCCGGCGAACGTGAAGGTCACCCGGCCCCAGGATCTCGTCCTCGCCGAGCGGCTCCTCGCCCCTCAAGGTTGACGAACTGCCGGATTCGCTTCGCCAGGCTCCACGCCGCGTTCAGGGAGGCCTTTCAGCCGTTGGGGATCGCCTTCGGGTCGCTGTATCCCGCGATCGCCACCACTGGCACCGGTGGGATCACGCACGAGCGAGAGCGCGACCGTGTGGCGGAACCGTTCTCGACCATCCGGTTCGTCCCCGGCAGAGCGTGGGCCGCGCCCACGATCCTCTTCCGTCCCCCGGACGACAGGTTCCCCGAGAACTGGTACCGCAAGGTGAGCTGACCGCCGAGTTGGGCAGTGACCCTTGCCAGACCGGACAAACCTCTGTATCATCTCAATCTGATAAATCTGATCTAGTGGATTTATCAGGAGGAATGATGTCGAGACCCAAGCGCAACGAGAGCCGAGGCTGCTGCAAGGTGGAAGCGCTGACGACCGTGGACGAACGGGGTCAGATGGTCCTCCCCAAGGACATCCGGGGGAGGCTCGGACTCCGCAGCGGGGACAAGCTCGCCCTGGCCACGATCGAGCGGGATGGGGTTGTGTGCTGCCTTGTTCTGATGAAAACCGAGGCCCTGGCCGACGCGGTGCGTTCGGCGCTGGGGCCGGTGGCCGAGGGGCTTCTCGGAGACGCCCACGGGTAGAGGGAGGAACCATGGACGACGATCAGGTGAGACGAGCGGTGCGCGAGGGGTACGCCCGACGCGCCCGGGGCGGCCAGTCCTGTTGTTCAGGACCGAACTCGTGCGGCACGCCGGCGGCAAGCCGCGCGCTCGGCTACAGCGAGGAAGAGCTGCGATCCCTCCCCCCGGGGGCTGACCTCGGGCTGGGGTGCGGGAACCCCACCTCGCTTGCCCGCCTCAACAAGGGCGATGGGGTGCTCGACCTCGGGTCCGGCGCTGGGATCGACTGTTTCCTCGCGGCGCGGATCGTGGGCGAGGAGGGGCACGTGATCGGCGTGGACATGACCCCAGAGATGGTCGACCGCGCCCGGGCCACCGCCCGCAGCCAGGGTGTGGCCAACGTCGAGTTCCGTCTTGGGGAGATCGAGAACCTCCCCGTTGGCGACGCCACAGTGGACGTCGTGATCTCGAACTGCGTGATCAACCTCTCCCCGGACAAGCCCCGCGTGTTCCGCGAGGCGTACCGGGTCCTCAGGCCCGGGGGGCGGATGGTCGTCTCCGACCTCGTCCTCGTGGGGGAGCTGCCCGACGGGATCCGCGCCTCGGTTGAGGCGTACGTGGCGTGCGTGGCGGGGGCGGCGAAGAAGGACGAGTACCTGGCAATGATCCGCGCCGCGGGGTTCGGGGGCATCCGAGTTCTGAAGGAGGTGCCTGCCGACGCCGCCCTCCCCGGCGCCAGCGACGAGGCCGGACCGCCGCTCATCGTGAGCCTGACCCTGGAGGCAACAAAGCCTCGTATCTAGGCTGGCGTCTCGATCCACGCCTCGCACCGCCGGCGATGCTCTTCCCGCAGCGCCTTCCGGAGGAGATCGATGTCGTACCCGTCGCGGCGCAGCACGCGACGATCGCCGCCGCCCGCTCATCCAGCCTGCGGCGCATGCACGTCTCGAGCGGGATCTCGAGGGGAACGACAGGCAAGACGTGGTCGCCCCGCCGCCGTTCTTGACTTACGGCCCGATCTCGGGCCCGGCTTCCCATACCCCAGCCCCGCTCTTCGAGGTCGGGGACTTCTCCGGCGCGGCGATGTGGGCGACCTCGACCTTGACCTCCTCCACCCCCCATCGCGCGAAGGGCCAGAAGAACCGATACTCGTCAGGCCCTACTCTCACCGGCCGATCCCTGAACGAACGCCAGTCGGCGTGATCGGGAGAGTGCTCGCAGCTCTCGGGGGTTGTACGGCTCCATTAGCGCGACGAAGCGGCGCACGCGTTCCCAATGCACAGCGAGGAGGTCAATGCCCCGCGGCGTCACCGCACACCCCTGAACGGCCGTGGCTGCCGAGCCGATGACCGCCCACCGCGTCTCGGGGCCCGTCGCAGACGGCCCGATCTGTGAGATCAGGTTCGCTAGGACATCGCTCCACGCTTCCACCGCCCCACCTCCTCTCGTATCCACGACGGAGCCTGGGCCCTCCCGGCCGGTGGTGCTCCACAGTGCGGAGCCCCAGCCTACACAGGGGCCGTCCCCCCCATGAGCGCCCTGTACGATCTCCCCACTCCCCAGGGCTTCCCGTGACCGCACGACTAAGGTAAACTAGGTGGAACCATCATGTACCACGGAGGTGGTGAACGTGCGTACAGCATTGGTCTGCGTGGTGGCCGGCGGGTTCACGCTGTTGGGCGGGGCGGCCGCAGGTAGCGGTGCCGAGGTTCCGATGGCCCGCGTCGCTCAGCTGATGGGCGCGGTCGCCGAAGTCCCCGGTGCCGCTCGAGAGCACATCGGGAGCACCCTCCGATCGCTGATGGACACGATCCTGACCTACCTCCGAGGCCACGGCCTCCCCGAGGACGCCCTCACCTCGCTTGAGAAGGGGTTTGTCCAGGCCCTGGACGCGTTCGTGGCCGGGGACATGTCCCAAGACGAGTTTGGAGACGAGATCGCCGCCTTGGCGCGTGCACTGAAGGAGATGGCCGGGGAAGAGGGCATCGAGGGACTGCCGGTGGCCCTACTCGAACGGACTGGGCTCAACCCCACCGCAATTCATGCCCTGCGGGGTGAAAAGGACCTCACCGGTCTGGAGATTGCCGCCCTGGCCCAGACGATCATCGGCCGCTTCGCACCCGCGGCTCTGCCGGCCAGCCCACCCTCGTGGGTGCCCGCGTGGGAAGCCCAGAATGGCGAGGGTAGGACCGGGGGACCGCCGCAGGGAATCCCCGCAGGAACACCTGCTGGTCTGCCACCGCGCGTTCCCGGTGGCGGGGGCGCCGGAGAGGACGATGACAGCGGAGGTCCGCCCCGCGGGCGCCCGTAGCCTGAGATCGAAGCAGGCCTCACACAACGCATCTGCAGAGCCGCGCTGCCCCCAGGTTCCGGGGTCAGCTCTTCTTCGGGGCAGGCTCCGAGTCCCCGACTGAGTCACCGAGCCCCACAGGCGCCCTCAGCCGATTCCGGAAGCGCTTTTGCCCCCATCGTGGGTTACTCGGTGGTAAACTGAGCGCCCCCCCACAAGCGGATGGCCAGATGGGTGATCGCTACAATCGCCGCCATGTCCGCCCCTCTCCTTCCGGGCACCCGCGTCGCCGAAGGCCGCACCGCCGAGATCTTCCGTCTGGAGGAGGGCCAGGTGCTCAAGCTGTTCCGTCCCGGCTGGGGCGAAGGCGATGCCCGCTACGAGGCGGACAAGGCCGAGGCCGTCCATGCCGCTGGCCTCCCCGTCCCCACGGTGTATGGAGTGACCCAGGTGAACGGACGATTTGGGATCGTCTACGAGGAGATCGTGGGCCGGCCCCTCATGGAGTCGCTCAAGAACCGGCCGTGGGCGGTTCGCGAGGCGGCCCGGCTGTTGGCGGACCTCCACCTCCAGGTGCATAAGGCCCGGATTCCCGCCCTGCCGAGCCTTAAGGATCATGTGACCCGCACCATCGAGAAGGCTTTCGAGCTAACGGCGGAACAACGCGCGGCTCTTCTCTCCCTCCTCAGTCGTCTCTCCGAAGGCGACGCCTTGTGCCACGGCGACTTCCACCCCGGCAACGTGTACCTCACCGAGCGCGGGCCGATCGTCCTCGACTGGATGGACGCTGCGCGGGGGAATCCCCTCGCCGACGTCGCGCGAACCTCGGTTCTGTTCCGTGCAGCGGTGCTGCCACGGGACATGCCCGGCCGCCGGGGGG
>CAKZSO010000025.1 GCA_937921255.1 Candidatus Bipolaricaulota bacterium
GAAGGCCACGTTGAGGTCCCCCCCCAGGGCGAGGAGGGGCTCCTCCCCGAGGTCGGCGGGGATCGGCTCCGGGACCCAGCCCCGGGATCGGCGGAGGAAGGTCGGGACCCCGGCCGAGACGCGCACCACCGAGTCGTCGCAGCGGGCCACGATCCGCCGGTTGTGGAGGAGGGACGCGTCGGCGACCCCCGAGAGCTCCTCGAGGATCCGCTCGTCCTCGACGAGCATCGGCCGGCCGGGGAAGTTGGCGCTCGTCATCACAAGGGGGAACAGGAGCTCCGCCAGGAGGAGCTCGTGGAACCCGGTGTAGGGGAGCATCACGCCCACGGTGTGGAGCCCCGGGGCGACGGAGGGGGCGAGGGTGCCCTCGCGAAGGGGGAGGACGACGATCGGCCGCCTCGGGGAGCGGAGGAGGGCCCACTCCTCCGGGGATGGCCGGGCGAAGAGGTCCACCTGGTCCTCCCGGGCCATCACGGCGAACGGCTGCCCGGGGCGGGCGAGTCGGCGGCGGAGCTCGGATGCCGCCTCCTCCCGGGTGGCGTCGCAGGCGAGGTGGGTTCCCCCCCAGCCCTTGACGGCTAGGACCTTCCCGGCCCGCAGGGCCGCCTGGGCGAGGGCGATCGGGTCCCCCCCCCGGGGGCTTCCCCCCTCGACGTACCGCAGCTGGGGCCCGCAGACTGGGCAGGCAATCGTCTGGGCGTGGTAGCGGCGGTTCAGGGGATCGGTGTACTCCCGATGGCAGTCCGGGCACAGCAGGAAGTCCCGGAACGCCGTCCGGGGACGGTCGTAGGGGAGGCCCTCGATGGCCGTGAACCGGGGCCCGCAGTCGGTGCAGCTCGTCGCCCAGTAGCCGCGGTAGCGGCTCCGGGGATCGGCGATGTCCCCCAGGCAGGCGCTGCAGGTGGCGACGTCGGGGGGGATCGTCCCGCTTCCCCCTCCCGTGTCCACGGAGGGAACGATGCGGAACTCCAGGCTTCCATCCGGAGGGAGATCCGCCACGTCCAGGCGCTCGATGGCGGCCAGGGGCGGTCGTTCGTCCTGGAGCGCGGCGAGAAAACTGCTGACGGAATCCGTATTCCCCTCGACCTCGATCTCGACCCCGGCGTCCCCAAGGTTGCGGACGAACCCCGCCAACTTCCGGCCGACCGCAGTGCGGTACACGAAGGGACGGAACCCCACCCCCTGGACCGTTCCTGCCACGTGGATCCTCTTTCTCACGCGCTCCGCCATCGCGGGGTGATTATCCCTGCCTCCCCATCCCCTGTCGCTCCGGAGCTTGGGTATCCCCTCTGTCCCACGGAGGACGGACGAGCGTGGTTGGAGAACCGGAGCTTGAGGGGTGGAATGGGGGGCGCATGGTGCGGGCCGAGGTGGACACGGGGGTGGTGCGGGGGAACCTGGAGCGGCTCCGGGGGTGGCTACCCCGCCGGGTGTCCATCCTGTTCGTGGTCAAGGAGGACGCCTACGGTCACGGCCTCCTCCCCGTGGCCCGCGCTGCCCACGGGATTGCGGACTGGTTCGGCGTCGCCTACCTCCACGAGGCGCGGGCGCTGCGCCGTGCGGGGTTCGAGCAGCCGATCCTCATCATGACCCCCCCTGTCGGCCAGAGCCTCTTCCAGGCGATCCGCGAGGGGTACCACGTTCCGCTCGGCGACAGCGGGATGATCCCCGAGATCGAGGCCGCCGCCGCCCGCGCTTGCCGCCGGGCCCTGGTCCACATCGAGGTGGACACGGGGATGGGCCGGTTCGGTCTTCTCCCGGAAGAAGTCGACCAGGCGCTCGGCGTCATCAACCCCGATCGGGCCGAGGTTGTGGGTGTGTACTCTCACCTCTCGTCGGCGAATGGCCGGTCTGAGGAGGATCTCGAGTTCACCCGGGCTCAGGTGTGGTGGTTTCGACAGGTCCTCCAGGAGTGGGAGCGGCGGGGAATCGAGATTCCGTGGCGACACCTCGCCAACTCTGCTGCGGTGCTTGCGTTCGACGAAGCGACGGCGTCTCCCCTGAACATGGTCCGGGTGGGAACCGCAGCCTATGGGTACCCCGAAGGGCCGGCAGTTCCTCCTGTCGAGCTTGTCCCTGCGGCGCGGGCGTGGACCGAGGTCGCCGCGGTGCGCGACCTGCCCGGGGGGTGGCCGGTCGGCTACGGCCACACCTACGTGACGCCGGACGCCCGGAGGGTGGCGATCCTTGCCGCTGGCTACGGCGACGGCCTCCGGCCCGAGCTCAGACAGGTGGTGATCCGCGACCAGGCGGCCGATCTCGTGGGCAAGCTGGGCATGGACAGCGTAGCTGCCGACGTAACGGGGATCGAGCGCATCCGCCGGGGCGACCGGGCGCTCCTGTTCGGCCCCGGGGTGTGTGGTCATCAGGGCTGGATCTGCCCCGTTCTTGTCCCCGTGCTCCTCTCCGCCCACCGCCGCTGGACGAGCTGATCCCGCATCCTGCGTTTCACCGCCGAGAACGCCGAGATCACGGAGAAACCTGATCTGATTAACCACAACGAAACCAGGGCACGATGGACCCCAACGAGACAAGAAACCGAGCTACGTCGGTTCAGGACTGAGACCACTTCGTGTCGGCGTGCCCCTGGTGGTAGGTCTTCTCGTTTCTCGTGCCGTTCTCCGCGCGCTCGGCGGGGGGTGCAGCCGGGAGCTGCGAGGTTTGGCGGCCGTCCTGCCATTGCTATACTGAGGTCTGTGGAACGTTCGCGGGACTGGTGGACCCAAGCCCAGGCCGACCTGGCCCACGCCAAGGCAGCGCTCTCCATCCGCCACTTCGATTGGGCGTGCTTCGCTTCCCATCAGGCGGCGGAGAAGGCGCTCAAGGCTGTGCTCGAGCAGCGGGGGGAGAAGGCAGCCGGCCACTCCGTACGATACCTGCTGTCGGCGGTGGGGGGCGAGGAGAGAGCCCCCGAAACCGTCGCCGCGGCAAAGATCCTCGACAAGCACTACATTCCTACCCGGTACCCGAACGGCCTGGTCCAGGGTGCGCCGACGGAGTTCTACACGGAAGAGGAGGCGGACGGTGCGATTCGCCGTGCGGAGGAAATCCTACGGTTCTGTGACCGTCTTCTCGCTCGATGAGGGGGCCATCCAGGACGCCCTCGCTCGTTGGGTGAAGGAGATCCGGGAGCGACCGGAGGTGCTGGCCGTCGTCCTGTTCGGGTCGTTCGCGAGCAGGCGAGCCGTGCCGGGGAGCGACCTCGACGTGCTGATCGTCCTCCGCGACCATCCTCGCCCGTTTCTCGATCGCATTCCCGACTACGCGCCGGATGACCTGCCTCTCCCGGTCGACGTGTTTCCGTACACCCTGGCCGAGGTCGCGGCTGGCCAACCTCTGGCGGCCGAAGCCCTGTCCACGGGGAGGACTCTATGGGTCAGGGACGACTGCCGTCTTCCGGTCCCTCACCCCGTGTGAAGCGCGACAGACTGAACCCTTCCGACAGCGGCTGGTAGGTCTGTCCCTTGTTGTAGGCCAGGGTGCCCGTGAGAACACCGGGTTCGCAGGCGTCCTGGTGCGCAGTCTGTTCGCTTCGTCTCGGCCTCTCCGTGTTGGGGGGGGCAGGGGTCCGTCAGCCGCAAAGATCCCTGTCTTCTCCGAGGAGCCGACGACTCCCGTTCCGTTCTTCTGTGGACGGGCGATCCAGTGGGGCGTCGTCCACGGACAGGCCGACGATGGCGAGGTCACGGCCCTCGACGACCTCGGCCCGGCCTGTGCACTGGGGACAGGCGAGTACCGGCACAACGAAGTGCCACCCTTCCTCGCTCACGTACCGAACGGGCCCTTCGTACCCACACGCCGGGCAGCGGACCCGGACGGGAACCTTCTCGATCCGGAGTTCCGAACCCGCGACGGGCGTGCCATCGGTGAGGATTCGCCACGCCTCGGCCAGCGCCTCCTCGGACAGGATGAGGAGCTCGCCCTTACGGATGTGGACAGCCTTCACCCGCCCCTGTACCGGGTACTGGCCGAGGTGCTCGGTCAGGCCTTCGAGGAGTGCGTGGGCAAGCGAGTACTCGTGCACCTAGAGCCCGAGGACGGCGAGGAGATCGTCCGCGCCGCGGCCGCTCTTGGCGTCGGTGAGGACGACCTTCCCGTGGGGGTTGAGCCTCCGGTAGTCGTCCACGAGGACCATCGGGTCCACCCCCACGAAGCTCGCCAGGTCCACCTTGTTCACGGCCAGGACGTCGGTTTGGGCGAACATCTTGGGGTGCTTGCGGACCATGTCGTCCCCCTCGGTGACGGAGATCACGACGAGCTCACCCTCGGTCCCGAGCGGGAAGTCGGCCGGGCAGACGAGGTTGCCCACGTTCTCGATGAACAGGACATCCACGTCGCCGAGCGGGAAGCTTTCCAGGGCGTGGCCCACGCGGTGGGCGTCGAGGTGGCAGTCGTCCCCGGTGTTGAGGTTGGCGGCGACAAGGCCGGCCGCGACGAACCTCTGGTAGTCGTCATCGCCCGCTACGTCCCCGGCGATTGCCCCGACCCGCAGGCCCTTATCCTTCAGTCGCTCGGCGAGGCGGAGGATGAGGAGGGTCTTCCCTGACCCAATCGCCCCCATCACGTTGAACGCCCGCACGTTGCGGTCTTGGAAGAGCTTGTGGTTGCGGGAGGCAAGCTCGATCTGCCTTCGGATCACGTCCTCGGTTCCCAGACGGATGTCGTGCATAGGAGACGATGATACCCGCCTGCCATCCCCGTGCCGACCCGTGAGACCCGCCGGATTGCACAGCCTGCTCCCGCTGGCTATAGTCCGGCCTGTATGCGCCGGCTGGCGGAATGGACGACGACGGGGGTCCTGGCCTTCGCTCTGTACCTCGTCTTCTCCGCGTTCAGCGGGCGGTGGGGTCTCTGGGCCCCCGACGAGCTCCTCGCCGGTGCGGTGATTGCCCTCCTTGTGGGCTGGTTCACCGGCCCCCTCGTCTGGGAACGGGGCGGCTGGCGGCTCCTCCAGCCCCAGCGGTGGGTCCTGTTCCTCCTCTACCTCGTGGGCCCGTTCCTCTACGCCATGGCCCGGGCGAACCTCGACGTCGCCTGG